>VBOT01000122.1:9945-32724 GCA_005893225.1 Candidatus Eiseniibacteriota bacterium
GCCGGCCAGACCGCGCCGCCCGGGAAGCGCATGGGCCATGCGGGGGCGATCATCTCGGGCGGCAGCGGGACCGCGGCGGAGAAGATGGCGGCCTTCGAGGCCGCGGGCATTCCGGTGGCGCGCACGCCCTCCGAGATCCCGGCGCTGATCGGAGAGGCGCTGGGACGCCGGCGTGCGCCGCGATCGCGCGCCACGACGAAGCCGGCGCCGGGACGGAAGGCGATGGCACAGGGCGCGAGCCGCAACGGGAAGCGCCGTGGCGGCTCGCGCGCTCGGACCGGGACGCGGTCGAGGTCGGGCAGCGCCCGCGCGCCTCGGCGCGCGACCCGGGGGCGTTCACGAGCGGGCTGACCCGCTCGATCGTACTGGCCGGTCGTTCCACGAGGAGCGAGGGCCGAGGATATCCAACCAGGAGGAGGAATCTTGGCGCTCGAACGCACCTTGTTCATCATCAAGCCCGACGCGGTGAAGCGACAACTCATCGGCAGCATCCTCGCCCACGTCGAGGCACAGGGCTTCCGCGTCGTCGAGGCCCGACTGGTCCAGCTCAAGCGCGAGGAGGCGCAGGTCTTCTATGCCGAGCACCAGGGGAAGCCGTTCTTCAACGACCTGGTGCAGTACATGACCTCGGGCCCGGTGGTCCTCACGTGCCTGGAGCGCGAGGGCGCGGTGGCGCGGCTGCGCGAGGTGGTCGGGGCCACCGATCCGGCCGAGGCCGCCCCGGGCACCGTTCGGAAGCTGTTCGGCGAGAGCAAACAGATGAACTCGGTGCACGCCTCCGACAGCCCCGCGAGCAGCGAGCGGGAGGTCAAGTACTTCTTCGGGGCCGTAGCGCTGGTCCCCGAGGGACGGCGAAGCGCCAGCATCACTTCCGGCTAGCCGTGTGAGCACCTCCGGGCGGGCAACGCCGCGACCCCAGCCGCGGGAAGGATGACGAGAACGACCGCGAGGCGCTGCCGCCAAGTCGCGCTCCGCGAGGCGACTAGACGGGGCCGCCCCCCTGTGTTAAGTTGCCCAACACGGTCCCCTGCTGGCGGGCCCATTTTGTATGTCAGGGTTTTCCATTGATCTGGGAGCTCTGCCTTCAGGGCCGAGCCACGTTCGCATGGAGTCGCGACCGGAGGACCTCGGCCTTCGGTCGGACGGCTGGTCCGGGTGCGTCGTGGGAACTCTCGATGTGGAACGCAGCGGCGACCGGATATCGGTTCGTGGCAAGCTCGAAGCTTCGGCGTGGGTCGAGTGCGTGCGATGCCTGAAGGGTTACGCGCTGCCCCTCGAAGTGCCTTTCGAGGTGTTCGCGGAACGCGCGGGCACCGGGTATCGGCTCGAAGAGAAGGAGCTCGAGCGCGACGATTACATGAAATTCCATGACGGGCGGCGCCTGGACCTGAGCGAGCAGGCCCGCGAGACGTTGCTGCTCGAGGTCCCGATGGCTCCGCACTGCAGCGAGGAATGTCGGGGCCTCTGTCCTCGGTGCGGCGCCGATCTGAACCAGGGGCTCTGCGGCTGCGGGCTCCAGAACCCGGACCTCTCGCCCGATAACTGAGCCGTTGAACCCGGAGGAGCACCACCATGGCAGTACCCAAACGCCGGCATTCCAGCACGCGCGGCCGCAAGCGCCGCACCAACTGGAAGCTCAAGGCGCCCTCGCTCAGCTCCTGCAGCCACTGCAGCAGCCCCAAGCAGCCGCACCGCGTCTGCCCCAACTGCGGCTACTACGCCGGCGAAGAGATCGTACCGCCGCGCGGTGAGTAAGCGGGCAGGGCCCGACTCGATGGCCTCGATCCCGCGCATCGGGATTGACGCGATGGGAGGGGACTTCGGTCCCTCCGAGGTGGCGGAAGGCACCGTCCTGGCGCTGCGCGAGATGCCGGGGCGGTTCGAGGTCACGCTGGTGGGTAACGAGGGGGAGATCCGCCCCGCCTTGAAGCGCCTCCACGCCGACGGGCTCAAGGTCGACGTGGTGCACGCTCCCGAGCGCATCGAGATGTCGGAGAAGGCCGCCCTCGCGGTGCGCAAGAAGAGCCAGTCGTCCCTGGTGGTGCTAACCCAGCTTCACAAGCAAGGTAAGCTCGACGCCATCTTCAGCGCCGGCAACACCGGGGCGGTCGTGGCCACGGCGCTGCTCGGCCTCGGCCGGCTCGAGCCGGTCTCGCGCCCGGCGCTCGCCGCCTTCGTCCCCAATGCGGGAGGCGGCACGGTGGTGCTGGACGTGGGCGCGAACGCCGAGTGCAAGGCGTCGTACCTGGTCCAGTTCGCCCACATGGGAGCGGTGTACGCGCGCTACCTGCTGGGGCGCGAGAATCCGCGCGTCGGGCTGCTCTCGATCGGGGAAGAGGACACCAAGGGCAATAACCTGGTGCTCGAGGCGCTTCCGCTGCTGCGCCGCGCCGAGCGCCTCCACTTCATCGGCAACGTCGAGGGCCGCGACGTCTTCAACGGCACCTGCGACGTGGTGGTGTGCGACGGCTTCACCGGAAACGTGGTGCTCAAGACCGCCGAGAGCGTGGCCGCCCTGCTGGTCCACAAGGTCAAGCAGGAGCTGCGCCGCGACCCTCTGGCGCGCCTGGGTGCCCTGTTCATGCTTCCGGCGCTGAGGAGGCTCAAGGCCGAGATCGACTGGGAGGAATACGGCGCCGCTCCCTTGCTGGGGGTCAACGGGGTGTGTTTCGTCGGCCACGGCAGCAGCAAGTCCAAGGCCTTCCGCAGCGCCATACGGACGCTGGCTCGCTTCGTGGAGGAGCGGGTGAACGAGCACATCCGGGAAGAGATCCAGGCGGATCATGTCTCCGCGGCATGAAGGGGTGCGCGGCGCCACCATCACGGGCACCGGCATGTACGTCCCCGACCGGGTGCTGACCAACGCGGACTTCGAGAGCATGGTCGAGACCTCCGACGAATGGATCCGCGAGCGCACCGGCATCCTGGAGCGCCGCATCTCGGCGCCGGACCAGGCCTCCTCGGACCTGGCGTTGATCGCGGCCAAGAGGGCGCTCGAGATGGCGCGGCTCACCGAGGCGGACATCGACCACCTCATCGTGGCCACGACGACTCCCGACCGGGTGCTGCCGTCGTGCGCCTGCACGGTGCAGGCGAAGCTCGGGGCCAAGCGGGCCGCCGCCTACGACGTGTTCGCCGCCTGCACCGGGTTCATCTACGGCCTCGGGATCGCCCGCGGCGTGATCGGGACCGGCGATGCCGATACGGTGCTCCTGATCGGGGTCGAGCAGCTCTCGCGGATCGTGGACTACACCGACCGCAACACCTGCGTGCTGTTCGGCGACGGGGCGGGGGCGGTGGTGCTGAGGCCGTGCGCGCCGGAGGAAGGGGTGCTGTCGGTGTCGATCCACAGCGACGGAGTGCTCGGAGATCTGCTCGAGGTGCCGGCGGGCGGCTCACTGCTGCCGGCCAGCCACCAGACCGTGGAGGATCGCGGACACTTCATCAAGATGCGCGGCAAGGAGCTCTTCAAGGTGGCGGTGCGCGGGATGGAGGAGAGCCTGCGGCGCGCCCTGGACCTGGCCGGGATGGAACCCCAGGATCTCGACCTGGTCATCCCGCATCAGGCCAACCAGCGCATCATTGAGGCGATGCGCGAGCGCCTGGGCGTCCCGCGCGAGAGGCTGGTGGTCAACATCGAGCGCTTCGGCAACACCTCGTCGGCGTCGATCCCGATCAGCCTCGACGAGGAGGTGCGCGCCGGAAGGGTCAAGCCCGGCACCCGGATCGGATTCGTCGCCTTCGGCGGCGGGGCGACCTGGGGCGCCACCGTGTCGCGGTGGACGCTGGCCGTGCCCCGCGGCGCCCCGGCGGCGGTCGCGGTGGGCGCCGCCCCGGAGGTGGCCCGGTGAAGCTCGCGTTCCTGTTCCCCGGCCAGGGCTCCCAGGCGGTCGGGATGGGACGCGCCCTGGCGGACGAGTTTCCCGCGGCGGGCGAGGTGTTCGAGGCCGCCGACCGTTCCCTCGGGGCCCGGCTCTCGGCCATCTGCTGGGACGGACCGGAGGAGGAGCTCAAGAAGACCGTCAACGCTCAGCCTGCGCTCCTCACCCACAGCGTGGCGGCGTTGCGGCTGCTGGAGGCCGCGGGTGTCGCGCCGGCATGGTGCGCCGGACACAGCCTGGGAGAGTACTCGGCGTGCGTCGCGGCCGGCTCGCTCGGTTTCGAGGACGCGGTGCAACTGGTCCGCCTGCGCGGCGACCTCATGTACCGCGCCGGGCTCGAGCGGCCGGGAGCCATGGCGGCCATCCTGGGTCTCGGGGCGGAGGACGTCCGGGCGGTGTGCGAGGAGGCCGCCCAGGGGGGCGTGGTGACGGGTGCGAATTTCAACGCGCCCGGGCAGGTCGTGATCTCGGGCGAGGTGGGGCCGGTCGAGCGAGCCTGCGCCCTCGCGCTGTCGCGGGGCGCCAAGCGGGCGATCCGGCTCGAGGTCAGCGGGGCGTTCCACTCGCCGCTCATGGCCTCGGCGGCCCAGGGGCTCGGCGAGGGGCTCGCCCGCGTGACGTTCCGCGATGCCCGATGCCCCATCATCGCCAACGTGTCGGCCTCACCGGTCCAGGGCGCCGGCGAGATCCGGGGCTCGCTCGAGGCCCAGCTTCTGGGCGCGGTGCGCTGGCAGGAGTCGATCGAGCTGCTGCTGGAACAGGGAGCCGAGGGGTTCATCGAAATCGGGACCGGCCGGGTCCTGCGCGGCCTGCTCCGCAGCATCGATCGGCGGGCGCCGAGCTGGAACGTCGACGACCCGGAGAGCCTCAGGGCCACCCTGAGCGCGCTGGGCGCCGGCTCGGCCCGGGCGACGGAGAAGGTCTGAGAGTGGCCGAAACGCTGGGGGTCATGACGGCCCACCGCGGCGACGAGCTGGCGGGGCAAGTGGCGTTCGTAACTGGAGGGGCGCGGGGGATCGGGCTCGCGGTTTCCCGGGCGCTGGCGGCCCGGGGGGCGGCGGTGGCGATCTTCAACCGAGACCGCGAGCGGGCCGAGGACGCGGTCCGCGCGCTGCGCGAGGGCGGGGCGGCCGCGCACGCCTTCACGGCCGATGTAGCCCAGGCCCAATCGATCGAGGCGGCCCTCCAGGCGGCGCTCGAGCAGCTGGGGCGGGTCGACGTGCTGGTCAACAACGCCGGGATCACCCGCGACGGCGCGTTCGTGCGCATGAGCGACACCCAATGGGAAGAGGTGCTGAGCACGAATCTGCACGGAGCGTTCCGCTGCTGCAGGGCGGTGGCGCGGCCGATGATGAAGGCGCGCTACGGCCGCATCGTGAACGTCTCCTCGGTCGTGGGGCTCATGGGCAACGCCGGCCAGGCCAATTACGCGGCCTCGAAGGCGGCCCTGCTGGGGCTCACCAAGTCGCTCGCCCGCGAGCTCGGCGGGCGGTCGATCACCGTCAACGCGGTCTGCCCGGGCTACATCGAAACCGACATGACCGCCTCGCTCCCGGAGTCCGCCCGATCTGGCCTGCTCGAGCGCATCCCGCTCGGCCGGCTCGGCGCCCCCGCGGAGGTGGCGGAAGTCGTGGCCTTCCTGGCCTCGCCTCGCGCCGGTTACATCACCGGCCAGGCGTGGGCCGTGGACGGCGGCATGGCGATGTAGACTCCGGGGAGCCTTCGTTCAAACCGAAACAAGGAGGTGAAATCAGTGGCAGCATTCAGCGAAGACCGGGTCAAGGAGATCATCGCCAAGGAACTCGAGGTCGAGACCAAGCAGCTCACTGTCGAGGCCAAGTTCATCGAGGACCTGGGCGCCGACTCCCTCGACATCGTGGAGCTGGTGATGGCCCTGGAGGAGGAATTCGGAATCGACATACCTGATGAGGACGCCGACAAGCTCAAGACCGTCGGCGACGCGATGAACTACCTGAAGTCTCATGCAACAGCGCAGTCATGAGCCCCGGGACGAGCGCCGCCGCATCGATCCTTCCGGTCAAGACCGGATGATCGCACGCGCCGCGCGCGAAGCGTCCCGAGGCCGGGAGATGGGTACCCCATGTCGGAGAACGGACGCCGGGTGTTCGTGACCGGGACCGGCGTGGTTTCGCCGCTCGGAAACATCACCGAGGAGTTCTGGAAGAACCTGATCGCCGGGAAGTCGGGCGCGGGCCCGATCACCCGCTTCGACGCGTCTTCCTTCACCACCCGGTTCGCCTGCGAGGTGAAGGACTTCACGACCGAAGGGGTGATCGACCGCAAGGACGCCAAGCGGATGGACCGTTTCGTCCAGTTCGCGGTGGTGGCGAGCCGTGAGGCGCTCCAGAGCTCGGGGATGGACGTCGATTCCGAGGATCGCGACGGAATCGGCGTGGTCCTGGGCTCGGGGATCGGGGGCATGGAGACGTTCGAGGCCCAGCATCGCGTGCTCAGCGAGCGCGGGCCCGAGCGGGTCAGTCCGTTCTTCATTCCGATGATGATCTCCGACATGGCGGCAGGGCAGGTCTCGATCCAGTTCGGACTCCGAGGCCCCAACTTCTGCACCGTTTCGGCGTGCGCCTCGGGGGCGCACGCGATCGGTGAGGCGCTCCGGCTGATCCGCAGCGGCGACGCCGACGTGATCCTGGCCGGCGGCAGCGAGGCGACCATCACGCCGATGGCCGTCGCCGGATTCAGCAGCGCCCGCACCCTCTCCACCCGCAACGACGACCCGCCCCGAGCCAGCCGCCCGTTCGACCAGGAACGGGACGGCTTCGTGATCGGTGAAGGCGCCGGCGTGATCGTCCTCGAGAGTGAGGAACACGCCCGGCGTCGCAAGGCCTCGCTTCTGTGCGAGCTCTGTGGCTACGGCGCTTCCGGTGACGCTTTCCACATCACCGCACCCAGTGCAGACGGCAACGGCGCGGCGCGCGCGATGCGGCGCGCGCTCGAGGACGCCCACATGCCGCCGGAAGCCGTGCAGTACATCAACGCCCACGGGACTTCGACCCCGACCGGCGACCCGATCGAGGTCACGGCGGTCAAGACCGTCCTGGGCGAGCACGCCCGCCATGTCATGATGAGCTCCACCAAGTCCATGACCGGCCACCTCCTGGGGGCGGCCGGCGGACTGGAAGCGGTGGTCACGGCCCTCACGTTGGCGCGCGGGATCGTCCCACCGACCATCAACCTGGAAAAACCGGATCCTCAATGCGACCTAGATTTCGTACCGAATCAAGCGCGCGCCTTTCCCGTGAAGGGCGCCCTCTCGAACTCGTTCGGGTTCGGGGGTCACAACGTGGCACTGGCGATGAAGGCCGCGAGCTAAAGCGCCGCCCGCGGCGGCGCGGCGGCCGCAGCAGAAGCCGGGGCCGCCGCCCACCCGGGCCCGAGCCACGGCGGTTCTCGCTCTGGAGCTGGATCCAGAGCCTGTTCGCGCCCCGGCGTGAAGCCGCGCCGGGCGGGGGGCCCGCCGGGCGCGAGGCCGACGGCTCTCTGAGCGGGCAGGAAGCCCGTGTGATCGCGGGGTTCGGCGAGCACTACGGGATCCAGTTCAAGCGCGTCGAGCTCCTGAAGCTCGCTCTCACTCACCGCTCCTACCTCAGCGTGAGTGGGCAGGGTCCGCGCGAGTCGAACGAGCGCCTCGAGTTCCTCGGCGATTCCGTGCTGGGGCTCGTGACCAGCGAGTTCCTCTATCGCGAGCACCCCAACGAGCATGAGGGCCAGCTCACCAAGACCAAGTCCCTGCTGGTGTCGAAGGCCATCCTGTCGCGCCGCGCCCTGGCCATGGGGCTCGGGCGCTTCGTCCTGATGAGCCATTCCGAGGTGGAGTCGGGGGGGCGCCAGCGACTCTCGATCCTGGCGGACGCCTTCGAGTCGGTGGTGGGGGCCGTCTACCTGGACCAGGGCTTCGAGGCGTCGCGCGAGTTCATCATCCGGTGGCTGCTGCGCGAGTCGCGAGCGATCAGCGCCGACAAGCGCCACACCAACTTCAAGAGCCACCTGCAGGAGTTCGTTCAGAGCACCTACCGCACCCACCCGGTCTACCGCATCCGCAGCGAGATGGGCCCCGATCACTCCAAGCAGTTCAACGTCGAGGTCCTGGTGGGCCGCCGCTCGCTCGGGGTCGGGAAGGGCAGGAACAAGAAGGAAGCCGAGCAGGCCGCGGCGCGGGACGCCCTCGAAAAAGTCGGCGGGCCCCCGGGCGATCGCCCGGCAAGGGAGCCGAGGCGCGAGGCCCAGACGTCGCGAGCCGACGAGCCCGATTCCGAGCGCGTGATCGTCTCCTCGCCCCCTCGGCGGCGAGGCCGTCGCGGCGGGCGCGGCCGGGGGGACGGCGAGACGCCGGCGGCGGCCGGCCGCGAGACGCCGGCGGCGGCCGGCCGCGTGACGCCGGCGGCCGGCCGCGAGGGCCCGGTCCATCCGGCCCCTCGCTCGGTCGGCGCGCCCGAGATGTCGCCGGCCACACGCCCATCCGAGCGAGAGGAGCCGCCCCGGGCGCGCGAGCTCGAGCCCGCGCCTCGGTATGACGAGGACGAGAACGAGGAAGTGGGGCGTCCGGAGGGGCCCCTCGAGGAGCGGCACATCGACCCGTTCGCGATCGAGACGGAGTGGGGAGAGCCGGCAGCAGTTGAGGACGAGCCGGCAGTCGGAGCGGCCGAACGGATCGACGTGGGGCGCGGGATCCGGCGCCAAGAGGATGCGGTGCTCGGCGCCTCGGCGCGGGATCGGGATGATGTCACCGTCCCGGAGCCGCCGGCGTCGCGGGACGAGCCCGCGACGGACACGGGGAAGAGATCATCCGGGCCCGAGCCCTACGGCCGCAAGCCGGGAAGGTCGAGACGCGGCTCTCGGTAGGAGCGACTTCCCGTCGGGAAAAACGGTGGGAGAGAAAAAGGAAGCGGGGGGCATCATGCCTCCCGCTTCGACGCTGCCGTCAGCCGCAATTCAGAGCAGGCCCCTCGGATTTCCATGCCGCTGACTCGCGGTGACGACAGTCACCTGGGCCCCCGCATTCACTGCGCCCGGGGGCCAAGATTCGATGAGTGGTTTGAGCATCAGCCGTGCCAGACTGTTCCCAAGGCGGCCGCGTTGCTCCATAGTCCCATGTGGCCGAACCGGTTCCGGGGAGAGCGGTCTGCCCGCCGAAGCTCACGACGCCTTGACCCTCTCCGGGACAGGCTGGCTCCTGTCCAGAACCTTTCAGGCGCAACTGGAAGCGGCGTGGCAGATTGCCCGTTCGGGACATTCCGCCCAGGTGGGCCTAACTGTCGCGCCGGTCCGTGCCGTTTTGCCTTCTTCTGGCCGCCATACGGTGCAAAGTGCGCCGGGAGATGCCAAGGATCTGGGCAGTACGGGTGCGGTTGCCTGAGGTGTGCTCCAGGACCTGCCGCACGTAACGGTCGACCATCTCTTCGAGCGTCACGAGGGCTCCCGGAACCACGGGCGCGGGTGCCTGCTTGCCGAGAAGCTGGGAAGGAAGCGCCTCGGTCGTGATCAGGCCGTGGGCGGAGAGCAGGGTCGCGCGCTCCACCACGTTTCCCAGCTCGCGGACGTTCCCGGGCCACGAGTAGTCGAGCAGCAGCTTGAGGGCGTCGGGCGAGAAGCGAGCCGCCGGCTGCCCGGCTTCCCGGCCGAACTTGCGCAGGAAGTGGTTGGTCAGGAGCGGGATGTCCTCGGGCCGCTCTCTCAGCGGCGGCAGGTAGATGCTCACCACGTTGAGCCGGTAATAGAGATCCTCCCTGAAGAGTCCGGTGCGGACCAGCTCCTCCAGGTCATGGTGCGTCGCCGCCACCACGCGCACCTCGACCTCGATCTCGTCGTCGCTTCCCACCGGCTTGACGCGCTGCTCCTGGATCACGCGCAGCAGCTTCGACTGGAGCGCCGGTGAGAGATCGCCGATCTCGTCGAGGAAGAGCGTGCCGCGATGGGCCTCCTGGAACAGGCCGCGGCGCGTCGTGGTCGCCCCGGTGAAGGCTCCCTTGACGTGCCCGAACAGCTCGCTCTCCAGCAGCCCTTCCGGGATCGCCGAGACGTTGACCGGGACGAAGCGGCGCTCCGCGCGCGGGCTGAGCCGGTGGAGCGCGCGCGCCACCAGCTCCTTTCCCGTCCCGCTCTCTCCCTGGATCATGACGCTCGAGCGCCCGAGCGCGACGCGCGCCACCGTCTTGTACACCTCGAGCATGCGCGCCGAGCGGCCGGCGATGTTCTCGAAGCCCTGGGTGATCCCGGCTTCGTGCTGCGGCTCTCGCGCCTCGGTCTGGCGCTTCTTCTCCACCGCGCGGCTCAGCACCGTGCCCATCACCTCGAGCGTGGGAGGCTTGGGAAGGTAGTCGTAGGCGCCGGCGCGGATCGCCTCCATGGCGGAGTCGATCGACGCGTAGCCGGTGATCACGACGACCGGAACCTCAGGCGCCTTGTCCAGCACGTGGCGCAGCAGGTCGAAGCCGTTCTGGCGACCGAGGTTCAAGTCCGTGAGGACGACGTCGAAGGGCGCTTCCGAGAAGCGCTGGATGGCAGACTCCACGCTGCTCGCGACCATGACCTCGTGGCCGAAGTGCTCCGCCATCCGCTCGATGATTCGAGCGGTCTGAGGCTCATCGTCGACGACCAGGATGCGAGAGCGAGAGGTAGTGCCCGAGGGGTTCAATATGCCAACCTTGCGGCAACGCAAGGAGTAGCACCTCGCGGCCCGCGCCGAAAGGGGGGCAAAACCCCTAACGCGCCCGGGCGTCTCCGGCGAGATCGCACGGCGGAGCCTCCCGATTCGGGCGCGGAACATTCGGCGGGCCCCAAGCGGCGCACTCTGGCCGGTGCCCGGCAGCCGTGCTAACCTCAATGATCATGCGGGTCGTGGCAAACACCTTGCTCCTCGCGGCCGCGACCTCGACGCTGCCCGGGACCGGCCTGGCCGCCGCCCTCTCGCCGCCCGCCTACCCGAGCGAGGAAGCCCTCGGCCACTACCTCCAGGGCCGGCTCCTCGAGGAGCGCGGGGATTCCGAACAGGCGCTGAACGAGTTCTACCGCGCCCTGTTGCTGGATTTCCATGCTTCCGAGGTCGCCCGCAGGGTCAGCGAGGTGTCGGCGCGGATGGGCGAGGCCCAGCGGTCGCTCGAGTTCGCGGACCGCGCCCTGGCCCTGGATCCGGACGACTCTCGGAGCCTGTGGCTCAAGGGGGCGGCGCTCTTCAACCTCGGCCGGGCTCAGGAGTCGCTCGAGTTCCTGCGGGCCGCGGTGGACCACGATTCCAGCCAGGTCGAGTACCTGCGCACCCTGGCGCGGGTGGGCGAGCATGTGGATCGCGTCGACCTCGTGGCGCGCGCCTACGAGCGGATCGTCGACCTCGAGGATGACGACGGCGAGGCGTGGTTCCAGCTCGCCGCGGCCCGGGCGAGGCTCGGCGAGGTCGCCGCCGCGGGTCGCGCGCTGGCGCAGGCTGTCGAGCTCAATCCGCTGAGGCCGGGAGTGTTCTTCCTCCAGGGCTGGGTCGAGGAGGGGCTCGGCCATCCCCGGCAGGCGATCGACCTCTACCGGCGACATCTGGAGATCCACGCGACCGATCAGGTCACGCGCCGCCGGCTGGTCGGCTTGCTGGCCCGGCAAGGGCGCTACGCGGAAGCCTATCGCGAGGCTCGAGTCGTGAGCCAGGCGAGGCCCGAGGATCCCGAGGCGCGAGAGCTGGAGGCCGACCTCGCCTTTCGCGCCGGCCAGCCCACGGAGGGGAAGGCGCTGGTCGAGAAGCTCGAGCGTCAGGCCGCGGAGGACCCCGAGCGCCTGGAAAGGGTGATCGGGATCCTGTCGCGAAACGGCAGGGGACGAACGGCGGTGGCGGTCGCCGATGTCTGGTCGGACCGGCACCCCTCCGACGCGCGGAGCCCCTTGCTGGCGGCCCGCGCCCGCGCCATGGCGGGCGAGACGGAGGCCGCCATCCCCTTTGCCTTGAAGGCGGTGGACACCTTGCCCGACTCGCTCGCGCCCCGCGTCCTCCTGGCTCGCCTTTACCAGGGGCGCGACCGTTTCGGGGACGCCGAGCAGGTGTGGAAGGATGCTGCCGGGAAGTTCCCGGACCGCCTCGAGCTGATCCTCGACCTGGCCCTTTGCCGCGAGAAGCTCGGCGATATCGATGGGGCCGAGCAGTCGGTGCGGGAGGCGCTTCGGCGGGAGCCCGAGAACCCGACGGTGCTCAATTTCCTCGGCTACCTGCTCGCCGATCACAACCGCCGCCTGGACGAGGCGCTGGGCATGATCCGTCGCGCCGTCGAGAAGGACCCCGACAACGGGGCCTTCGTGGACTCGATGGGCTGGGTCTACTACCGCCTCGGACGCTTGCAGGATGCACGGAAGGAGCTGGAGCGGGCCGTGAATCTGACAGGGGGTGACGCGGTCGTCCACGAGCATCTGGGGGACGTCTACAAAGACCTGCGCCTGCTGGACTTGGCAAGGGACCAGTATCGCAAGAGCCTGGCTCGCGACGCCGCCAACAACCGGGTGCGCACCAAGCTGTCGGGGATCCGTTAAGTCCTGTGGAACCGCTTGTCCCAGTCGGGGTAGCAAGCACCAGTGAGTCTCGGCGTGGCGCCTGACCGCGATCCGTTCCCGCCGCCGATCCTGAGCCTGTCCGACGAGGACCTGATGGCTCGGGTGGCGGAGGAGGACGAGCGCGCGTTCTCGGAGCTGGTGCGCCGTTACCAGGGGCGGGTGGTCAATCTGGTGAGCCGCGTGCTCAACGATCGCGAGTGCGCCGACGACCTCTCGCAGGAAGTGTTCGTGCGCGTGTTCATTCACCGCAGGAACTACCGCCGGGGCTCCAAGCTGTCGACGTGGCTGTTCACCATCGCGGCGAACCTGGCGAAGAACGAGATCCGCCGCCGGGTGCGACGCAGGAACTGGTTCAGTCTCGATGCGCTTCAGGAGGCGTTCAAGGACGGCGCTATGCTGTTCGCCGATCCGACCGAGGGCCGCGAGCGCCTGCTCGAGCGCGAGCAGCTCCAGGAGGCGGTAGGGCGGGCCATCGCGACGGTCCCGGAGAAGTACCGGCTCGCGCTGGTGTTCCGCGACATCGAGGGGCTGTCGTACGAGGAGATCGCGCAGGTGCTCGGCATTCCGGGCGGGACGGTGCGGTCGCGCATCAACCGCGCCCGGTCGATGCTGAAGCGCAAACTTCATCCGCTGCTACGGAAAGAGATTGCACCATGAAATGTGCTGCGGCTCGACGGCTCTTCGGAGCCTACTGGGACGACGAGACGACGCAGGCCGAACGCGAGTGGCTCGAGGCGCACTTTGCCGCCTGCCCGGCGTGCCGGGCGGAGTACGAAGGGCTGGCGCGCACGCTCGAGTGGACGGGATCGCTGCCCCGGATCGAACCGGCTGCCGATCTGGCCGAGCGGACCCTGGTGCGCGCGAGGCGCGCCAGCCCCGCCACGGACCGCATCTCGGCGGGCGGCGTCCAGTGGGTGCCGGCGACCGCGGCGGCGGCGCTGCTCCTCATCGTGGGCACGCTGGTCTCGCCGTGGCTGGGGCTCGGGCCGGGCTCGCGGATGTCCGAGCGGCGCGAGCCGGCGCCCTCGCTGCGCGAGCCCGAGCGGGTGAGCCCGGAGCTCGCCGCGTCGCGAGCGCCGGGGGGCGAGGCCCGCCGGAGCCCCGGCGGCGCCCGGGAGCCGGTCGGGACCGGCCCCATCGCGGACGTGACGGACAGCCTGTTCGATCACTCTCACGACGTCGAGTTCATCCTCGACCCGATGAGGGTGCGGCGAGGCCGGGCCACGATGGCCCGCGAGCCCGCCACGGTGCAGGGCAAGCAGGCCGTCATCACCTTCTAGGAGGCGGCGGATGACCCGTGAGCGGCGCCGATTCCGGGCCGTGACCCTGGCCCTGCTTCCCGCGCTGGCCTTGGTCGTGGTCCTCCCGCCCGGCGCCTCGAGCCAGGGCACGCTGTCGGCGCTCCAGACCGACGTGGATCAGATCGCCCGCGCGGCGCACGCCTCGGTGGTCACCGTCTATGCCGAGAACACGGTCAACAGCGTCCGGAGGCGGAGCCAGGTCCGCCAGCGGCTCAGGACTCGCGTCGGCTCGGGCGTGGCGGTGGAGGAGTTCGTCATCGTCACGACCGCGAGCGTGGTGGTCGGCGCCGAGCGCCTCTGGGTGCGAACCACGAACGGCCTGCGGGCCGAGGCCCAGCTTGCCGGGCTCGACCCGGTCAACAACGTCGCCTTGCTGCGCGTGGCCGAGATCCGGCTGCCGGAGCTCAAGCTCTCGACCGGCCGGCCCCCGCGGGTGGGCGAGTGGGTGATGGCGGTCGGGACGTCTCCCTACGAGGCCCAGGTGACGCATTCGGTCGGCAACATCGCCTACCGGCACGAGGAGCCGCGTCGCTCTTTGCTCCAGCTCACGAACACCGTCTACCCGGGATACAGCGGCGGGGCGGTGCTGAACGCTCGCGGCGAGCTGATCGGGATCGTCCAGGGCGAGTTCGGTCCCTCGTCGATGCCTCGCGGCGGCTACGACTCCGACCCGGCGCCGGCGGGAATGAGCTTCGTCCTGCCGGTCGATGTGCTGCGTCCGATCTACGAGGGCCTGCGCGCCGAGGGGCTGGGCGTCAGCACGCGCGACGCCAGCGTCGAGAGCGACACCGAGAAGGGACTGAGGGTGCCGATCGGCGCGGAGGTCGAGGGAGTACAGCCGGGAGGGCCGGCCGAGCGCGCGGGCCTCCTGCCCGGCGACCTGATCGTGGGCTTCGATCGCGAGCGAGTGGAGTACGGGGACCAGCTGGCGCGCTGGGTGGCCGCGACGCGCCCGGGCACTGCGGTGGAGCTGGTGTGGGTGCGCGAGGAGATCCAGCACACCGGGAAGGCGGTGCTCTCGGAGTCGCCGGAGGCGCTCCCGTCATGGGCTCTGGCGCAGCTGCAGCCGGCGCGCGACGGGCAGAGCGTCACGCGGATCGCGGAGCTCGAGCGCCAGATCCAGCGTCTGAACCGCGAGCTCGATCGCCTGAAGACCGAGTCCAACCCACGGCGCTGATCCCACCGACTCTCTTTGTCGCCCGATCTCGTGATCCGCTACCCGGCTCGCCGGGCACGCTCGCGGGTCCGGGTGGCGGCGGGCGGTCTCGCCGGGCTCGGTTCCTTCGTCGGCGCGACCACGGGGGCGCGTCGGGCCGTGGTGGTGAGCGACATCACCGCGCGCCGTGGTCGTGAGCGACAGCACCGTGGCCGCTCTCCATGGCCCGCTCGCGCTCCGCTCGCTCCGGCGCTCCGGTGTCGCGGCGGAGCTCGTGACCGTACCGCACGGCGAGCGATCCAAGTCGCTGCGACACCTCGAGCGCCTGTGGGCCATCTTCGCCGAGCTCGGCCTCGACCGCGGAGGGGCGGTGGTGGCCCTCGGCGGAGGAGTGGTCGGGGATCTCGCCGGGTTCGCCGCCGCCACCTGGCTGCGCGGGGTCCCCTGGGTGTGCGTACCCACCACGGTGCTCGCGCAGGTGGACAGCTCCATCGGCGGCAAGACCGCCGTGGACCTGCCGCACGGGAAGAACCTGGTCGGCGCGTTCCACCAGCCGGCCGGCGTGCTGGTCGACCCGGCGATCCTCGGCACGCTCCCGGACCGGCAGCTGCGCGCCGGCCTCGCCGAGGCGGTGAAGACCGGGATGGCGGTGGACGGCCCACTGTTCCTCTGGCTGGAGCGCCACGTGGAGCGGCTCCTCGCGGGATCCCCCGAGGCGCTGGGGGAGGCCGTCACGCGCTCGCTCCGCGCCAAGGCCCGGGTGGTGCGCGCCGACGAGCGCGAGGGCGGGCGGCGCGCGGCGCTCAACTACGGGCACACGCTCGGCCACGCCCTCGAGGCGGCCGGCGGCTACCGCGGGCTGCTCCACGGCGAGGCGGTGGCGATCGGCATGCGCGTCGCGGCCGGGCTCTCGGTGCGGTTCGCGGGGCTTCCACCCGCGGCGCGACGGCGCCAGGACGCCCTTCTCGACTCGCTCCGCCTGCCAGGGCGCATTCCCGGCACGCCGCTCGCGAAGCTGCTCGACGCCATGTCCCGGGACAAGAAGCGGCGCGACGGGAAGATCCGCTGGGTGTTGACGCCACGTATGGGCCATGCTAGCGTGCCGCGCTTGATATCCGCCCGCTGGGTCGAGGCGGCTTTGATCGAAGCGGGGGCCCGGGCCTGACGCTCGTCGGCCGTGCATGGGGCTCCGACGAGGCCCGATGCATCGCGTCCTGGTGCTGCACGGTCCGAATCTCAACGCACTCGGCGAGCGTGAGCCGGATCGTTACGGCCGTTTGACGCTCGCCGAAATCGACCAGCGGCTGCGAGAGCTGGCGGCGGAGCTCTGCTGCGAGCTCGAGTGCCTCCAGACCAACCATGAAGGGGTCCTCATCGACGCCCTCTATCGGGCGCGCGGTCGCGCGCAAGGCGTGTTGATGAACCCGGGCGGGCTCACCCACACCAGCGTTGCGCTCCGGGACGCCATCGTCGCCGCGGGCGTGCCGGTGGTCGAGGTTCACCTCTCGAATCCCCCCGCGCGGGAGGCGTTTCGAAGCGCCTCCCTGGTTTCGGGCGCGGCGGTGGGAACCGTCCAAGGCTTCGGTCCCGACAGCTACCTGCTCGGGTTGAGAGCCCTGGTCGGCCATCTCCAGCGCGCCTCTCATGCCTAGCCTCAAGTCGAGGAAGACGACGGCCAGGACCCGCAAAGCGCTCAAGTCCCCCGGCAAAGGGGCCGAAAACTCGCGCGGCGGGCCCATGAGTGGGGTCGAGCTGGCCGAGATCAAGCGTCTGATCCGCCTGGTGCTGGAGACCGGCATCGGCGAGCTCGAAGTGAGCGCCGGCGGCAGGACGGTGAGGATCTCGGCGCGCCCCGAGGGCGCGGCCCTGTCGGCGCAGACCGCGGGGCCGGCCGAGCGGGCCAGCGCAGCGGCGGAGACGCCCGCGCCGCCGGCCGCGCCCGACACGACGGTGGCGATCACCTCGCCCATGGTCGGGACCTTCTACCGGGCACCGGCTCCGGACGCCGATCCCTACGTCGAGGTCGGCGATCGTGTCGAGATGGGTCAAACCGTCTGCATCGTCGAGGCAATGAAGCTCATGAACGAGATCGAGGCGGACACGCGGGGGCGCATCGTCCAGATCCTGGTCGAGAACGCCCAGCCCGTGGAGTTCGGCCAGAAGCTGTTCCTGGTGCAGCCGGAGTGACCGCCGTCGAAGCTCTGCCGTCGGTTCGGGGGGAACGATGAACATCCGCGGCGTGCTCGAGAAGATGATCGCCACCCGGGCCAGCGACCTCCACCTCAAGGTCGGCACGCCGCCGATCGTGCGCGTGGACGGCGTCCTGTCGTCGCTCGAGGACCCCGCGCCGAACGCGCAGGAGCTGCGCGCCGTCTGCGACCAGCTCCTGAGCGACGAGCAGCGGCTCTACTTCTCGACCCACCGCGAGATCGACTTCGCCTTCGGAGTCTCGGGGCTGGGGCGGTTCCGCGCCAACGTTTTCATGCAGCGCGGCACTCCCGCGATCGCCCTGCGGCACGTCCCGGTCGAGGTGCCGACCATCGAGGAGCTGAAGCTGCCGCCGGTGGTGCGGGATCTCGCGTTCTCGCCGCGCGGCCTCGTCCTGGTCACCGGCCGCACCGGCTCGGGCAAGTCCACCACGCTGGCGGCGATGATCGACGCCATCAACCGCACCACCACGCGCAACGTGATCACGGTCGAGGACCCGATCGAGTTCCTCCATCTCGACCGGATGTCGATCATCCATCAGCGCGAGATCGGCCTCGACACGCGCTCGTTCAACGACGGGCTCAAGTACGTCCTGCGCCAGGACCCCGACATCGTCCTGGTGGGCGAGATCCGCGACCTCGAGACCATGCGCACGGCCCTGATGGCGGCGGACACCGGCCACCTGATCCTCTCCACCCTGCACACCACCGACGTGGTTCAGACCATCCAGCGCGTCATCTCCTTCTACCCTCCGCACCAGCACGAGGAAGTGCGCCTTTCGATCGCCTCCAACCTTAGCGCCGTCATCGCCCAGCGCTTGATCCCGCGCTCCCACGGCCAGGGGCGCGTGCCGGCGGTCGAAGTGATGGTGTCGACCCCGACCATCCAGGAGTACATCCTCGACCCGGGCAAGACGCCGCTGATCGAGAACGTCGTGGCGGAGGGCGTGACTCAGTACGGCATGCAGAGCTTCGATCAGTCGGTTCTGGGCCTCCTGCAGGCCGGTCTGATCACCGAGGAGGACGCGCTCAGGAACTGCAACCATCCCAACGAGCTGGCGCTGAAGCTCAAGGGCATCCTCGCCGCCTCCGACCGCGTCTGGCAGCCGGTCGACTCCGTGATGGAGAGTCAGGCGGCGACCGGCGCCGATCTGGAGCTGGCCGAGGGCGCTCGGCCAGCCGGGGCGGCCGGGGCCTCGCGGTCGGGAACGCGACCGGGCCTGAGATCCACTTAGCGGCATGTTCCGCAAGGTCCTGATCGCCAACCGGGGCGAGATCGCGCTGCGCGTGATCCGCGCCTGCCGCGAGCTCAGGATCTCCACGGTGGCGGTGTTCAGCGAGGCCGACCGCGAAAGCCTCCACGTGCGGCTCGCCGACGAGTCGGTGTGCATCGGCCCGCCTCCGCCCGCGCAGTCCTACAACTACATCGCTCGACTCATCTCGGCGGCCGAAGTCACCGGGGCCGACGCGATTCACCCCGGCTACGGTTTCCTCTCCGAGAACGCTCACTTCGCCGAGGTGTGCGCCTCGTGCGGCTTCACGTTCATCGGGCCGCGGGCGGAGATGATCCGCAAGATGGGGGACAAGGCCGTGGCGCGGCGGACCATGATGGACGCCGGGCTGCCGGTGGTGCCGGGAAGCGAGGGCGTGCTCGACGGCGTCGACCAGGCGGTGTCGCTGGCCCGCTCGATCGGCTACCCGGTCATCATCAAGGCGGCCGCCGGGGGAGGCGGGCGCGGGATGCGGGTGGCGCGGGACGAGCGCTCGCTGCGGGCGAGCTTCGGGATCGCGCAGGCCGAGGCCGGGGCGGCGTTCAACAACCAGTCGGTCTACCTGGAGAAGTACATCGGCCGGCCGCGTCACATCGAGTTCCAGCTCTTCGGCGACACCCACGGTCGGCTCATCCACCTCGGCGAGCGGGAGTGCTCGGTGCAGCGCAACCACCAGAAGCTCATCGAGGAGGCCCCGAGCCCGTTCCTGTCCCCGGAGCAGCGACTCGAGGTCGGGGCGATGGCGGTGCGCGGGGCGGCGGCGATCGGCTACCTGAACGCCGGCACCATGGAGTTCCTGTTCGATCAGGACGGCTCCTTCTACTTCATGGAGATGAACACGCGCATCCAGGTCGAGCACCCCGTGACCGAGGAGGTGACGGGGACCGACCTGGTGAAGGAGCAGATCCGCGTGGCGGCCGGCGAGCCGCTGTCGCTGGCGCAGGAGGACGTCGAGTGGCGCGGGCACGCGATCGAGTGCCGCATCAACGCGGAGGACCACGAGCACGACTTCCGTCCCAGCCCGGGCAAGATCACCTACTGGTACAAGCCCGGCGGGCCGGGGCTGCGCATCGACAGCCACGTCTACGCCGGCTACACCGTGCCTCCCTACTACGACTCGATGATCGGCAAGCTGATCGCCCATGGCAAGGACCGGCCCGAGGCGCTGCGCCGCATGGAGATCGCACTCGACGAGATGATCGTCGAGGGCATCCGCACCACCATCCCCTTTCATCACCTGGCGCTGCGCGACCCGCGCTTCCAGAGCGGCGATCTCGACACCCACTTCGTCGAGACCCTGCTCAAGCCGAAGCCGGAGCCCGCGCCCAAGCCCGCCCCCGCGGACGGAAAGCGCCTGGCCCGGGCCGCCAAGGCGGCCGCGGCCCGGGCGGGTGGCAGCTAGGGCTCGTCATTCGTCAATGGAGGGGTGAAGGCGGGCGGGGGCCGCAGCGAGACTCTCGCGACGCGCAGGAGGCAGGAGGTGAGCGCGTCGAGAGTAGCGAGCGGCGCCAGGGACGGCGACGCGAAGCGGGTCTCGCGGAGTGCCCCCGCCCGCCTTCACCCCTCGATTGACGTGCCTGGGGAGTATCGCGTCATGCGGGTCGGAGTCCTGCTCGCGCCGCGCGACGGCGCCGTGCCGCCCTCGGCCGCCGCGGTGGTCATCGACGTGCTTCGCGCCACCTCCACCCTGAGCGCCGCGCGGGCGCACGGCGCGGCGCGCATCCTCCCCGCGGCCAGCCCCGAGGAGGCCGCGGCGCTCCGGCGCCAACACCCCGGCGCGCTGCTCTGCGGCGAGCGGGAGTCGCTGAAGATCCCGGGCTTCGACCTCGGCAACTCGCCGCTCGAATACGACCCCGCCCGGGTCGCCGGGCGCACCTTGATCTTCTGCTCCACCAACGGTTCGCGCGCGCTGGTCTCCGCCTCCCGCGCCCGGCGCCGGCTGCTCGGCGCGTTCGTGAACGCGCGCGCCGTGATCGAAGCCCTGGAGGGCGAGCGCGAGGTGATGGTGGTGTGCGCCGGGAACCGCGGCGCCCCGAGCCTCGAAGACGCGGCCTGCGCGGGCCTTCTGTGCGAACGTCTGGAGCGGCGCGGCGCGGTGGTGGGAGGAGGCGCGGCGCGGCTTGCCCGGTCGCTCGCGCCCCGGGACGCGGCCGAGGTCCAGGCGGTGGTCCAGGGCTCGGCCCACGGCCGCGAGTTGCGCGCCCTGGGAGCGCGCTACGCGGCCGACGTCGAATGGTGCGCGGAGCTCGACCGGCTTGGCGGCGCCGATGCGATCGAGCTCGGAGGCTGAGACCAGTGTTCTAGGCGCTCACCGCCGCTGCGCCTGGAAGAGCATCACCGCCGCGACCCCGCCGAAGGCGAAGTCCCCCGACCACGCTGCCAGGTACGGCGCCAGCGCGCCGTTGTGCCCCAGCGCTTGGCCGGTGCGCATCATCGCGTAGTAGAAGAACGAGATCGCCACCGAGAGCCCGAACCCGAGCGCGGCACTCTGCATGCGGAGGCGCGTCGCCAGCGATGCGCCGATCATCACCACGATGAAGTTGATGATCGGGAAGGCGAGCTTGAGGTGGAGGTCCACCAGGTAGTTCGCCACCCGGGCGCCGCTGGCCCGCAGCTTGTCCAGGTAGGCGCGCAGCTCGAAGAAGTTCATCTCCTCGGGCTTTCGGGCCTGCTCGGCGAAGTCGTCGGGACGCTCGCTGATGCCCGGCACGGTGAGGCGCTCGAAGGGCCGCGCCCGCTCGATCCCACCCGCGAAGGTGCGCTCCATCCCGCTCGTGAACACCCACTGGCGCCCGTCCCAGTTCCCCTCGGCGGCGTCGATCCGGCGCGTGAGCTCGCCGCCCTTGAACTCCTGGAGCGACACCTCGTGCATGCGCTTCTCCTTCACCAGGTAGAGCCGCATGTAGAAGATCCTGCCCCCGTGCCCCAGGTAGGTGACGTCGGCGCGCTCGGTCACCAGCTCGCGCGGCATGTGCTGGATCTGCTCGTCGTAGATGCGGTCGCGGTCGCGGTTCGCGGGCGGCACCACGAACTCCCCGATCAGCAGCGCCGCCGCCACCGAGGCGCCCGCGACCCCGAACACCGGGGCCAGGATGCGCAGCAGCGAGATGCCGGAGGCCCGCATGGCGGTGAGCTCGCCGAACTTGTTGAGCTGGCCGAGCGCCAGGAAGGTTGCGAGCAGGAGCGCCACCGGCATCACCAGCACCACCACCTCGGGGCTCTTGTAGAGGTAGAAGCGCGCGACCAGCGGGAACGCCGCCCGGTGGTCGAGGAACACGTCGATCTTCTCGAAGATGTCGACCACGATGAAGATGGCGATGAAGCCGATGAGCCCGAACACCAGGTACCAGAGGAACTCGCGCAGCAGGTAGCGGTCGAGGATCTTCACGCCGCCGCCCCGGCCGGGCTCTCGCGCCGCCGCGAGTCGGCCGCGCGCGCCGGGCGCGGGACGCGCGGCAGGATCTCGCACGCCTCCAGCGTCCACACCACGCCCCACCACCCGAGCACCAGGTTGGGCAGCCACATCGAGAGCCAGGGGGGCAGCATGAGGCGGACCGCGAGCTCCTCGCCGCCCACCAGGCACAGGTAGTAGAAGAGGAAGAACCCGACCGAGACGAACGCCACGCCGGGACCCGCGCGCCGCACCCGCATCCCGATCGGCGCGCCGATCAGCACGAACACCACGCACGCCACGGGGAGCGAGAACTTCTTGTGGATCTCGACCGAGAGGGAGGCGATGCGGCGGCGCAGTGTCTGCCGCTCGACCCTCCACAGCTCGAGCTCGGTGCCGAGCTCGGGACGCTGGCGGCTTAGGCGCTCCAGGGCATCCTCGCGATCGAGCACCCGGCCGAGCAGGGCCTTCCACCGCTCGGTCACGGGCGCGCGCTCAGGCGCCAGGAGAGGGGGAGGGGCCGGGGCCCCGAGCTGCTCGAGGCGCTGGAGGCGGGCCCGGAGAGCCTCGTCGTACTGGTGTTGCACCCGCGCGCGCTCGTCGAGCAGGGAGCGGGCGCTCATCTCACGATCGCTGCGCGCGTCGCGCGCCGAGCGCTCCAGCGCCGCGCCGACCCCCGGGATGTGGATGACATGGGTGGTGAACACCAGCCGCCGGTATCGCTGCTTGGAGGGCTCGTCGGCCGGGATCTCGTGGATCTCGCCGTCTTTGAGCTCGAGCACCGCGCTGCGGCCGTCCGGGGTGTAGTAGAGATACCCGTGCTTGGCCAGGATCGTGGTGGGCGGTCCGTCGGGGTGGGTCTGGTAGAGCGTCACCCCCCGCATCTCGTTGGTGCGCCCGTTCACGGACTGCACCAGCAGGCTGTAACCCGGGAAGTCGGTGATGAACTCCCCCTCTTGGAGCTTGACCGTGGGGCGCATCCGGCCGATGTCGATCATCAGGTTGGCAAAGGC
>VBOT01000191.1 GCA_005893225.1 Candidatus Eiseniibacteriota bacterium
TAGCCCATCGCGACGACGCGCCCGCCGTCGATGACACTGAATGTCTGATCGGTCATGGTCTCCCCC
Source organism: Candidatus Eiseniibacteriota bacterium (assembly GCA_005893225.1). Taxonomy (GTDB): domain Bacteria; phylum Eisenbacteria; class RBG-16-71-46; order RBG-16-71-46; family RBG-16-71-46; genus WS-3. The sequence goes on from VBOT01000191.1 coordinate 67, forward strand.
TAGAGCGATGAGAAGGGCCCATCTGCGGCGTTGGCACCCTCGGCCGCACGCTCAACGTACAGAGAGTACGCCTCGCGTGCGGCCATCGGGTGCCGCCTTGCAGCTGGACCCTTCTCATCGCTCTCGCCAGAGGATTTTTCCGACAAGCTGCTAGCCCTCGCCCTCGGGCCCGCCCAGCCGGCGCGCCACCTCGATGTCGGCGGTCTGGTCCCGCAGGATCGTCGGGCTCATGACGATCTCCTCGATCACGGTGCGCGCCGGAAGCGTGACGCAGAGCAGGATGGCCCGCGCCACGTCCTCGGCCTGCATCATGCTCGCGCGGGCCCCGGCGTCCGGCACCAGCGGGCGGTTGTCGAGGATGGGGGTGTCCACCTCGGCGGGGAGGATCGTGGTCGCCCGGATCCCCTTGTTGCGGAGCACCGTGTGGATGTGCCCCATGAGATTTCGCACCCCCGCCTTGGCCACTCCGTACGGGGCGCCGCCGATGAGCCCGGGCCGGAGCGCCGCCAGCGAGGACACGGTGACGATGGTGCCCTCGCCACGCTCGATCATGCCGGGCAACACGGCCTGGGTGAGCTTGTAGACACCGGTGAGGTTGACGGCCACCACGCTCTCCCACTCGCGCTCCTCGACGTACCGGATGTTCCGGACCTTGCTCGAGTGGCCCGCGTTGTTCACGAGGACATCAACGCGGCCGTAGCGCTCGAGCGTCCACCGCGCCAGCAGGGCGGCCTCGCCGGTCTTGCCGAGATCCGCCACCCGCGCGGCGCACCGGCCGCCCGCCTTCTCGACCTCGGCGACGACCTCATCCAGCGGCGCCTTCCGGCGACCCGCGATCACCACCTGCGCGCCTTCCTCGGCGAGCATCCTTGCCGTCGCGCGGCCGATACCGCTGCCGCCGCCCGTCACGATCGCCACCCGACCCTCGAGCGCCGGCATCCGCGCCTCCTCCACGGGATCTCGTGCGAGCCCCACTGACCGCCGGGGCACTATATCATCCGAGACGCACGTCAGTCAGCGCCAAGCCCAGACCGGTTGCTCGAGATGGTCCACCCGGGTGGGCCGTCCGTGGAGGACTACCTCACGCATCTGGTAGACGACGGCGGCAGTGGGCGCGTGGATCAGCGAGCCGAGGAGCGGGAGCTGGATCACGGGCCGCTCGCTCTCCGGGATGGTGACGAGGCGTGGGACGCCGGGCCTCTCGAGATCGGCGAGCGGCACCCGGTAGAGTCCGGCGACCTCGGCGGGGTTGGCCGCCAGCTCGCCCGCCTCGCCGCTCCACATGATGACCGGCGTGATGATGAAGCCCGAGCGCGTCGGGTAATCGTCCAGCATGCCGAGGACGGAGTCGGGGCCGAGCGCGAGACCGGTCTCTTCCCGGAGCTCGCGTCGAACGGCCGCCTCCGGACTCTCCCCGGCGTCGATCCCGCCGCCGGGCAGCGCCCACTGGCCCGCGTGCGCTCTCAGCGTCTTCGACCGGCGTGTCATGAGAAAGCACGCCTGCCCGCGCTCGTCCGGCAGGAGGACCACCGCCACCGCCGCCGGCCGGCGGCCGTCGAGAGGGACGGAGCGGCGCTCGAACACCGCGAGATGCGCGTGTGCCCGCGCCCGGAGGGCATCGTCGAAGAGCCCCTCGACCCCGCTCACTTAGCTAAGCCAGCTAGTAGGCTGGGAGCTTGCCGGCCCGGGTGGCTGACTTGCGGACGGCGGTCACCTCTTCGGCCGCCTTGGCGGCGAGGAAGCGGCTATCGCTCGCGAGAGTGACGAACTGGTAGCCGGCGGCGATCATCTCGAGCGCGTACGCGGCGGTCCCGTTGTGGATGCCGGCGATCACGCCGTGACGCTTGCACGCCTCGACGATCTGCTGCTGCGCGTCGACGACGGGGGGATCGGTCTGATCGAGGCGGGGCTTGCAGCCGAGGGCCAGGCTCAGGTCGGCGGGGCCGACATAGATGGCATCCACGCCGGGCACGCTCAAGATCTCGTCCAGGTTCTTCAGGGCCAGAGCGGTCTCGATCATCGGCATGACCACGATGTCGGCGTTGGCGTGGTCCCCGTAGTCGGCGCCCGCGTAGATGGACGCGCGGACGGGGCCCCAGCTCCGATACCCGCGCGGGGGGTACTTGCACGCCTGGATCAGGGCCTCCGCCTCGGCCCGCGTGTTGATCATCGGGCAGATGACGCCGTAGACACCGGCATCCAGGATCTTCATCAGCCGCGCCGGGTCGTTCCACGGCACCCGCGCCAGCGGCATCACCGTCGTGGTCGAGATCGCCTGGAGCATGGTCACCGCGACCTGGTAATCGACCACCCCGTGCTGCATGTCGACGGTGAGCGAGTCGAATCCCTGGTGGGCCATCACTTCCGCGGAGAAGGCGCTGGGGATGGACAGCCATCCGTTGACGACCGCCTCTCCTCGGGCCCAGATGGACTTCAGCGTGTTGTCGCGCACCGTCTGCCTCCCCTCGCGTTGGCGATGATCTGCGTGGATCGGAGGCGGCCTCGAGGGCCCCCTCCGAAACCCCTCCGCGGAAGAGCGTTGCGCCGCCGGCGCCGGCGGTCCGAAACGCTCCCAGCCAGCTTAGTCGGCCCGACCGGAGTGGTCAAGGACCCCGAGGTGAACCCAAGGTGACTGGTAGTGCCTCAGTCTTGCGCAAACTGAGACACTACCAGGTGACGGGAGCGCGTCGCAGCAACGGGCGGGTCAGGCCGCGCGGCGCAGGTCGCGAGCCTCGGCTCCGTGCGGCGATCGAGTCGTCCGCGCATCCCTCGCGCCGAAGACGACCTCGTAACCGGGAGGCGCGCCGCCTGTCACGGCGGGCCACGCCGCTTCCACCAGCCACTCATAGCCCGAGGGAACCGAGAGCACGATTCGCCCGGGACGCCAGAGGGACCGTGGCGTCACCCGCACCGCTAGCAGCGACTCTCCCTGAAGTCGGCGGTTGACCGCGGCCCGGACGTCCGCGCCGATCGCGTCGGCCTCCGCGTCCTGTCGGTCCAGCCAGATCCGCCAGAAGATCGGCCCCAGGAACAGCGCGCCGGTCAAGAGCATCGCAAGAATCGCCATCGTGAGTCACCTCCGTGGTTGAGATCGCGCGGAGACCGACGGGGATTCTGGAAGAATCCATGCCCCGCGCGGCTCCCTCTAAAGAGGGCAAGGAGGTGATCGTGATGGCCAAGCGTATCCTGGTGCCACTCGACCGGAGCGACGCGGCTCAATCCGTGTTGCCGCTCGTCGCGGATATGGCCCGGAGCAACGGCGCGACCGTACGCCTGCTCCACGTCGCGCCGATCCCGCGCGAGCGCGTCACCGATGACGGCCGGCTGGTGGCCTATGCGAGTCAGGAAATGGAGCGCATCGAGTTCGATCGTCGCGAGTACCTGAAGACGGCCGAGGCCGAGCTCGAAGGCGTCCCCGTCGAATCGGTGGTCCGATTCGGTAGTCCGTCGCGCGAAATCATCCTCGAGGCCGACGCGTTCGGCGCCGACCTCATCGCCGTGACCGCCCGGCGCCGCGGCTGGTTCCGGCGAATGCTGGGTGGCGTGGTCGCCAAGCTCTTTCGCCGATCGGACGTGCCCGTCCTTCTTCTGGCCGCGCGCTGACCGGGAGGGCCCCCCGCCCTCCCGGGCGCGCGGCGCCTCTCCCGTCGACCTCTCTCCGATCGCCATGGCGCGACGCGCGTGGCTGCAGTTCGGAGAAGACGCCGGGGTATATACTCCGTCCAGGCGATGCAAGCAGCGCGGCTTCCCCATCCGCCGAGAGCCCGGCCACGGATGCAACCAGACGCCGGCGCATCGACAGACCGGGTGAGCGGAGGCGAGCGATGGTGAACTCGGTTGGCCTCCCGGTGAAGACCGCGGTCCTCGTCTCCCTCCTGATCGCCGGCGCCGCGCAGGCACAGACGGTGGCGCCCGGCTCCGGGTCCCCCGCCAGCGCCCCCGCCCCGGGAGAAACGGCGCCGGTCCCGGTCGGCCCCCTCAAGCCGCTCCTCTACGGCGTCATCTATGGCGAGCGCGGCTGGATCGCCTATATCGAGGACCCGACGACCAGGGGCATCGCCGCCTATCGCATCGGAGACACCGTGGCGGGCCAAACCATC
>VBOT01000194.1 GCA_005893225.1 Candidatus Eiseniibacteriota bacterium
GAGCCACCGAGATAATCCCAAGCCAAACCTCGGAATGATCGCTGGTGCCAGCCTGCCAGCGCCGCCGAACGGGAATTGACGGCGCCACGCTGGGACCCATAGGATCGTGCATGGACCGGGAGAAGCTACTGCGGGAACTTGCCGATCTGCCGACATCGCGCCTCGAACAGATGTACTACCGCGACGCGGCCGACTGGACGGAAGACGCGCGCGCGGTTATTCGAGACGCTCTGGAAGACCGGCGGGACCGGGGCTACGACGTAGACGAGATACCGCACGATACGGAATTGATGACTGACCCGGTATATCCGATGAGCTGGACAGAGTCCCTTGTGCTCGTCGTAATGCTAGGCTTATTGGTGGCTCTGGCCGCAGTTTTCTTCTTACGGTGACGAAGTAGCGCCGGTGTGGATGACTGATCTCACTCAACGGCGCGTGCTGCTCACCGCCGCCCTCGGATTCCTCACCCTTGAGCCATGCGAGCCCGAGCGGCGCCTGCTCGACGGCTGGCTGAACACGTGGTCCGGCGTCGGGCACATCGTCGCTGACATGGTGCGGGAGGACTACGACCTTGAGCTGAGGCGTTACGTCGGCCAAGGGCGGCGCGCAATGTTTTCCGGTCGGATCTGAACATTCCCGCACGTCTCACGGCGGGACCGCGCGGGCACTGAGCCCGTGGGAGGTGATGCAACGTGCGGCGCGGGAGACGCTTGCCCGGCTCCAGGCCGGGGAGCCAGCACCACGAGAATGAGAGCCGCGGCATGACGGGCAACGCAAGCCGCCTACGATCGCCCGGATGTCTGGGCTAGGACAAAAACGTGCGACATCGAAATACGCGAGGATCGGTGGCTGGTCCTTCATGACTACCAGCCACGATATGTCGAGGCGAAGGCACTCTCCATTACGCGCCGTTACTGGCGGCACTCGCGGCTATATGCGGAAGACGGCAGTCTATGGCGGCCAGAGCCCGTGGACGGTCACGAGCTGGCGCTCATCGCACGGATGCTGGCGCATACGATCTATAATCCACGACGAACGTTGTCGATGTCTTTTGAGCGCATCGGCGAGTACCGCCTGAGTAATCTGAGGACGATCGTCCAAGAAGCTTTCGGCTCGATGTTAAGGTCCCGCCCCTATGTGCCTACCCATATTGGGCGGCGGCCTGGTGACGACATGGTCACCGGAGCGCGGGCCAGTGGATCGCGCGTTGTCCGCGGGCCACGGGGTCAGCAGACGCTTGACGTTCTTCTTTCCGCGAGAAGGGTCCGGTGCGCTACGATGTGAACCATGGCGAGTCCACGATCTGTGATGGTCCTGGCTCTGACGGTGCTGGTCTCGTGGGGGCTCGTCCTTCACGCCGCGGCCAAGCCCGTCACGACGATGGCCCACGGCCCCAAGGGTGACGTCGAGTTCCAGACGCTGACGCTGAGCGCGAGCGACTTCTGGGGCGGCGTCAAGAGCGGGCAGCCCGCCACCATCTCCGGCGAACTATTCCTACCCAAGGGCGATGGCCGCGTGCCCGCCGTCGTCCTGTCGCATGGCGGTGGCGGGGTTGGAGCCGCGGAGGACACCTGGGCTCGTGAGCTGCGCTCACAGGGCGCGGCCGTGTTCCTCGTCGATAGCTTCAGAGGCCGCCGGATCCGGAGCTTTCCACCAGAGACCGAGCTGAGTCGCGCCGGGCAAGTGTACGACGTCTATCGGGCCCTTGCGCTCCTGGCGACCCACCCCAGGGTCGACCCTGCCCGTATCGCGCTGATGGGCGGATCGCGTGGCGGCGGCCTGTCGATGCTGGCTGCCATGACGCGATCGCTGACGGCGCAGGCGCCAGAGAACCTCGAATTCTGCGCGTACCTGGCGATCTACCCCACGATCAGGGCCACCGTTGACTACGGGACGCTTGCGAGCCGCCCGATTCGGCTCTTCACGGGCACCGCCGACGAGGCCACCTCGATCACGACGGTGCGCGACTTCGCGGAAAGGCAGCGCACCGCCGGCGCCAACGTCAAGCTGTTCGAATACGAAGGCGCCCACCACGCGTTCGACAATCCCCAGTTCCGGACGCCGATCGTCGCGAACGTTTCGGGGGTCATGTTCACCGTGGCCTATCACCCGCAAGCTCACGCGAAGCTCAAGAAGGACATGCGGGGGACGCTGGCCGAGGTCTTTGCTGCTCAGAGCGCCCGGTAGCCCTCCGAGAACGATCACTGGAACTCACGGAGGGACGTGTATGAAGCGTTTCCTTGTCCCGGTCGTCGCCGTTGTTCTTCTTTCTGGCTGGGCGAGTAATTCCGCCCGCCGTGTCAAGGTCGCGACTGAAGAATCCGCCCGGCTTTCCGCTCCGACCACGCCGCTGTCGTCCTACGGGAGGTTCGACCTGAAGCCGATGGAGATGAGCGTCGATGTCGCTACCGACGCTGCAAAGGCGGCGGTCGCGACGGACCTCGAAGCGAGGGTGCACGCGCGCGTGCAGCCGGTCCTCGCGCAGTGGAACGCCCAGGGGGCGAACAGCCCGGCCTCGGACAAGGTGCTGACCGTCCAGCCGCGTGCAATGAAGATCCGGATCATAGGCGGTGCCACGCGGTTGTTCGCTGGTGCGCTGGCAGGGGAATCGTCGATCGACATGGATCTAGAGCTGAGGGATGAGGCGACCGGCGCGGTGATAGCCAAGCCGCGAATTATCCGCAGCGCTGGCGCAGTGGCCGGTGCATTTTCCGTGGGTGCGACCGACCGAAACTTGTTGGACTACATCGCCGACATCGCAAGACAGTACCTGGAGGACAATCGAAAACCGACGCCTCCGTCGCCTCACGTCGCAGTTGCTCCGACGACGCCTCTCCGGTCCAGTCACACGGGGGTCGCTGGTACGTGGAGTGGGACCCTACAGGGGCAGCAGGGAGCCTATCCTCTCACCATCACATTCAAGGGCGATGGTACCTACCATGCCACGTCTGGCTCGATGAACGCCGGGAGCCTTGATGGGACGTGGCAACTGCGCGGGGGCGACGTGGTCTGGGAGGCGGACACAACCGGGCGAACCGGGAGGGCAACGGTCCAGGAAGCCAACGGCAGGCGCACTCTGCGAATAGTTCCGGACGATGGGACATATATAGTGGAGTTGACCCCGATCGTTCCATTCGATCTTCGGACGTGGCTCCCGGGGAACTGGATCGGCAGCGGAGGCGGTTATGAGCTCACGATCAAGTCAAACCTGACCTGGGAATACACCTCGACAGTCGGCGGTAGTTGGTTTGCGAGCGGGACCGCACGCATCGAGGACCCAGGCACGATCGTCCTCGAGGGATGGTTCAGAGCAAGCCACAGCATCGGCGCCCCCGAGGGCCTGACCATGACTCTGCGCAGGTACGGCGAGTCGCTGACGGGGGAGTTTCGCTTGTCGCGGACGTGGCACGTGACCTTTTCGCGACCGGGGCGTCCAGGCACGAAGTGATGCGCGCGGCGCCTTCCGTTTCGCGTGCGCCGGGGTTGCCGCTCCTGCAGCGCTGTTCGTGGCAAACGGCTCGAGGCCATGTCGGACGCCGAGCTCATCGAGATCCTTGTGAGCGACCAGTACCCGCGAGCACGAGAGCAAGCACGGACGCATGACGCCTCGCGAATCGCATGACGGCCTCCTTGCGCTGCCATGCAGCGTGGCCCAATGGTCTCCGGCCCGCGTCACAGCGGCGTCACAAGCGCGCTGGTCGAGTCGCTCGCGCGGCGCGCCTCTGGGCAGTCGTTCCTGGGAGCGCTCGCCTTCTTGCCGGCCGAGTTCCGGCGCCGGTTCTGACGTCTCGCCTGGTCGGCGGTCAGGTCCTGCGAGTCCCACGCTGGTTAGGAGGTCGCGCGCGCCGGAGCCGCAGCTCCTGCACCGCTGCTTCGACACCTGGCGCGGCGTCGGCGACGTCGTCACGGGCATGCAGCGGCATGGCTTCCAGGTCAGCCTCGGCGACCACGGCGCCGGCCAGGGGATCCCGGTGTTCTAGCGGGGCACGGCAGGCACCAACCGCTCGAGGCCGCCGGCACGGCGCAGGCGGCGACGCCGTGGAAGGCCGTTCAGCAGGCGGCATTGCAGGCCGTGAGATAAAGGATCATGTCGCGCGCGCGATCGCAAGAATCGTCAACACTCACTGCCCAGCCAATGCCCGAAGAGCGCTGCTACCTCTGCGATGCCATCATTATCCGCAACGACCAAGTCGTCCGTCATCACGGCCTGATGATGCACCGACAGTGCTACGAGGAGGACATCCGGAAAGGGCGGTGAGGGGTCCGCGCAGCAGCAGC
>VBOT01000195.1 GCA_005893225.1 Candidatus Eiseniibacteriota bacterium
GAACTGGATCAGGTGATAAGGCAGCCGCTCGTGTCGCGCCGCGGCGAACCGGCAGTTGGCGGTGTGCGCCACGCGCGTCCAGCCCGCGGGCAGCGAGCGCACCTCGTCGCCGTGGCTCATCCAGGCGCGGAATCGCTTCGGGACCCCCGAGAAGAGGGCCGAGCGCGCGTCCTGGACGAAGGTCGCCGTGCCGTACTCGGCCCGCTCGGCCCTCGCCACCTCCCCGCCGAGTGCTTGCGCCGTCACCTGGAAGCCGTAGCAGATCCCGAGGAGGGGGCGGCCCAGGTCGTAGATCGCCGGGTCCGGCGTGGGAGCCTGGGTGCGGTAGCCGCTCGCCGGCGAGCCCGAGAGGATGAGGGCGCGCGGCCCTCGCCGCGCGATCTCGGCGATCGGCGTCGTGCCGGGCACGATCTCCGAGTAGACTCCCTGCTCTCGCACCCGGCGCGCGATGAGCTGCGTGTACTGCGAGCCGAAGTCGAGGATCAGGACGAGTTCGCGGGGCATGGTGGGGCCCGGGTCAGTGCCGGAAGGTCCTCCGGTCGGTGAACGCCATGGCGATGGCGCGCGCATCGCAGGCCGCGAACAC
>VBOT01000196.1 GCA_005893225.1 Candidatus Eiseniibacteriota bacterium
CTCGACGCCGTCCGGGAACGGGAAGAATCCGTCGCTGGCCATCACCGCTCCCCGGATCTCGTGGCCGGCGCGGCGCGCCTTCATGAGCGCGACGTCCACCGCGTCCACCCGGCTGGTCTGACCCGCGCCGAGGCCGACCAGCATCGCTTCCCTGGCGATCGCCACGGCGTTCGAGCGCGCCGCCGCCGCCACCTGCCAGGCGAACTCGAGCGATCGCATCTCCAAGGGGGTGGGGGCGTGGCGCGTCACCACTCGCCAGGCGGGCGGCTCCTGGCCCTCCCGCTGCATCAGCGCCCACCGCCCGCAGAAGCGGACCGACCAGACATCCGAAGGCGTAACATCCTCCGCCGCAAGCCGTACCGCTCTCAGATTCTTCTTGCGCTCGAAGATCTCACGGGCTTCATCCGAGAGCTCGGGTGCCGCCACGCATTCCACGAACTGCTCGGCCATCCGTCGTGCCGTCTCTCCGTCCAGCTTGCGGTTGAACGCCACGACGCCCCCGAACGCCGAGAGCTCGTCCGATCGGAGCGCCGCCTGGTAGGCCGCGGCGGCGTCCTTGGCCGCGGCGGCGCCGCAGGGCTGGCCGTGCTTGACGATCACGCACGCTGGCCCGTCGAGGCGCCACACCAGGCTCACGGCCGCCTCCAGGTCGAGCAGGTTGTTGTACGAGAGCTCCTTGCCCTCACGCCACGCCTCGAGCCCCGCCCGCTCGCCTGCGCGCGCGTAGAGGGCCGCTCGCTGGTGCGGATTCTCGCCGTATCGAAGGGGGCCCACGACGTGGTCGGCCGGCGGCTCCTCGCTCCCGGCCCCGGTCGAGAAGTGATCCGCGATCGCGGCGTCGTAGCGAGCCGTGCGCGCGAACGCCTGCACCGCCCACTCGCGCCGCTGCTCGAGCGTGGGCCCTTCCGCCTCGAGCGCCCCCAGCACCTCGGGATACTGGGCCGGTTCGTGCACCACGATCACGTCGGCGAAGTTCTTGGCCGCCGCCCTGAGGAGCGCCACGCCCCCGATGTCGATCTCCTCCACCGCTCCCTTGTCTTCGAGGGATCCCGCGCGCGCCTCGAAGGGATAGAGCGTCACCGCCACGAGATCGATCGGATCGAGGCCCCTCTCCGAGAGCTCGCGCATGTCGGCGGGCTCGCCGCGGCGCGCCAGCACCGGGGCGTGGACGTGCGGGTGAAGCGTCTTGACCCGCCCCCCGAGGAGCTCGTCGAAGCCGGTCCACGCCTCCAGGCGAGTCACGGCGATCCCGGCGCGCTCCAGGTGCGCGGCGGTCCCGGCCGAGGCGAGGAGCCGCGTCCCCCGCGCCTCGAGGGCGCGCGCGAACGACTCCACCCCGGCCTTGTCCGAGAGCGAGAGCAGCGCGGCCCTGGGCCAGCTCAACGCCCACGCCCCGCGCGCCGCCGCCGTGGTTCGCCGGGGCCCGGGCCCTGCGGGCGCCACGGGCCGCGCCGGCGAGTGGCTCCCCTCAACGTGCCTCCCCGGTCAGGCGGCGCAGCGCCTCGAGGTAACGCTCGCACGTGCGCTCCACCACCTCGGGCGGGAGTGCCGGGGCGGGCGGCACGTGGTTCCACCCCGAGCGGTCCAGCCAGTCGCGAACGTACTGCTTGTCGAACGACAGCAGCCGGCCGGCCTCGTACTCGTCGCGGTCCCAGTAGCGCGACGAGTCGGGCGAGAGGGCCTCGTCGATCAGGGTGAGGGCCCCGTCGACTCGGCCGAACTCGAACTTGGTGTCCGCCAGGACCAGGCCGCGCCGCCAGGCCCAGTCGCGGGCCTCTTCATAGAGAGCCAAGCTCCGTGCCCGGAGCTTCTCGGCGACCGGCCGTCCGGCGAGCCGCGCCATCTCGTCGAGCGGGATGTTCTGGTCGTGACCGTGCTCCTCCTTGGTCGCGGGCGTGAAGATCGGAGGATCGAGCCGCGCCCCCTCGGCGAGGCCCGGCGGCAGCGCGATCCCGCACACCGCCCCGCCCTGCCGGTACTCCTTCCAGCCCGAGCCGGTGAGGTAGCCGCGCACCACGCACTCGATGTCGACGCGCTCGGCGCGGCGCACGAGCTGGCTGCGACCGGCGAGGAGCTCCGCGTGAGCGGCGAAGGGCGGCGGGTAGTCGGCCGGGTCGTCGGAGACCAGGTGATGGGGCGTGGCACTCCTCAGGGTCCTCATCCAGAACGCCGAGATGCGGCTCAGCAGGGCGCCCTTGCCGGGGATGGGAGTGGGAAGCACGCAGTCGAAGGCGGAGAGCCGGTCGCTGGCCACGATCAGGAGGTGCCCGGGGCCCGCCTCGTAGACCGACCGCACCTTGCCCCGCCGCCAGGGTGTGATTCCGGGAATCTCGACCTCGACGAGCCCTGCTCCCGGTGTAGCGCGAGACGTGGTCATGGCTGGCTCCTCGCCGGCAGCTCGAAGTGACTCTCGATCCAGGTCGCGAGCTCGTCCATCCGCGCGATCCGCGGCGTGTCGGGCGGCGCGTAGTCGCCGTAGGGGTCGAGCAGCATGAAATGGACGCCGGCCCGCCGGGCCCCGACCTCGTCCACCGACCGGATGTCGCCCACGTAGAGCGCGCGACCGGGCGGGACGCCCATGCGGTCGAGCGCGATCCGGAAGATCCCCGCGTCGGGCTTCTCCACCCCGACCCGGTGCGAGTCGACGACGAACTCGAGCCCGGGCAGCATGCCACAGTCGGCGAGAAGCATCTCGGCGCGCCCGTCCGAGTTCGAGACCACGGCGCACCTGAGGCCGAGCTCGCGCAGCCGGTCGAGCGCCGCGCGGGCTCCCTCCGCGGGACGCCTCCACAGGCCGACCCGCGCGTCGCGCTCGAAGAACCTCTCGAGCGCCAGGTCCCGGAGCGGTGGAGTCAACCCCGCCCCATCGAGCAGTCCCCCGAAGTAGGCGTGGATGTCGCCGTTCGGCGCGGCGTGAGGCTCGTCATGCGCCGCGCCGAGACCCCGACTCCGATCGTAGCGCCTGCGGCCCTCCAGCTCGGCGCGTCTCAGCTCCGCCGGGTCGGCCGGCGCTCCCAGCGCCGCCAGGGTCTCCGCCATCCACTCGAAGTCGAGACGCACCAGCGTGCCCCCGGCATCGAGCAGGACGGCGTCGAGCGCGGGACGATCACCCACGGGCGGCTCCCTCGCGCGCGCCCGGGAACACCAGGCGCCTGCCCTCTCGCCTCCACGGCTCGGTGCAGAAGCGGCGCACCGCGCGCGGATAGAGACGGTGCTCGACCTCGTGGATGCGAGCCTCGAGCGTCTCGAGCGTGTCCTCGTCATGGACGTCGACCACCGACTGGGCCAGGATCGGGCCATGGTCGAGCTGGTCGTCGACCAGATGAACCGTGCACCCGGTCACCCGCACGCCGTGCTCCCAGGCGCGGCGGATCGCGTCGAGGCCGGGAAACGCCGGGAGCAGCGAGGGATGGAGGTTGAGGATCCGGTCGCGGAAGGCGTCCAGCAGGGGCTGGTGGAGGCGGCGCATGAAGCCGGCGAGCAGAACCGCCTCGACTCCGCGAGCGCGGAGCGCCTCGATCCAGGAACCCTCGTCCTCGAGCCGGGTGCGAAAAGGCCCGCACGGCGGGCAGACGGCTTCGATACCGAGCGTTCGCGCGCGCTCGACCGCCGGAGAGCCGGGCTGGTCGCTCAGGAGCGCGACGATCCTCCCGGGGAACTCGCCGCGGCGCGCCGCGAGGACCAGCGCCTCGAAGTTGCTGCCCCGGCCCGAAGCGAAGACAGCTAGGGTGGGTTCGGACGAGAGCACACCGCAATCTAGCAGCGTGTCCGGCGGGGGATCAAACCGGCGCCCGCGATGAGGGCAGCTAGGAAACCGTCAGGGCTTCTCGCGCCACGACAGCGTCACATAGGCTCCCTTGTATTTGCTGATGCCGTTGTTGATCGCGTCGCTGCTGTAGAGCACGGCGCACTGGGAATTGCCGTTGTGGAACTTGAGCTCGTCCTGGGCGACCAGGCCGCCCAGCACCCACAGCTTGCCGTCGATGATGATCTTGCCGGTGCAGTAGATCATGCCCGTGAACGTCACCTGCCCCTTGATCTGGAGCACGTTCGAGTCGACGAAGAGGAACCCATCGCCGTCGCCGCCGTTGATGATGGCGCCGGAGGGGCACTGGATGTAGTTCACGCCGGTCAACTGGGTGAGGTTCTTGTTGGTCGAGGGAGCCCCGACCCAGGCGTAGAACTGGGCCTGGGTCATGCCCACCACGTCCCAGGGGCCGGCGTACATGCCGGCGCCGGGCTGGTTCTGCTGGACCCCGGTGGGCGAGCCCCACTGTCCGCCGTTGCTGGTGCCCTGGGCGGCGCCGGTGGTCCAGATCCCCGGCAGGTTCCCGCTTCCGGTCTCCCAGTGCTGCTTCGAGAGATCCTCGTTGCACGCTCCGGGCTTGCCGTCGCGGCCCTTGGTG
>VBOT01000201.1 GCA_005893225.1 Candidatus Eiseniibacteriota bacterium
CGGTCTGATGGCGGCGCGAACAGCCGAACACGCCGGCCGGCGCGCCCTGCGTGTCGTGGACCTTGTCGGGAAGGGTGAGATGATCGCTCGCACGGGTGCGGTCGTGGAGATGCTCCTCGAGGAGCTCGATGCCGAGTATGCGGATGCGTACAACATCGGAATCGATGGCGACGCCTTCGAACGCGCGGGATTCTGGCGCATCGATCCGGATGGTCCCGACATCGTTCCGGACCATTTCGAACCGTTTGAGCGCCGCAACATCCGGCTGTGGTTCTCGTGGAAAGGTCCGCAGACCGAGGTGCTCTTCAAAGGCGACGCGGATCAGGATCGCCCCAATCGCGTGCAGTGGCCTTCTTCATGACGATCGCGACGCTGCAGTTCACGCTGGCCGATCAACGCGCGTTCGCGCGCTTGTCGGGTGACTTCAATCCCCTGCATCTGGATCCAATCGCCTCGATCGTGCATGGGATGCATCTCCTGCTGCGCGCCCTCGACGCGCACGTCAGACGCGGCCCGGCAGCGAAGGGGTGGACGATATCGGCCGGGTTTCGACGCCCGGCGCTGCCTGGCGATTCGATTGCCGTTGAACGGACCGGCGGCGATCGTCTGGCGCTGACCATCGACGCGGGCGCCCCGTTGGTCGACATCGCGATCCAGCCGGCAGCGGCCGATCCCGGCGCGGAATCGTGGCCCGCCTCCATCGGTCGAGTCCACCAGCGCGCGAGGAGAACGCCTCGTGTGCGCCCCTGGGCCGGGATGGCGAGCGCGCACGGCGCCATCGCGTTCCCGGGCAGGCGTGAAATCCGGCGTGCCTTTCCTCATGCGGCCCGGACGTTCGGCGCCGACGCGGTTGCCGCCATCGCCGCCGTCTCACGACTCATCGGCATGGAGTGCCCCGGCCGCGATGCGCTGCTGTCGGCCGTCGATCTCCACATTACCGGGCATGCCGGGGCGAAGCATCTGACCTGGCGCGTCGCCCGGACGGATGCGCGGTTCGGTCTCGTGCGGGTCGAGATCATGAGCCCATGCCTCCGTGGAACGATCGACGCGTTCTGGAGACCGCAGCCCGCGCCGCTGCCCGGGATTGAAGCGGTCGCCGCCCATGTGCAGCCGGACGAGTTCGCCGGTCAACGCGCGCTCATCGTCGGCGGATCGCGCGGGCTTGGCGCCGCCACAGCGCTGCTCGTTGCGGGCGGCGGTGGGATACCGCTGGTGACCTTCGTGTCGGGCGCGGCTGAAGTCGCGGCCCTGCGACGCGACGCGCGGCGCTCAGGCCGGCGGATCGACACGCTGCGTTTCGACATCGTCACGGATCCGATCGAGCGGCTTGCCCGCGCCTCGGCCCGCTTTGGCGCGACGCACCTGTACTATTTCGCGACGCCCAGGATTTTCACGCGGCGGCGCGAGCCGTTCGACACCGCGCTCTTTCAGCGTTTCGCGGCGTTCTACGTGACCGGGTTCGCGAACGCCTGCGCGGCAGCCTCGACCGGCTCCCTCGACGTGTTCTATCCGTCGTCGGTGGCATTAGATGAACGGTCCCGCGACCTGATCGAGTACAGCACCGCCAAGGCGGCTGGCGAAGCGCTCAGCGCCATGCTTCAGGCGGCAACCCCCGGGCTCCGCATCCTGGTCCGGCGCTTGCCAAGGGTCGCGACCGATCAGACGGCGTCAATCGTCCCCGTGCCCGCCGTCAATCCGGTCGTCGCGATGCTGCCGATCGTGCGCGAGATGCACCGCACTGGGAGCCCGTCCGAATAATGGTGAACGGGCTCCTAGTAGGCGCGCTACGCGCGCAGTGATCTTTGATTTATGGCGGTTTTTCGCCGGCGAAGCCGGCCTACAAGGAGCGTGTTCTTGTTTGTCAGACACGCTCCTAGCGGACGTCAGTCATGAGACGCCTCACCGGCAGCGGCGGGCCCACCGCAACGATCGTCATGTACCACGTCGTGCGACCCGCCAGCGGGCTCGCCGCGACGCTGAAGGGCCTCGACGTGGAGGCGTTCCGCGGCCAGCTGGAATACATCCGCGCGCATTACACGCCCGTCAACCTGTTCGATCTCGCGGATGCCGCCGAAGGCCTGCGTTCGCTGGCACCCCGTCCCGTCGTGCTGACGTTCGACGATGGTTACGCCGTGCACCGGGAGATTGTGTTCCCGATGCTTTGCGAGACGCGCACGCCGGCGGCGTTTTTTCCGGCCGCGTCCTCGACGATCGACGGTCGCGTGCTCGACATCAACAAGATCCAGCTGATACTGGCGGTGAGCCGCGACATCGAGCCGGTCATCACCGCCATCGACCGCGCCGTCGACCGGGAGGCGGAAACCGGAGGGGTGTCGCGGGCGGAATATCGGAGGCAATGGTGGATCCCGTCGCGATGGGATGCGCCTGCCGTGGCATACGTGAAGCGTATGCTGCAACATGCCCTGCCCGAACGCGTTCGACGGCCGCTCATCGACGATTTGTTCCGCGGGCTGGTGTCGGCGGACGAGCGTGCGGTGGCCGCCGAGCTGTACATGAGCGTCGATGCCGTACGTGAAATGCATCAGGCCGGCATGAGTATCGGCGCCCACGCCGATCGGCATCTGAGGCTTCCGACCCTGTCGCGCCATGAACAGGAAACGGAGATCGACGGCGCGCTGCGAGTGCTCGATGCGGTTGGACTGCCGCGGCGTCGCTTCGCCTTCTGCTACGCGAACGGCGACTACGACAACGACAGCCTCGAGTTGCTTCGCTCCCGCCAGTGCCGCCTTGCGTGTACGACGCAGCCAAACCTTGCGCGCATCACCCGCGACGAACTGCTCACGCTGCCGCGCATCGACACGAACGATCTGCCGGTGCGGTCCGACGCCGAGCCCAACAAATGGACGCGTCGCGCCGCTCTCAACGATCGACTTTCAAACGATCCATAATCCAGGACGATGAAATTTACCGTCATCGGGCACGCCTGTTTGTTCATCGACACGGGAAGCGAACGGATCCTGGTCGATCCGTGGCTGTCGGGGTCCTGTTACTGGCGGTCGTGGTGGCATTTTCCGCCGAACAAGGAGATTCGACAGGAATTTCTCGAGCCCGATTACGTGTACCTGTCGCACCATCATTTCGATCACTTCCACTATCCCTCGCTCCGCCGCATTTCGAAGCGCGCGAGAGTGCTCATTCCCCGATTCGGCGTCGATGTGATGCGGCATGAGCTCGATGCGATCGGGTTCAAGGACGTGACCGAGCTGCCACACGGCGAGATCGTCACATTCGACAGCGGCACGCGGCTGGCCTCGTATCAATACGGCCCCGACGACAGCGCGGTGGTCGTGGAGCGCGAGGGCATCGTGCTCGCCGACTTCAACGACTGCAAGATCAAAGGCGCTGCGATCCGGCCGATGCTGAAGGCGTTCGGCGCGCCGGCATTCCTGTTCAAGAGCCATTCATTCGCGCAGGCGTACCCGAACTGCTACGACATCGCCGATCCGGCTGACGCGAAGTTGATGACGCGGGAGGATTTTCTCGAAACGTTCATCGACGCCTTGCGCGAGTTGCGGCCGACGTACGCGATCCCGTTCGCGAGCATGGTGGCCTTTCTGCACCCCGAAAGCCGCCAGTGCAATGTGTACGCGGTGCGGCCCCCTGAAGTGGCTGCCGCCGCCGCGGCGTCCGATATCGGGGCCGCGACGAAGACGGTCCTGATGGTACCGGGCGACACCTGGAGCTCGGATGGCGGGTTTCAGCTCGGGGTGAACGACTATTACGAAAAGCAGGACCAGTGGCTGGATCGGCTCGCGGAGCGTGTGGCGCCGAAGATCGAGCAGGAAGAGGCCGAGGAGCGTGCCATCACCCTCACGTTCGAACAGTTCGAGCGATACTTCGGCCGGTTCGTCAGGGCGCTGCCACCGCTGATTTCACTGGTGCTGGAGCGACCCATGGTGTTCTTCGCGCCGTCGGACCCGATGCCCTACTGGGTGCTCGATTTCCGGAAACGCACGGTTCTCCGTCTGTCGGCGCCGCCCGCGGAACGCGCCGGGATCGTACGAATCCGGGAGGCCATTCTCGCCGACGCCATCGATAAGAACGTGGTGGCGTTCGTCCACATCTCGATGCGGATTCGCATCGATCTCGCCCCCGGCGGCGTGCAGACCGACTTCCTGTTCTGGGGCCTGCTGTCGTTGGCGGAGCTCGGGTACTTTCCGCTGCACAAGATGGCCACCGCGCGTGCCGCGCGCGTGCTGTGGCGGCGAAGAGCTGAGGCGTGGGGATTTGTCCGGTCGCTGGTGAGCCTGCGGTCCTTCGATCAGAAGGTGATGCGCACGCTCATGAGCCGGCGGCACCGCAACGCCTCGTAGGACCGAGCCCCGGTCCGGCTAAAGCCGGACTGACCCACCCTGGAACGCAAAGGCCGCGAAGGCCGCCAAGAAATACTGTCTTTCTTTGCGTCCTTTGCGGCCTCTGCGTTCAATCGTGACGTTAGCTCGGGACCGAGTCTGGCTACAGC
>VBOT01000202.1 GCA_005893225.1 Candidatus Eiseniibacteriota bacterium
GATCGGCGGCTCGGTGGCGTCGGTGTCCTCGGCCGCGCGCCGGAGCTCGTCGATGAAGCCGCGGAACGAGATGCCGCCGTTCGCCTCGTACTGGCGCGCAAGCTCCGCGACGTGGAGGACGTTGGCCAGCGCCTGCTCGCCGCCCGGACGCAGGATGAAGCCGACGTGCGCGCGCGTCGCCGCGAGCAGCCGCGCGATGGTGTCGGCCACCGGCCGGTAATTCCGGCCGCGATGCAGGTCCTGCAGCACGCGCAGCGCGCCGGCAATCGGCAGCTGCTGCTCGACCGGTGCGTCGGTCAACGCGAGCTCGGCGCCGGAATTGCCGCCAAGCGCACGCGGGATGCGGTACGGATGAAACGCGCCGAACCGATCCCGGAACTCGAGAAGCTGTTCGTCGTCGATTGCGAACAGCGATCCTTTCAGCGTCGCGAACACCGACAGCTCGTCGTCCGGCCATTCGATGGCGGCGAGAGCGGCGCGGATGGTCTCGACCTCTTCACGCCCGTGGAACGTCTTTCCGCCGACGAGCAGGTGCGGAATCCCGCGCGCCTCGACAGCCTCGAGATAGGCACGCGTGATGTCCTTGTCGTAGCTCGTGAACCGCCGGAACAACACCGCAATGTGCCGCGGCTGAATCGGCACGCGGCGCTCGGTCCCGTCCGCCTGCCGCTCTGAGACGCTCCATCCACTGTCGTTCACGAGCCACTCGATGAACGCACCCACCGTGTCGGGCAGCGACTCTTCGACGGCACGAGCCGTCACGCTGTTGCCGTAGCTCCGGGCCGTCGAATACGGGGCCGGGACCGACAGCGCGACAACCGACGGCTGTGTGTCGTGGCCGGGCCGTCGTTCCGACAGCGGGACGTAGGCGGCCTGAAGGGCCACCGGGTTGGCCGTCATGTCGGCCGCGAAGGCCCGGTTCACGAAACGCTGGATCTCGGGAACGCTGCGGAAATTCGTCGTGAGCTGCAGCACACGGCCGCCGCATCGATCGAGATGGTTGCGCACAGCCCAGTAGGTGCCGACGTCCGCACCGCGGAACCGGTAGATCGCCTGCTTTGGGTCGCCGACGATGAACAGCTTGCCCGGTTGCGGTCGTGCCTCGCGCCAGTTCACCGCCGCGGCGTCGTCCGCGGCCAGCAGCAGGAGGATCTCGGCCTGTACCGGATCGGTGTCCTGGAACTCGTCGACGAAAATTCGCGTGAACCGCTGCTGGAGATACTCGCGCACTGCCCGATCGCGGCGAAGCACGTCGCGTGTGTGCGTCAGCAGGTCGACGAAATCCAACGCCCCCTGCCGGTTCTTGAGCGCCTGGTATCGTTCAACCGGCGGCGCAAGCTCCTGCTGCAGCAGGGCGGCCAGGTCGGCGTCGGCATCAGCCCGGAACTGCAGCAGCTCCGCATGAAACGCGTCGCGGGCCGCAAGCACCTGCGTGCGCGTTGCCGCGCCGTATCGGGCGCCATAGCCCTTTCTCGTCTTCGCCAACCCGTGATCGTGGGCCAGGTCGACCAGCCGCGCCTCCCAGCCGTCGAGATCGTGCTGACCGAGCGACTGCTCGAGTCGAATCTGACGACTGAGACGCCGGACACCATCGAGCGATTGGTACAGGTTGTCTCGTTCGGATCCATCGGCGCTCAAGTCGCTGAGCTGATGCAGTCCCTGGATCGCGGCATCGAGTCGGCGACCGCGATCGAACGCGCGGCGCGTCCACGGATGGGCGAAGTCGCGAAGTTCGGCCACCGTCCGGCCGGCGGCCCGCAGCCGATCGATGGGGCCCGCGTCGAGCCCACCGAACCACGCCCCGCTGGTCCGCCTCAACGCGCGGCGAACGCCTTCCGGCGGATCCGCGAGCGCATCCTGCAGCCAGCCGTTGAACGCGCGCTCGTACAACGCGGCCGCCTGCGCGTCGGTGAGGACCGCGAACAGCGGATCGACCCGCGCCTCGACCGGCCGCTCACGGAGCAACTCCGCACAGAACCCATGAATGGTGTTGACGTGCGCTTCTTCGAGCGTCTTCAGCGCTTCTTCCAGGCGGCCGCGTTCGGCCTCGATTGAGGAACGATCGGCGCAGGGTCCCGGGTGATCATCGTCGGTGCCCGAACGCGCCGCGTCGGTTCCAAATGCCCGCTCGATCTCGAGCGCCTCGCGCAGTCGCAGCTTCAGCTCACCGGCCGCTTTCTCGGTGAACGTCACGGCGACAATCTCGTCCATCGTCGCGCGCCCGGTCGCGACCGTCCGCACGATGCGCGTCACCAGCTCCGTGGTCTTCCCTGTGCCGGCGGCGGCCTCCACGACGAGGGTGTCGTCGAGCGCCTCGGCGATCGCGCGGCGCGCTTCAGCGTCGGCTGGCAAGTCGACTGTCCGGGGCATCATCGTACGCCCCTCAACGCCTGCAGATCGGCAAGCAGCGCTTCCGGCTTCCTGGCCACCCGGCGCTCCTCGTCCGGACCACACACCGGTCGAAAGTCGCACCAGCGGCACGCGTCGTGGGCGGGCGCAGCGGGCAGGCGGCCAAGCTCGATCGCGCGATCCACGATGGTCAACGCGAGCAGCCCCTGCGATCGGGCGTAGTCGTCGATGGCAATTGCGGTCTCGCTGAAGCCGCCTGCGGTCGTGCAGTAGTACAACCGGCCGGATTTCACACGAGTGTTCAGACCACGTTCGATCGCCATGCTGTACAGCACGGGCTGGAGCACGGTTCCTCCCCCGATAATCAAATCGCGGTTCGACCGGTTCCTGCCGGTCTTGTGCTCGGTCACGCGCAGCGCGGATCCACCGGGGCTCTGTTCGATCAAATCGACCGATCCGCGCAGGATGAATCCCGATTCGAGCACGACTGGATCCGGCAGGCTCCGCGGATCGCGACCCTCGTCGTGCAAGCCGAAACTGAGCTCGAAATACTCGGGAATCCACTCGCGCTGTCCGGCGAGCCGGTGCGCCCAGATGCCGAGATCGCGCCGGATGTCGTCGATTTCGTCGCGCCACACGCGCTTGATGGCCGGCGCGAGATCGTCCTCGTACTGCGCGGCCACACGATTGATCACGCCGTGCAGCGTGCCTATCGCAGCGGTCAGGTTCGAGGCCGTGATCGGGAGCGCACCGCCCGCCTTCAGCTCGCGGAAGAACTCGGCCTGCGCGCGATGGAACAGGCTGCCGCGCGTCAGCGGATCCATCCGCACGAGCGGCTCCGGCTCTTCCCACGGCTCGAGGCGATGAATCGCCGCGAGCAGGAATTGATAGGGGCACGTCGCGAACCGCTGGAGCGCCGAGAGCGAATACGGGCGGTTGCGCAGACGATGGTGACCGAGGGCGCGTGTCGTGGCCGGGGTCACCTGGATGAGACCGTCGCTCGTCGACCATCGCGCGTGGGCGCGCGCCCAGCGGCTGATCACCGATCGGCGCAGCGCCGGGTTCAACTCGAGCAGGTATCGCGCGTGTCCCTTCACGGCGGCGACGTCGCGCGTCTCCAGGAGCGGCCCGAGGA
>VBOT01000203.1 GCA_005893225.1 Candidatus Eiseniibacteriota bacterium
CCTATGCACTGAGCACCGTCGCCGCGGTGCTGCACGCGAGCGCGGCGCTGACCGATGCACCTGTGCCGTCGCCGCTGGGGATGCAGCTGCTCACCTACACGTTCATCGGCCTCGTGATTCCGCTGGCCCTCGTCACGCGCGGCCAACCCGGCGCGCGCCGCGCGCTGTGGGCGGCGGCGCTGTCGATCTTCGCCGTGTCGGCGCTCCATTTGAGCCAGTTCAACGAAGGCGAGCCGTCGTGGCCGGTGGAGCTGGTCGGCCATCATGCGTCCGTGCCGCTGGCGTTCGCCATCCTCTATCAGGACTTTCCGTTCGCGCTCGCGGACCTGTTCCTGAAGCGGGCGATCACGCTGCTGGCGCTCGTGGCCGCCCCGTTCGTCGCCGTCGCCACGCTTCACGTCGGGCCGGTGGCCGGCACGGGCGCGCTGCACGACGTCCGCGACGTCGCGATTCTCGTGACGCTGTGGGTCGCGACCGCCCTGCTCTATCCGACGTTGCGCGCGCTCGCCGGGTGGTTCGTCGATTCGATCGTGCTCGACCGGCCCGACTACGACGCGCTGCGAGCCACCATCGCCAGCCACGCGCAGTTTCACGAGGACATTCCGTCGCTGCTCGACGCTGCGTGCGCGCATCTGACGCCGGCGTTGAGCGCGCGCGTGGTGCGCTGGCAGGAGCGGCATCAACCTTCTGGCCCCGGCGCGCCGCGGCCGGCCGATCGCCCGTCCTTCACCGCCACGGTGGAGATTCCCGTCGCCGAGCCGCCGCGCTATGCGCTCGAAGTCGGCGAGCTGACGGGCGGCCGGCGGCTGCTGTCCGACGATCGCGCCGCGCTCGACGCGATCGCGTCGCTGCTGGGCCGGCGCATCGACGCGATTCGCCTTGCCCGCGAGCGCTACGAGCGTCAGCTCCGCGAGCAGGAGATCGGCCAGCTGGCCACGGAGGCCGAGCTGCGGGCGCTTCGCTCGCAGATCAACCCGCATTTTCTGTTCAACGCGCTCACCACGATCGGCTACCTGATTCAGACCGCGCCAGACCGCGCGCTCGATACGCTGATGCGGCTCACGGCGCTCCTGCGCGGTGTCCTGCGCTCGGAGGGCGCGCTCACCACGCTCGGCCGGGAGCTCGATCTGATCGAGTCGTATCTGGACATCGAGCGCGCCCGCTTCGAGGAGCGCCTGCGCGTGCGAATCGACGTCCCGCGCGCCCTCAAGCGCCTTCGCGTGCCGCCGCTGCTGCTGCAGCCGATCGTCGAGAACGCCGTCAAGCACGGCATCGCCCCGCAGCGGCTCGGCGGCGAGGTGACGGTGATGGCGCGGCTCGAGGTCGTGGACCCCGCCGTGGCGATGCTGTCCATCGTCGTCCGCGACAGCGGCTCGGGCGCGTCGGACGAGGAGCTGCGTGTCGGACGCGACGCCGGCGTCGGCTTAAAGAACGTCGAGCGGCGGCTGGCGTGCCAGTACGGCGCGTCCGCCACGGTCACGATTCAGAGCTCGCCCGGAATGGGGACGACCGTCGAGATCCGAATGCCGGCCGAAGACCGGCTGGCCGAGCACACGCCGTCGCGGAGCGCGTCGTGAACGCCCGCCTTCGTGTCGTCATCGCGGACGACGAACGGCCAGCGCGATCCTTTTTGGCTGCGCTGCTGCGCTCCTTCGACGATGTGCTGATCGTCGCGGAAGTGGAAACGGGGACGCAAGCGGTCGCCGCGATCGAACGGGAGCGGCCCGACCTCGCGCTGCTCGACCTGCAGATGCCGGAGCTCGACGGCATCGGCGTCGTCCGGATGCTGAAGAAGACCGAGATGCCGCTCATCGCGTTCGTCACGGCCTACGACGAGTACGCGGTGCGGGCGTTCGAGGTGAACGCGGTCGACTACCTGCTGAAGCCGGTCGAGAAGACGCGCCTGCGCGAAGCGATCAACCGCGCGCAGGAGCGCGTCGAGCACGCCGAGATCGTCGCCGAGCAGAGCACGCGGGTCACCGACGCGATCGCGGCGTACGAGTCGTCTTCGCAGCCGCCCTACCTGGAGCGGATTCCCATCCGCCGCAAGGATGAGATCATCATCCTTCCGGTTGCGCAAATCGCCTCCATCGTCGCCGAGGGTGAGCTGCTCTACCTGACGTCGGCCAGGAGCGAGCGGCACACGGTCACGTATCGTCTGAAGGATCTGGAGGCGCGCCTCGATCCGGCGCGGTTCATCCGCCTCGGGCGCGGCACGCTGGCCAATATCGACCTGATCGTGAAGGTGAACGTGATGCCGGGCGGAACGCACGTGGCCCTGCTGACGAACGGACAGAAGCTTCAGGTCAGCCGGCTGCAGTCGCGGATCATTCGCGAGCGGCTGCTGCGGCTGTAGACAGCCGCGCTTCTGGGTTGGTGCGTGCGAGATACATCGACTCCGCTCGTGGTGAGCTTGTCGAACCACGAGCCCGACCGCTCGTCCTTCGACAGGCTCGGGACGAGCGAGTGATCACGGAACAAGCCTCGTGACTCTCGTCGTCCAGGCGCCGTACATCGAGTTCGGCAGGAGAAAACATGTACGGCCGAAGGCCGCGTCTGTCCCCGTATCGGGAAGCCCTTCGTCCGATTCGGGAAAGTCGGTCATCTGATCGCCGATGAACGCCAACACCCGCATCGGAATGCCGCTCCAGGCACACGCGCCCTTGCCGGATGCGACCTCTGCCCGCCGCGCGCGCTTGGTGTGCTGCGGGTCGTTCCGCAGGCACAGCCGGTCATCATCGGCCCAGAGCTTCACCGACTGAAGATTCTCGCGCGTGGCATCCGTGGTCACGGCATCGCGGTTCGTAATCCACGCGACGTGTCCGCCCGCTTGCCGCACAGTGGCCACGAACGCCGCTGCGCCCGGCACGGGCCCGGCTTCTCGCCGCCGCACCCAGGCATTCCATGAGCCCGGGTCGAAAGGAAGTCCGTAGGCCGACCGCTCCAGCTGGTACGTCGAGTTGTCCAGTGCCGTTTCGTCGACATCGAGGATCACGGCCCACGCCTGTCGGGCAAGAGCCGGCGCCGTCCGCGCAACGGCCTCACCAGCGATCCGATAGACCTGCCGTGCGAGCGCGGCGTACTCTTCCGCGTCTCGCATGTACTTGATCGCGAGCTCTCGGGGCGCAGCCGGCTGTTGCGCCTGCAACGCGGTTCCGACCGCCAGCAGGAAACCGAGCGCTGAAATCGTCGGTCGAGGTGCGATCATCGAGCCATCCTCCGTCGGATCTGACTGGAGTTGCAGAATGCAGAATGCAGAATGAAATCAATTGAAGTCAGCAATCTGAAGTATCTGAAAACCAGCTGCAAGCTCGTCGTCCGGACATCACCGGGAACCGACCGCTCGAGGGTCCGACGAAACCGTCTGCTGAAAACCGCAGGTGCTTGTCGGGGATGTCGCGCTCTGCTTGCAACCGGTGGTGAAACGTCAGGTCACGAGCGACGCGCCGTCCGCTCAGCGGGCTGGAAAGATCTATCGCGGCTCGCACCGGCGCCTCAAACAGATCCGGCTCCGTGGCAACTCGTCCTTTGGGCTCTGGTTGCTGATTGTGTGGGTCCTCTTTCTGCTGCTCGTGGTCGTGCCGTGGATGATCCGTCAGGGCCACTAGGTGCCGGCGATCAGAACAGAAAGCTGCGGGCGGCGGCGACGACCATCACCAGCGTCAGCGCCGCGATCGCGAATTCGCCGATCACGCCGACCGCCAGCGGGCGCAGGCCCTGTTTCGACAGCTCGCGCAGATCCGTTCGGAGCCCGACACCGGCGAACGTCAGCAGAAAGGCCCACCGGGACAGATTCGCGAGGTCGGCCGCCTGCGCTCCGGTAAAGGCGCCCGCCGTGGCGAGGCCGGAGATCACCAGAAAGCCGAGGACGAACTTCGGAAACTTCTGCCAGAGGAACGCCCCCTTGTGCGCGATCGCGTGCGCCTGATTCCGGCGAACCCAGTAGAGCGCGTAGCCGAGCACCACAAACCCGATGGTGGCGTTGCGCGTCGTCTTGGCCAGGACGGCGAACTTGCCGGCCGCGTCGGAGTACAGCGCCCCGGCAGCCGCTGCCTCCGCGGTGTTGTCGACGGCGAGCCCGGCCCACAGCCCGTATGCGTGATCGCTCATCCCGAGCGCGCGTCCGACGAGCGGGAACACCAGCAGGCTCACCGCGCCGAGCGCCAGGATGGCGGCGATTGCGTACGACGCGTCTTCATCGTCGGCCTCGATGGCCCCTTTGGCGGCGATGATCGCGGAGACGCCGCACACGGACGCACCGATCGCGAGCAGACTGGTCAACTTTGGTGAAAGC
>VBOT01000123.1 GCA_005893225.1 Candidatus Eiseniibacteriota bacterium
TCGTCAGCATGTGCCAGTCGGCGACCATGTGGAAGTTCTGCCAGCCCTCGTTCTGGAGCCGCACCCAGTTCTCGAGCGCCCCGACGTAGTTGCCGAGGTGCAGGCGCCCGGTGGGCCGCATGCCGGAGAGGATGCGCCCCTGCTTCACAGCGGGCTCCCCGCGCGCGGCACCCCGCAAAGATCGAGGCATGCGTGCACCGCGAGGCGGAGCGCGCCGTAGAACAGGCGCGAGGTCATGGGCGAGGCGAGGAGCAGCGCCACCAGCGCGAGCCCGACGAACCGGAAGTGCTGGAGCGCGATGATGTGGCGGAGCCTGAGGAAACGCATCAGGACCCACGAGCCGTCGAGCGGCGGGATCGGGATCAAGTTGAAGATCCCCAGGGCACAGTTCAGGACCACGCCGGCGTAGGCCATGTCGCCGAGCGGCGCGAAGAACCCCGAGGGCGGAGCCCAGCGGGCCAGGGCGGAGAAGGCGAGCGCCAGCAGGAAGTTCGACGTCGGGCCGGCCAGCGCCACCTTGGCCGGATCGTTGCGCGGGCTTCGCAGGTTGGACCACTGGAGCGGCACCGGCTTCGCCCATCCGAACAC
Source organism: Candidatus Eiseniibacteriota bacterium (assembly GCA_005893225.1). Classification (GTDB taxonomy): domain Bacteria; phylum Eisenbacteria; class RBG-16-71-46; order RBG-16-71-46; family RBG-16-71-46; genus WS-3. Next base: position 589 of record VBOT01000123.1, read on the forward strand.
CACGGGCGAGCGCAGGAGCATCAGGGCCCCGGGCAGGAGCAGCGAGCCGATCGGGTCCATGTGCCGGAGCGGGTTCAGCGTCAGGCGCCCGCTGTCGCGCGCGGTCGAATCCCCGTGCCAGAGCGCCACGAGGCCGTGGGCGCACTCGTGGACCACGACGCTCAGGACGAACACCGGGAATATCAATAGATCGGCTGGATCGAAGCGCACGGAAGAGCCCCCGGACCGTCGATGAACCCCAGATTCACGCAGACTATCGGGACACCCGCGAGGGGTCAAGGACTTGCTCTCTCATGTGATGCGTGAAGCGGCAGCCGCAACTGCAAGGCCCCGAGTGAACCTGCCTGGGTTTGGACTCCCGCGACCGGATCGAGGCGCGGCGGTCGCTCCCCGCTCCGGGGATCGGGACCGGGCTTTGCCGGCCGGCCTGCCGCTCGACTATCGTGGACCTCATGGAGTCGCCGAGATCCCCTGAGGGCGAGCCGCGGAGATCCCCTGAGGGCGAGCCGCGGAAGTCCCCTGAGGGCGAGCAGCGGAGATCCCCTAAGGGCGAGCAGCGGAAATCCCCTGAGGGCGAGCAGCGGGGCGCGCCGAGCCTCGTTCCCGAGCTGCCCGCCAACATGATCGGAAGGCCGGTTCCCGAGATTGGGCTCCCCAGCTCGGAGGGCGGGATCTTCCGGCTCAGGCAGCGCGTGGGGTGCGGGCCGCTGGTGCTGTTCTTCTACATCCGGAACGGCACCCCCCTCTGAATCCGCGAGCAACGCGAGTTTCGCGTTCATCACGACGCTTACTTGAAGCATGGTCTCGCGGTGGCGGGAGTCTCGCGAGACTCTCCGGAGAGCGCCAGGGGCTGGGCGAAGCGCCTCCACCTGCCCTATCCCTTGCTCACCGACGCCGACGGGGAAGCCGGCCGACAGTTCGGGGTGGTGCGGAAGCTCGGGATCGCGGGATGGACGATCGAGTTCTTCCGCCGCTCGACCTTCCTGATCGATTTCCACGGCAACGTCGCCGCGGTCTGGGGCGACGTCAAGGTGCGCGGCCACGCGCTGGAGGTGATGGAGGTCGCCGACACGATCGGGCGGATGAAGGCGTGACGGTGCCGGGAGGAAAAGTCGAGGAACGCCGGCATCCCAGGCCGCCAATGATGCCCGCAGTACTTCCTACGTGCCCGCCGCTTCCTCGCCCTCGGGCAACGCCTTGACCACCATCAGCGTGAGGTCGTCGTTCTGCCCGCGCTCCCCGGTCCACTCCAGCACCTCGTTCACGAGTCCCGTCACGATCTCCTGCGCGGGTCGATCGCTGAGCCGGCGCACCACCTGCTCGATCCTCCGGTTCCCGAATTGGTCGCCAGCGGCCGACTCGGCTTCCGAAACGCCGTCGGTGAACAGCACCAGCACGTCCCCCGGATCGATCGCGATCGGGCAGTCCTCGAATTGCGCGTCGGGAAGCACCCCAAGCGCCAGGCCCCCCTCGGCCAGGAACTCCACGCGGCCGTCCGCGTGCGCCAGGATCGGGGGATTGTGGCCGGCGTTGGAGAAGATCAGCGCGCGGTTCTTGAAGTCGAGCACGCCGTAGAAGGCGGTCACGAACTTGTCCCGGTCGGTGCTCTCGTGAACCAGCGAGTTGACCTTCCGCATCACGGCCCGGATCGCGAACTCGTTGCGGATCTCGGCGAGCAGGCTCATCCGGAACCCGGCCATGATGAGCGCCGCCGGGATGCCCTTGCCCGAGACGTCGGCGATCGCGAGGCCGAGGCGCGTGTCCGAGACCCGGATGAAGTCGAAGTAGTCCCCTCCCACCTCGTCGTGCGGCATGGTGGTGCCCGCCACCTCGAACCCCGGCACCACCGGGGCCGACTTGGGGAGGAACGAGAGCTGGATGTCGCGCGCGATCGCCAGCTCCTTCTCGAGGCGGCGGCGCTCGAGCAGCTCGCGCGTCAGGCGCGCCCGTTCCACCGCCACCGCCGCCTGGGCGGCGAACGCCCGCACGAGGTCGAGATGGCCCTCGTGATAGAGGTCTTCGACGTCGCTCTCGAGGTTGAACACCCCGATGGTGCGCCCCTCGATGGTGAGCGGCGCCGCCAGCTCGCTGCGGGTCTCGACCCGCGCCGCGACGTAGCGGGAGTCACGCCTCACGTCGGGGACGATCACCGGCTCCCCGGTCTTCGCGACCCAGCCGACGATCCCTTGCCCCACCTGGAGCGGGATGGCGTCTTCCCAACCCTGCGGGTAGCCGATCTCGCTCTTGAGCTCGATCACCCGGGTGGCGCGGTTCACGAGATAGATGGCTGCGGCGTCGAAGTCCACCACCTGGTGCAGCGTCTTCAGGATCGCCTCGATCACCTCGTCGAGGTCGAGCGGGGTGGAGAGGGTGCGGCTGATCTCGAGCAGCACCTCCTTCTCGAGCGCCCGCCGCTCGGTCTCCTCGTAGAGCAGCGCGTTGTCGAGCGCGAACGCGACGTGCTCGGCCGCCACCTCGAGATTGTCGAAGTCCGCGTCGGTGAAGAGCCGCGATCCTCGCTTCTCGACGCACTCGATGGCGCCGAAGGTCTCGCCGCGCCGCAGCAGCGGCAGCACCAGCGCCGAGCGGAAGGGCGGGATCTCACCCCTGAATTCCGGGCGCGGATCTCCGGGCCCCAGGCGGAGCGCCTCGCCGTGCGCCACCGCCCAGCCCGCAAGCCCTTCGCCGCGTCCCATCCGGAGCTCGACCGCGGGCCCGTCGGCGTCGGCCGGGAAATCGCGCGCCACCAGGCGGCGCCCGCGGCTGCGCGCGATCCAGATGCGGGCCTTCTCGGCTTCCACCAGCCGGCGGACGTGCCGGGTCGCGTTCCGGAGCAGGTCGTTGAGGTTGCTGTCGGCGTGAAACGCCTCGGAGGTCGACGTTCCGAGCGCCGTGAGGGTCTTGAGAGCGACGTCGGGGCCGCTCTTCCCGGTCTCGGGGAGGCCGCCGGGTGCGCGAGAGTCAGACATCGGCCTGGCACCGTAGCACGCGGCCCGGGGCCGGCCAAACCCTCGAAATTGCAACTGAAACGTCCTCCGCGCGGGGCCGATACCAGGGGTACCGATCCCACCTTGACCCTGGAGTTCCGGATGGCGAAGGACCACAAGCGCCTGGGCGACCTGCTGCTCGAAGGCAAGCTGATCACGGCCGAGAACCTCGAGGCCGCGATCGCCGAGCAGCGGCGCACCGGCCAGATGCTCGGAACCACCCTGATCCGCATGGGGCTCATCTCCGAGCAGGAGCTGCTCCTCCAGCTCCAGCGCCAGATGAACCTCCAGCTCGTCGACCTGAACGACGTGGCGGCCGACGAGCAGGCGCTCGGCAAGATCAAGGAGGAGCTGGCCAAGAAGTACGGCGCGCTGCCGATCGAGATCGAGGGCCGCTCGACCCTGGTGGTGGCGATGGCCGACCCGCTCAACGTCGCCGCGCTCGAGGACCTGCGGTTCCACAGCGGCATGTTCATCCGTCCCGTACTGGCCAGCCCGTCCGCCATCACCGAGGCGATCGAGCGCTACTACCACATCGACAACTCGATGAAGGAGGTCATCCAGAGCATCATCCACAGCGATGACGATCTGGAAGTGAACCGGGTGATCGAGGACGAGCAGGCCGACGCGATCGACACGCTGCGCCAGGAAGCCGAGGGCCGGCCGATCGTGCGCCTCACCAACTGGGTGCTGCAGCGCGCGGTCGAGGAGCGCGCCAGCGACATCCACATCGAGCCCCAGGATCACGAGCTCGCGGTGCGGCTGCGGATCGACGGCCTGCTGCACGAGGTGCAGCGCCTGCCCAAGTGGACGCAGAGCGCCCTGGTCTCCCGCATCAAGGTGCTCTCGAACCTCGACATCGCCGAGAAGCGCCAGCCCCAGGACGGGCGCCTCAAGGTGGATGTCGCCGGCAGGCGCATCGACATGCGAGTCTCGACCCTGCCCGTCACCAACGGCGAGAAGGTCGTGATTCGCGTCATCGACACCTCGCGGTCGATCGTGGCGCTCCCCGAGATGGGCATGCAGAACGACGACCTGGATCGGCTCAAGGGCTACCTCGAGCGCCCCCAGGGCATCGTGCTGGTCACCGGACCGACCGGCTCCGGGAAGTCGACCCTGCTCTACGGCGCGCTGCGTCATATCCAGCACGAGACCAAGAACATCGTCACCGTGGAGGATCCGGTCGAGGTCCAGATCCGGGGCATCAACCAGGTCCAGGTCGAGGAGAAGGCCAAGAAGACCTTCCCGGCCGCGCTGCGCGCCATCCTCCGCCAGGATCCCGATGTGATCATGGTGGGCGAGATCCGTGACACCGAGACCGCCCAGATCGCCTTTCGCGCCTCGGTCACCGGGCACCTGGTGCTCAGCACCATCCACACCAACGACGCCGCCGGCGCGGTCACGCGCCTCATCGACCTCGGGCTCGAGCCCTTCATGGTGGCCTCGTCGCTGCTCGGCGTGGTCAGCGTGCGCCTGGTGCGGACCCTGTGCCCGCGCTGCCGCGAGCCCTACGAGGCCGATGCCTCGACGCTGAACCGCCTCACCGCCGGAAGTCACGGCGGCGGCAAGGTGACCCTCTACCGCGGGCGCGGCTGCCCGGCCTGCCACAACACCGGCTACCTGGGCCGCACCGGGATCTTCGAGATCCTGCAGGTCACCGAGCCGCTGCGCTCGCTCATCAACCAGAACGTGCCGGATTCCACCATCCGGCGCGGCGCGATCGAGGACGGCATGCGCACCATCGGCGAGGACGGCCTCCACAAGGTCATGGAAGGTCACACCACGCTCGAGGAGGTGACGCGCGTGGTCTACCTCGCCGAGCAGGGCGCCAAGATCTGCCCCTCCTGCAAGACGGTGCTGAGCCAGGAATTCGAATACTGCCCCGCCTGCGGGGAGTTCGTGGGCGAGAACTGCAAGCATTGCCGGCGGAGGCTCGACCCCGAGTGGAAGCACTGCCCCGGCTGCGGGGCGATCACGGGGCACGGAGAGTCGAGCACCTCGGCCGCCGCACCTCCGGCCGGTGGGGCCCCGGCACCCGCCGCCCCGGCACCCGCTGCCCCGGCGCCCCCCGCTCCGGCGACCGCGGCATCCGGCTCCGCCGCCCCGACGGCTCCCACGGGACGCAGGGGACGGGCCCCGCTCTCGGTGATCCGCAAGGCCTCATGAGCCCCGCTCACCGGGGCGGCCGGCTCGCGATGTTCGCGCCGGTTGGGGTGTTGCCGGTGTTGCTCCTCACCGGCTCCACGCCTCACGCCGGCCCGCATCCGGGGTTCCAAACCGCAATCTGGGCAGTCTCTCTCATCGCGGTGGCCTGCCTCGTGGCGTTCCTCGAGGCGCGCCGGTCCCGCGCGGCGCGGGATCTCCACGGCGCGCGGGAGACCGCCTACAAGATGACCTCGAAGCTCATCGGGACGCTCGATCCTTCCACCGACGCTCACTCGGGCCGGGTCGCGGAGCGGGCGGCCGAGGTCGCGCGCGCCCTGCGGCTCGCCGAGGCGGAGGTCGAGGACATCCGCGCGGGGGCGTGGCTGCACGATGTCGGCGACATCCAGGAATGCGCCGAGGTGCTCCGCCAGGCCCTGGGCATGACCCCCGAGGAGCTGGAGGAGATCGGGCACGAGCAGGACATCGGCCGGCGGCCCCGTGGCCCGGTGGAGAACCTGGTCGTCGCCGTGGTTCCGATGGTGGCCTGCCTCGGCGAGCGATGGGACGGCGGCGGGTACCGGGGCCTCCAGGGAGACGAGATCCCGCTCGGCGCGCGCATCATCGCGGCGGTCGACGCATACGATGAGATGGTCGGTGAGGCGTCCCACGGCGAGGGCATGAGCCCGGCCGAGGCGACGGCCGCGCTGCGCAAGGAAAGCGGCACGCGGTTCGATCCCCGCGTGATCGATGCCTTCGTGAGGCTCGGCGCGCGCACCGCTTCCCGGAAGGACCGGGCCGCCTAGCCGCGCCCGCGTCACGGGCCTCCCACCTCTCGAGCCTCTTGCCGGTGCCCGCGGCGCGCCACTAGACTCGACTGGTCCCAATCCTCGGCATGGAGGTCGTCGGAGGATTCCGTCGATGCCGGCACTCTATCTGGTTCTCGTCTCGGCGCTGGTGGCCATCATCGCCTACCGGACTTACGGGGCGTTCCTGGCCGCCAAGGTCGCCACTCTCGACGACCTGAGGGCCACCCCGGCCCACACGCTGAAGGACGGGCGCGACTACGTGCCCACCCACCCGCTGGTGCTGTTCGGGCACCACTTCGCCGCCATCGCGGGCGCCGGGCCCCTGATCGGCCCGGTGCTGGCGGCCCAGTTCGGCTATCTGCCGGGGTTCCTGTGGCTGCTGGTCGGCTCCGTGCTCGCCGGAGGCGTGCACGACTTCGTCATCCTCACCGCCTCGGTGCGGAGCCAGGGACGCTCGCTCGCCAACATCGCGCGCGAGCAGGTGAGCCCGCTCACCGGCACGGCCACCGCGCTGGCGATCGTGTTCGTGATGATGGTGGCCCTAGCGGCCATGGCGCTGGTGGTGGTGAACTCGCTCAAGGAGAGCGCCTGGGGCGTGTTCAGCATCGGATGCACGATCCCGATCGCGCTCGCGATGGGGCTCTGGTCGTATCGCTTCCGGCCCGGATCGATCCGCCTGGCGACCGCCTTCGGGGTGGTGCTTCTGCTGGTCGCGGTGGGCGCCGGCGCGTGGGTCCAGGGCTCGCCCGTGCGCCACTGGTTCATCCACCCGGACAAGACCATCGGCCTCGGCATCATGGTGTACGGCTTCATCGCCTCGGTGCTGCCGGTCTGGCTGCTGCTCTGCCCGCGCGACTACCTCTCGTCATTCATGAAGATCGGCGCGGTGGCGTTGCTCGCCGTCGGCGTGATCCTGGTCAACCCGCGCCTCCAGATGCCGGCGCTCACCCCGTTCATCCACGGCGGCGGGCCGGTGTTCCCGGGCCCCCTCTTCCCCTACGTCTTCATCACCATCGCGTGCGGGGCGATCTCCGGGTTCCACTCCCTGATTGCCTCGGGAACCACGCCCAAGATGATCGATCGCGAGCGTCACATCCTCCCGATCTCGTACGGGGCGATGGTGCTCGAGGGCTTCGTCGGCGTGATTGCTTTGATCGCCGCCTGCGCCCTCCACCCGGCGGACTATTTCGCCATCAACTCCAAGCCCGAGGTGTTCGCCGGCCTCGGCATGGCGGTGCAGAACCTTCACGGTCTCGAGGCCCAGGTCGGCGAGAAGCTCGCCGGCCGGCCGGGAGGCGCGGTGTCGCTGGCGGTCGGGATGGCGCAGATCTTCTCGTCCCTTCCGAGGCTCCGGGGCCTGATGTCCTTCTGGTACTTTGCCATCATGTTCGAGGCCATGTTCGTGCTCACCCTGATCGACACCGGCACACGGGTGACGCGCTACATGCTCCAGGAGGTCGGCGGCATGGCGTTTCCGCCCCTGCGCGAGTGGCGCGGGCTCGCCCCCTCGCTGCTGTTCAGCGCGCTGGCCGTCGGGGCCTGGGGGTACTTCCTGTGGACCGGCACGGTGAGCACCATCTGGCCGATGCTCGGGGTCAGCAACCAGCTCCTCGCCGCCTTCGCGCTCGCGATCGGAACGTCGGTGCTGATCAACATGGGCAAGGCGCGCTACGCATGGTGCACTGTTCTGCCGCTCGCCTTCATGTGCGTGAACACCCTCACCGCGGGGTGGATGAACATCGGCGTCAACTACCTCCGCCCCCAGCTCAAGGCCGGCGCCCCCGGCCTGTGGCAGGCGTTCCTCGCCGCCCCCACCCCGGCCCGCATCCAGTGCATCGTCACCCTGGGCGTGATGGTGCTGCTGGTGGTGGTGGTGCTGGACAGCCTGTTCCGCTGGGGCCCGATGTTGCGCAGGCGGCGCGTGGCGGCCGGCGAGGCGGCCCCGGGAGCGGTGCCCGAGCCGGCCGGGCTGTGAGTCCAGCGCCCGCCAACGCCCCACGTCCGTGACCGGCCGCGCCGCCTTCGTGGCGGGGCTCGTGGCGGTGATCGCCTTCACGGTCTGGCGCTCGCAGCTCTTCACGGTGAGCCGCCCGGGCGAGCGGCCGCGACCCCTCGAGGTGCTGGCCGAGAGCGCCCGCAGGCCCGCCGACTTCGACGTCGTGCTCCCGGCGGTGCCGGTCGGGATGAATCACCTGCGCGACGGACAGGGCGTCCTCCTGGTCCACTACTGGGCGCCCTGGGAGCGCGACGGCGCCACCCAGGCCGCCTCGCTCGACTCGCTGCGCCGGCTCGAGCCCTTTGCCGACCTGCGCGTGGTGCTGGTGTGCTTCGACCCCTTTCCCTCGGTGGCGCGCTTCGTGGCGCGCCGCCGGCTGAGGCTGGCCGTGCTGCTCGACACCGAGCGCCGGCTGCGGCGTGCCCTCCCCTGCCCGAGCGTCCCGTTCACCTACGTGATCGACGGCGCGGGGCGGATCGCCGTGGCGCAGGCGGGCGAGGTCGACTGGCTCGCGGAGAACACGAAGCAGAGGCTCGCGGAGCTGCTGCAAGAGCGGGCGGGGGCCCGGACGAGGGCAAGGCCCTCGTAGGCCGTGCGCCGCGCTCGGGGGGCCTTCATGGGCCGCTTGACGGGTGGGCGCTACGGCGCCGTAATAACCAGATGATGATGGCTAGAATATCTCAGCTCAGGGACGGCCTCAGCCGTTATCTGGATCACGTCCGGGCCGGCGGCCGCGTCGTGATCCTCGATCGCAACCGGGGCGTCAATGCTCGTCGTCCCGGGCCGTCCGGGCCCACGCCGTGGTCTGCCAGTTGTAACGCGCCTTGGGTGGCGGCAGCCACGGGGCGAGCGGCATGAGCAGCAGGCGCGAGAGCTCCTGCGCGTAAGGCGCGTAGAGGTCACGCAGCTCGGCGAGCTTGGCGTCCGCCTCGGGTCCCTCGGTGAGCCGCGCCCCCGAGCCGGTGAGCCACGCCCGCAGCTCTCCCAGCTCCTGCGACGTCAGCCGATGCCGCCCGGCCGGCCCGGGCCGCAGCCGCAGCGCCTGGCTCAGATCCACCAGCGCGTGGCGTCCGATCGCGAACGTGAGCCGGGCCTGGAACGGATCCACGCCCTCGACCCCGGCGATCACCAGCACGCAGGTGTCGAGGATCGCCACCATCGAGGCCAGCCACGACTGGTTGTCGTGCTGCGAGCGAAAGAAGCACAGGATCGGGTACGAGAGGTGGCTCTCGAGGATCTCGGCCGAGGCGACCTCCCAGTCCTTGAGGAGCGGTGTGAGGACGCCGGGGTCGCGACTCTCGAAGCAGCGGCGCAGCAGCACCGCCGCCGAGGGCGGCGACCCGGCCCACTCGTCGAGGATCGTGATCCGCGCCTCGCGTCGCGAGAACGCCTGGTAGAGCACCGGCACGTAGGCCAGCACCAGCGCCAGGAATCCGAAGCCGGTGCCGGCCTCGGTCACGGTGATGAGGCGCGCGATCGTGGACGTCGGATGCAGATCGCCGAGCCCGAGCGTGAAGAACGTCGTGCCGCTCATGTAGAGGTCGGCCGCGAATCCCGCCGTCCCCGGCATGCCGCTCAGGTGGGAGCCGTCCGCCCAGTGAAGCATCGCGAAGGCGACCACGAGCCCGCCGGCCCACAAAACCAGGAGCCCCGGGACTGCCAAGAGCGCGTAGAAGCTCAGGAAGTTCTCGCGCCTCGCGCGGTGGACGATCCGCCGCCCGACCTCGGCCCAGGCTCCCCACAGCCAGCGCAGCGCGAAGCGCGACACCCGGTAGCGCGCCGGCACGCGCCGCGGAAGAAGGATGGTCTCGAACGCGTCCACCAGCATCCAGCCGATGAGGACAAGCGCGGCGAGGAGCACCAGGGGGCTCATCCCGGCACGATAGTCAGCGCGCCGTGGGTGGCACAAGAAGGCCGCTGCCTGACGCCCGCGTGATCGAATTCAGAAGAAACCGAGAATCGTGGTTCCTGCGAGGCAACAGCCCCGATTTCGTCAGGCACCGCGCCGCCGCGGGCGAGATGACGATCTCGCAAGGGATTGAACGGCATCCCCGCCGCCGATGACGAGGACAAGCCTCATTGACGCGAACTTGTCTTCGCGCCCCGGCTCGCTTGGCGGAGACTGGGCGCGACCCGCGGTTCAGACTTGCGACTTGTCCCACACGAAAGGAGATGCAATGACCACCATCACGCGGCACCCGGCCGGCACGTTCTGCTGGACCCAGCTCGGCACTTCCGACCCGGAAGGGGCGAAGAAGTTCTACTCGTCTCTGTTCGGTTGGGGGAAGGAAGAGGCCTCGGTGGGCACGGGGCCGAGCTTCACGTTGCTCAAGAAAGAGGGCAAGGCCATCGGCATGGTCTATGCGCTGCTCAAGCAGGAGAAGGATCAGGGCGTCGGCCCGAACTGGATGAGTCTGGTCGCGGTGGAAAACGTCGACGACATCGCCGCGCAGGTGAAGAAGAGCGGCGGCAAGGTGCTCCAGGAGCCGTTCGACGTCGCGGAGAACGGGCGGATGGGCGTGTTCCAGGACCCGACCGGCGCCGTCTTCTCGGTGTGGCAAGGCAAGAAGCAGACGGGAGCGGCGATCATCAACGAGACCGGCGCGATGTGCTGGAACGAGCTCATCACCAACGACACGACCAAGGCCGGCGCGTTCTACAAGCAGATCTTCGGCTGGACCGAGGAGCCGATGAAGACCCCGACGTCGATGGGAGGCACTTACACGGTCTTCAAGAAGGACGGGACCTCGGCCGGCGGCATGATCAAGGCCACGCCTCAGATGAAGCTCACCCACCCTTACTGGCTGGTCTACTTCGCGGTCGATGACGCAGACAAGACCGTGGCCAAGGCCCAAGAGCTCGGCGGCAAGACGATGCTGCCGCCCACCGACATCCCCGATGTGGGCCGCTTCTCGGTGCTCACGGATCCGCAGGGCGCGTACTTCGCGATCATCAAACCGGCGCCGCAGATGTAGAGGTCGAGCGGCAGCCGGAATCGTGCGGCGGCTTGCGGGGGCGCCCGGGGTTCATCGGGCGCCCCTGACGCGTTACGGGGGTCTGTGGAAGCACTCGGGCCACGCCGATAATCCCCACAATGCTCGCCCTCTACACCGCCACCGTTCTGGTGAGCGCCACCCTGCTGTTCTTCGTCCAGCCGATGTTCGCACGCATGGTGCTGCCGCTTCTCGGCGGATCGCCGGCGGTGTGGAACACGGCGCTGGTCTTCTTCCAGATCGCGCTGCTCGCGGGTTACGGCTACGTTCACTTCGCCACGTCGCGCCTCGGGGTGCGGCACCAGGTGGTCCTCCACCTCGCCCTAATGGTGCTGGCGTTCACGTGCCTCCCGATCGCGATTCCACGCGGCTGGACTCCGCCCACGCAGCAGGATCCGATCCCGTGGCTGCTCGCCCTCATGACCATGGCGATCGGGCTGCCCTTCTTCGTGGTCTCGACCACCGGACCCCTGATGCAACGATGGCTCGGCGCCACGCAACACAGCGCCGCGCGCGATCCCTATTTCCTCTACGCCGCGAGCAACCTCGGCAGCCTGCTCGGGCTGCTGAGCTACCCGCTGCTGCTCGAGCCGCGCCTCAGGATCGCGCAGCAGAGCGCGCTGTGGCTGGTGGGATACGGCACGCTGGCCGCGCTCACGCTGGGCTGTGCGGCGCTGACCTTGCGGAACCCCGGGCGCGCGGGTTCGCCGCTCCCGGTCGAGCCGAGCACCCTGGGCGCCGAGAGCGCCCGGGCGGAGAGGCCGACGCTTCGCCGGCGGCTGCGGTGGTTGCTGCTCGCGATGGCCCCCGCGAGCCTGATGATGGGCGTGACCACACACATCACCACCGACGTCGCGGCGATCCCCTTGCTATGGGTGGTGCCGCTCGCGCTCTACCTGCTCTCCTTCACCCTGGTGTTCGCGAGCCGGCCGCCCCTTCGGCACGAGATCATGGTGGTTCTGCTGCGCATGCTGGTGCTGCCGTTGATCCTCGTGATGCAGACGCGCGCCACCGATCCGGTGCTGATGCTGATGGCGCTCCACCTGCTGTTCCTGTTCGTCGCTGCGATGGTGTGCCACGGCGAGCTGGCGCGCGACCGCCCCGACGCTACGCACCTCACCGAGTTCTACCTCTGGCTCGCGCTCGGGGGGGCGCTGGGCGGCGTGTTCAACGCGCTGATCGCGCCGCGCGTGTTCACCGCCGTGGCCGAGTACCCGATCGCCATCGTGCTGGCCTGCCTGCTCGCGCCCTCGCCGGCGCCGTCGAGGCCGGGGTCACGGGCGCGCGTCCTCGACCTGGCGATCCCGCTGGCGATCGGCCTGCTGCTCCTGGGCGGAATGGGGCTGATGGAGGCGCGCGGCATCCCGCTCACGCGGGTGATCGTGGTGGGAACCTACGCGGGGCTCGCGTTCGTGATCTACGGGTTCCGCAAGCGGCCGCTGCGCTTCGCGCTCGCGCTCGCCGCCATCCTGATCGCGAACCCGCAGGATCTCGACGAGCGGCGCCGGGCCGTTTACGCGGAGCGGAGCTTCTTCGGGATTAACCGGGTGGTGAAGGACGACACCGGCAAGATCCTTCAACTCCTGCACGGTACCACCGTGCACGGCATGGAGCGCATCGTCCCGCTCGAATGCCGCGAGCCGCTCGGTTACTACGTGCGCAGCGGCCCGATCGGGGACGTGTTCCGGGCACTCGGCGACCCGGCCGCTGGCCGCCGTGTCGCGGTGGCCGGTCTGGGAGCTGGAGCGCTCGCCGCGTACGCGAACGCCGGCGAGCGCTGGACCTACTACGAGATCGACCCCGCGGTGCAGCACATCGCCACCGATCCCAAGCTGTTTTGCTACCTGCACGAGTGCCCGGCCGAGGTGCGCGTGGTCCTCGGCGACGCGCGGCTCTCGCTCGCCGCCACGGACGAGCGCTACGACCTGATGATCCTCGATGCCTACAGCTCGGACGCGATCCCGGTCCATCTGCTGACGCGCGAGGCGCTGCGCCTCTACTTCGAGCGCTTGGCCCCGCACGGGGTGCTGGTACTCCACCTCTCGAACCGCTACTTCGACCTGGTGCCGCTGGTGGCCCGCCTGGCCGCCGACGCGGGCCTCGTGTGCCGCGTGAGCGACTCCTACGGGTTCACGATGAAGGACATCGCCGAAGGGAAGATCCCGTCGCTCTACGCGGTCGTGGCGCGCAGCGCCGAGGACCTCCGGGCGCTGGCGAGCGACCCGCCCTGGAAGCCGGCCCGTCAAGAGGCGCGCGTCGGCCTGTGGACCGACGACTACTCGAGCCTGGTGAGCGTGTTCCGTCGCAACTGAACGGGGTGTTGGTCTCGCACCTTGATCTCCGCGGTCGGAAACCGCCGCTCAACGGCCGTCCGAAAGTCCTCCCTACCTAACTAATCGTGAAGCTTTCAAGAGACGGTTCGTCCGGACAGAGCGGCGACCGCTGCGGCCTTAGTCTTGTAGACGGCGAGGAACTTCGCGACGCACGTGACTCGGAGCATCCACAGATGCAAGGCGGTTGCACCACACACGCCAATCCGCCCGCCGTGCCCCATCGATTCCTGGTGCGCTCGGACCAGGATCCCGAGCCCGCGGGCGGCGAGCTGCCGCGTGCGGGATAGGTCGACGATCACACACCGCTTCTGCCCCACCCACGCGGCTAGCGCCGCCTCGACACGGTCGCTCTCGGGGCCTTCGCACAGGTCCCCTTCCGGTCTGAGAACGACGAATCCGTTTCCCTGACGGCAAGTCATGCTTTCCACCTCCAGGCAGGGTCCGGGGAACGTTGCGTTCAGGATGCTTAGACACAAGGGACGCGCGGGAGGTTGGAAATTGCAACGAGGCGGGCTTCCGACTTCCACCAGAAGCCGAAGAGGCGCCGTTCCGCTCGGTCCGATTTCGAGCTTGCCGACCTCTCCGCATCGTTGGATAGTCATTCCCGCGGGCGGCGATCCACGCCCAACCTCGGCGGCTCCTCCCCGGCAGGAGTCCTTGCGAGGCAAAGGGGGGCAAACTCCCGGATGGGCATGCGGCCTTTGGTGACGCCGCGGCGCGTTGCCGCTGGGGGGCACGTCGTCGTGGCCTGACCAAAAGGATCCAGCGATGCCGACCAACAAGGATTTCAAGCGCCTGGTGCGCCGGCGCATGCACAAGACGGGCGAGTCCTACACTTCCGCCCGCGCGCAACTCCTCGAGATGGGCTCTTCCAAGACACAGCGCACGACCGCGCCGGTGGACTACGCCAAGCTTGCGGGAATGAGCGACACGGCGCTCAAGGCGAAGACTGGTTGCACGTGGGAGCGGTGGGTGAAGGCGCTCGATCACGTCGAGGCATACACCTGGCCCCACCGTGAGATCGCCAAGCACGTCCACGAGAAATACAAGATCGACGGCTGGTGGTCTCAAACCGTCACCGTTGGGTACGAGCGCATCCGCGGATTGCGCGAGATCGGGCAACGCCGAGGCGGAGGCTACGAAGCCAGCAAGAGCCGAACCTTCGCCGTCCCGGTGGTGACGCTCTTCCGGGCCTTCTCGGTGGCTCGAACCCGCTCCCGGTGGTTGACAGGGATCCGGCTCACGGTGCGCAAGGCGACCCCCAACAAGTCCGTTCGGATCACGTGGGCGGACGGAACCTCGGTCGAGGTGTTTCTCGTGTCCAAGGGGCCGGAAAAGAGCACGGCGACGATCCAGCACGTGAAGTTACCTACCCAGGAATCCGCAACCCAGTCGAAGGCCTACTGGGCCGCCCGCCTGGATGCGCTTGCAGAGTTGCTGACGCCGTAGCCGCCTCGGCGGCAGGAAACGTGAAGGGCCAGCCATGGGCTGGCCCTTCACACTCCACCACGAGTCCCGAGCGAAGGGAGAACGGAACCTGGTTTCTGACGCCATCGAGACGTTCGCCCAATTGCTCGCAGCGCGGCTCGATCCTCCGGCGAGACGCGTGACGGCCCCGGGCGACCGCTCGGCGCTCGAGTCGATCTACGCGAGGATCGGCGCACGCTTCCCCGCCCTCTACGAGCACCTGGTGCTCCACTACCGATGGGAGGCGGCTGACCTTTCGGAATTCGAGTTGCTCGCCAATCCAGGCCCGGAAGAACTGTTCGGCCAGCTGTTTTACGACTCTCACTTCGCGGAGTGTCTCATCCCGGCCGGGCTCGTTCCTTTCGCGCGCCCCGCCGGCGGCAGCTACGATCCGATCTGTTTTCATCTCGCGCGTCGGCGGGGCCACGACTGCCCGGTCGTGCGCGTGGATCACGAGAACATCCTGTCTCGCGTGCGAGTCGGCCGTCTCGTGGAGGTCGCGCCCAGCTTTCGAGGGCTTGCGACCCGGCTTTCCTCGCCGGGGTGAACGGATACGACAGCGGCGCCGCGACCTTCCGCGCGTCAGGGGAATGGACGAGGTCTTGGCTGCGGCCATGGCCAGGGGTCGGGCCCGTTACCTTTTCCCTGGGCGACTTCGACAAGGACGAGAAGCGCGTCTACATCAAGACCAACAAGGGCGACGATGTCGACCTCGCGCGACTCGAAATCATGGATCTCGCGACCGGAAGCACCGAGGTGGTGGAGTCAGATCCCGAGAAGCAGGTGGACTTCGGGGACGCGGTGTTCGACGAGCAGACCCACGATGTGATGGCTACCGCCTACGTCGGTGACCGCGTCCGCATCTACCCCAAGACCGAGCGGTGCGAGAAGGACCTGGAACGGATGCGTCAAGCGCTTCCGGCAGGAGACCTGGCATTCGGCTCCTCGAGCGTGGAGCCCGGCGCCACCTATCTCTACGATCGCCAGAAGGGCACGTTCAAGCTCCAGTACCGGATCCGCGAGAAGCTGGATCGCAAGCAGCTCGCGACCATGACCCCGATCCGCTACCGCGCGCGCGACGGTCTCATGATCCCCGCCTACTTGACCCTCCCCAAGGGTGTGCCGGCGAAGAACCTCCCGGTGGTGCTGAGCCCGCATGGAGGCCCTTGGGCCCGTGACATGTGGGGATACGATCCCGACATCCAGTTCCTGGCCAATCGTGGTTACGCGGTCTTCCAGCCCAACTTCCGCGCCTCGAGAGGCTACGGGAAGAAATTCCTCAACGCCGGGAACAAGGAGTGGGCACGGGCGCGATGCAGAACGACCTCACCGACGGCGTGAAGTACCTGATCGATCAGGGTATCGCCGATCCCAAGCGGGTCGCGATCTACGGCGGCTCCTATGGCGGATACGCGACGCTCGCGGGCGTGACCTTCACCCCCGAGCTCTATGCCTGCGCGATTCCCTACGTCGCTCCTTCGAGCTTGATCACGCTGATCGAGTCGTTCCCGGCATACTGGAGACCGCGCCTCGTGCCCATGCTGGTGGTCCACGGCGCCAACGATCCTCGGGTCAAGAAGGCTGAATCGGACGCGATCGTGGCGGCGCTGCGCGACAAGGGGCGCGCGGTGGAGTACCTGGTGGCTCCGGACGAGGGGCACGGGTTCGTCGCCCCGGACAATCGCATGGCGCTGGCGGTGGCGATGGAGCGCTTCCTGGCGAAGCATCTGGGAGGCCGGGCGCAGCAGCACGTGCCGGCGGAGCTCGCGACCCATCTCGCCTCGATCACGGTCGACCCCGCCGCCGTCATTGGCGACAAGGGATCTTCGAGGTCACGACCCAGAAGGTCCGGCCGATGCGGGTCCTACCGGCCGCTGCGGCTCAGGTCCCCCGACCGGTGCATGCGGATCAGCTCGTCGATGGAGACGTGATCCATGCCTGACTCGTTGACGCGTTCCAGGAACTCGGACGTGACGCCCTCCTGGTGCAGCCGGATCAGGTCGCGCGCGTTCGGGTGCTCCAGCCCCGCCTGCAGCATTTCAGCGGCGAATCCGGCATCCACGCCGTTCTGCTGCAAGGCCACGAGCTCGTCCGGGGAAAGCCGCCGATAGCCCAGGACCTCCAGGGCCGACGCTTGTTCCGGATCGACCCCGTTCTGGCGCAGCCGGACCAGATCGTTGACGGTCAGGTCCTTGCGCACGCGGTCGCGCAGCTTGGCGACGTACGCCACGTCGACCCCGTTGGTCACGAGCTGGATCAGCTCCTCGACTAAAAACGAGCGGCGCGCGACGAGGTTGAACTGACCGACCTGGTCGGGCCTGACTCCATTGCTGGTCAAGGCGATTGCCTGATCAACGGACAGGTCCCGGTACCCCAGCCAGTGCATCTCGGAGAGCCACTCGGCCGACACGCCATTGCTCATGAGCCGAATCAGGTTCTCGACCCCGATCTCGTTGGGGTCCATACCGCGCAACCCGGCGACATATTCGGGGCTGACGCCATGGGATGTGAGCCGCACGGCGTCGTCGGGAGTCAGTTCGAGCCCCGCGTGGCGCATGCGCGCGAGCCACTCGGGAGTGACACCATTGCTGTGCATCTTCCCGAGCTCGTCCGCTGATGGCGGCGTGGCGAGTTGGTCGCTCACGCGCCTGACGTAGTCCTCCGTGAGACCCATACGCTGGAGGCGTTCCTGGTCCTCGGCGGGCAGCTCCCCCCGCGAATTCTCCCGCTGCTGGAGGAGGTGGGCCCAATTTCGAGCGAACAAGCGGCTCGTGGTTGCGGAAATGGATTGGGCGCGCGCGGCGAGGCGCTGGCCGCGGGCCTGTTGGCGTTGGGCCTCGAGGCAAGCGCGAGCCTCGGCCCGCCGCGGCAGCACCAGAGCGGGCGGCGCCGGAGTGACCTCCGGAGCGGCGTCGACGTCGTCCAGCTCCTCCGGAGGAGTCGGGGTTGGCTGAGCGTCACATGCCACCTGGGGCGCCGGCGAC
The DNA here is from genome assembly GCA_005893225.1 of Candidatus Eiseniibacteriota bacterium. Lineage (GTDB taxonomy): Bacteria > Eisenbacteria > RBG-16-71-46 > RBG-16-71-46 > RBG-16-71-46 > WS-3. The sequence continues at coordinate 18,300 of VBOT01000123.1, forward strand.
GCCAAGGGCTCGAGCACCGGCGGCAGCTCGGAGGCGGGTGCAGCAGGTGCCGCGGTCTCCGGAGCCGGCGCGCTCGACGCCGCGACCGACGACGAGCACATCGACTCGGGCGCGTCCGCCGCACAGTCTTTTGTCGCCGGACGGGCCGTGGCCGCTGGGCATGGCTCGTCCATCGCCTCTGTGGTCGGAGTCGCCTCTGCGGTCGCGCACGTCCTCGGGATCACGGCCTTGGTCGCCTCGGGCTCATCGATCGGCGGGCTCGCGTCGGCCGAGCCGCGCGGCGCGAAGCCAAGACCCACAGCCGCCAGGGTCACCACGACGACCGCGGCGAGCAGGGTTCCGGCCAGGCCCCGGGCGTCGGCAACGTCGGCCGAGCGGCCGATGAGGCGGGCAATGCGCCTCGCCAGCGAACCTCGTGTGGCGGCCATGGCCAGCCACGGTGCAGGCTCGAGCGGACGCAGAGCCTCGAGCTCGTACAGCGCCCGGGCGTAGGTCACGGCGTCACCGCACGACCGCACCGCGAGGTCGTCGCAGCACAGCTCGCGTTCCTCGCGAATCCGTCGCGACACCCACCACACCGCGGGATGGTAGAACAGCAGCGTCTCGACCACGGACTGGAGCAGGTTCACCAGGTAGTCGTGACGGCGGATGTGGGCCAGCTCGTGCGCCAGGATCGCCTCGATCTGCGCCGGCCCGAGGCCGGACACGGCGCTCGCCGGCAAGAGCACGATGGGTCTGAGCCAGCCGATCGTCGTGGGCACGTCCACCCGATTCGATTGGCACAGCAAGACGGCGCGCGACACTCCCATGCGCTGCGCGAGGCGCGCCATCGGCGCGCGCCAAAGCTCGAGCGCCTGGTGCGAGGCTCGGCCCAGACGGCGCACCAGCCACCAGCCCCCGATCAGGCGCAGCGTCAGAAGCGCGACGCCGAGGCCCCAGCCGACCACGAGCCACGGCGTCATCCGCTCCCGAAGGTCCGGCCACCATGATGTCACGGTGCCCGCGACGCTCGTGAGGGTCGTGGCGAGCGTGGCCGCCGTGACTCGAACGCGATGCGGACGTGACTCGGGGACGCTCGCGTCGACATGCCCGATCGTCGGGCCGATGGCCTCCTCCCCCACACGCTCGGGGATCGCGGTCACGGCCGAAAGCGTCGGCGGCGCCGCCTGCGCCGGCATCGAGGCGCGGAGGGTGAAGAACGTGGCAACCGGTGCGGCCAGCATCGCCAGCAGCGTGCCGCATGCGGCCAGATAGCGCACCTGTGCGGATGCGCGAGCCAGGAAACGGAGTGACACCGCGAGCACCGCGGCGATGACGGCGCCTTGCAGCACGAACCGGAGCAAGGCCCCGCCCAACGCCTCGACGCTCGAGGGATCCAGACCGAGAGGTGTGACGGTCATGGCTTCTTCCCCTCCGCTCGATCGAGCATGCGACGGATCTCGGCCATCTCCTCGTGTGAAGCTCGACGAGTTTCGAGCGCATGAAGAATGAGCTGCCCGGCCGAGCCCCCGAACGCGCGATCGAGCAGCTCGGTGACGAGCTGGCGCTGGGTGTCCGACCGTTGGGCGGCGGGCTGAAAGACGTGAGTACGCTGCGTGTCGTCTCGGATCACGAGGCCCTTGGCCGTCATGATCTGGAGCGTCTTGAGGACGGTCGTGTAGCCGGTCTCGCGGCCGACGTTGATCGCCTCGTGCACCTCGCGGACCGAGCTCGGCCCGCGATCCCAGAGCACGCGCAGAATGGCCAGCTCGGCTCGAGTCGGCCGCGGAAGGGGTTTCTTGGTTCGTGGCATGGCGAGCCCTCCGTTCGCGATGGGCGCAGTGTCTACGAAGCCGTTCGTAATGTCAACGAGGATCTTCGTACCCAGGGTACGGCCGCGGGAGTTCCGCCGACGAGCGCAGCCGGCGACCGAGGGGAGATCATTCGCGCGCGCCCTCATCTCTTGACCTTCGCGGCTTGAAGCACGCGCACCACGTCGGCGTCCGAGCCAAGCGTCAACGCGTTGGCGCGCTCGGCGGCCTCGAGGGCGGGCGACGTATCGCGTGCGGCCGAATCTTCGAAGCGCAGCAACATGCTCGCCAGCGCGGTGAGCGCGTGGGGATTGTTCTTCGAGACGCCGTGAATGGCCAGCGCCGCCAGCTCCTTCGCCTCGGCCGGACGCTCGAGGCCGAGAGCCGTGACGTTCACGCGCTCGACGACCTCCCACCACCATCGCTCCGGATCCACGGCGACGAGCGAGTCAAGGTCCTCCCGTGCGCGTGACCAATCCTTCTTGTCACCGGCCTCCGTGGCGTCCTGCCGGAGCCGCCATCCTCGTCGATCGTCGGCCTGTCGACCTGCGCGCCACGTCCGCTCACGCTTGGCGTTCCACTTGCCCGCGAGCACAGCGTCAAGCGCGCCATCGAACGCCGCGTAGAAGGGCTGGCCCCACCACGCGATTCTCCCGTTTCGATCCACCACGAACACCCAAGGCAATCCGCTGCCGCGCGCCGCGCGCACCCAGCCGTCGTACATATCCTTCGAGGCGCGGAACGCAATCGGATACGAGAGCTTCTTCTCCTTGAGGAAGGCTTGCAGCCCTGCCGGGCCCCCGTCCTCGGCCGCGGCGACGCCGATGACCTGGACGCCGCGTCCATCGTACCGCCTGGCGAGCGCGTCCATTTGCGGAAGGCTCTTCCGGCAGGGCTGACACCACGTCGCCCAGAACTCGAGCACATAGACCGTCCCCGGCTTGAAGCGCGTGATCGGGGCACCCTGCATCCAGCGGTCGACGGCGAGCTTCGGCGCCGGATCACCGATCGCTAGAGGTGGAATTCTGCGCTCGAACTCGAGCGGATTCACGTAGACGTCGAGCTTCTCTTCCCCGGCACGCCCCGCGGTCGGCGTCACGAGTGCGATGAGCATCGCCGCCCTGACCACCCTTGCCCATGACCGATTGCACTTCGGTCGCACCTAAAGGCCTCCGGGTAGGTGTAGCTGGACCTCGCGCCGACGCGCTTTGCTCCCTATCTGAAGTCGCAGTCGAGAGCCCGGCGTCATCAAGATGGCCTGAGCGCGGCGAAGCCCGATGTCACGAACCGTCGCGCCGTCGATCGCGGTCACGTGCTCGCCGGTCCGAAGCCCCGCGCCCGCGGCCGGCGAGCCTCGCGCCAC
>VBOT01000124.1:0-15113 GCA_005893225.1 Candidatus Eiseniibacteriota bacterium
GGACGATCACGCTCAAGGTGCGGCTCAGCCAGCTGAATGCGTTCGCGAACCCCGACATCGTCCCGGGCAGCGTGCTCTGCGGCTTGCGAGGCCAGAGCCTCGAGCCGGGCTTCGAGCCGGCCGGCAACCGCCATCCGCTGCGCGATCACACTCGGGGTGGCGGAACATTCACCATGCCTTCGTGTGGACTGCTGGCCGTGAACGACGAGCCTCGGACCGGGCATACCGAGTTCGTCGGGCCCCCGGTACCGAATCCCGCGCTGCGAAGCACGTCGGTCGAATTCCGCATCGCCCGGGCGGGCTTCGCCGAGCTCGCCGTTTTCGACCTGTCAGGTCGCCGGGTGCGAACGATCCAAGCCGGTCCGCTGGCGCCCGGGCTGTACACCCGGAGCTGGGACGGGCGCACCGACCGCTTCGCGGACGCCCCGGCCGGCATGTACTTCTGCGTCCTGAATACGCCCGAAGGCGTCGTGAGCGAGCGCGTCGCGCTGACACGCTGAGTCCGAACGTCGCCAGGGTGCGCATGCACGGCTCCTCATCTTCAGGCGCGGTACTGCTCGTCGCTCACTTGCTCCATCCAGTCGGCCGTCTTCCCCGCGTAGCGGGCCATCCGCAGCGGCCCGGCGTCCACCGGATCGAAACCCACGTCGCGGATCAGCCTCGCCGCCACATCCTTGGCGCCCGGGTCGTCCCCGCAGTACACGAGGGAGGGTCGGCGGGTCTTGCGCCTGGCCCCGTAGACGCCGAACAGCACCTCGCTCGGCACGGTGCCGAAGGCGGCGACGATCCGAGCCCGCCGGACCTTCTTTGCGAGCGCCTCCGCGCCCGAGGAGGTATGAGCTACGACCAGCCCGGTATCGTCCGAGTTCATCGGGAGCGAGCAGCTGACGATGACCTTGCCGGACAGGTTTCCTGCCTGCTTCAACACGTCGTCGACTCGAGACCAGTGCACGGCCAGCGACACGGCGTCGGCGTCGCGCGCGGCCTCGGCGGGCGTGCCCGCCCGAGCATTCGGCTGCGCTTCCCGTGCCAGCCTCTTCAGCTTCCGCTCGCTCCGCGCGTAGCTGAAGACCACGTGATGTCCGGCCCGGGCGAAGAGGGTCCCGAGCTTCCCACCCATCAATCCGGAACCCAGGATGCCGATGCGCATGGGGTCCCCCGATCAGGCGCGGTACTGCTCCTCGCTCACGTGCTCCATCCAGTCGGCCGTCTTGCCATCGAGCTGTTCTTGAATGGCGACGTGCGTCATCGCAGTGGTTGGCGAGGCGCCGTGCCAGTGCTTCTCCCCCGGCGGGAACCAGATCACGTCACCGGGTCGGATCTCCTCGATCGGTCCTCCCCAGCGCTGGGCCCGGCCGCACCCCGCAGTGACGATCAGGGTCTGTCCGAGCGGATGGGCGTGCCATGCGGTCCGTGCCCCCGGCTCGAAGGTGACGCTGACGCCCAGCGCGCGCGCCGGCTCGTGTGCCTGGAACAGAGGGTCAATGCGTACGGTGCCGGTGAAATACTCGGTTGGGCCCTTGCCGGAGGGCTGTGAGCCGCTTCTCTTGAGATCCATATCAGCGGTCCACTTGCGCCATCTGTTTCTCGTTGTAGCGGGGCCCGGACACCTTCTCCGCGCTCAGGGCGGTGTCGAGCGTCTCCATTTCCTCGGCGCTGAGCGACACGGCCGCGGCACCCACGTTCTCCTCGACGTGGCGGCGGCGCTTGGTGCCGGGAATCGGCACGACGTCCGGCCCCTTGTGCAAGAGCCAGGCGAGCGCGACCTGCCCCGGGGTCAACCCCTTGCCCGCGGCCAGTTCGCGCACGGCTGAGGCGGCCCGCACGTTGGCCTCGAAGTTCTCGCCCTGATAGCGCGGATCGCCGCGGCGGTAGTCGCCCTCGGGATACTCCTCCGCGCGTTTCACGGACCCGGTGAGGAAGCCGCGGCCGAGCGGCGCGAACGGGACGAGGCCGATGCCGAGCTCGCGCAGCAGCGGGATGATGCCCGGCTCGAGGTTGCGCTCCCACAGCGAGTACTCGCTCTGGAGCGCCGCGATGGGATGCACGGCGTGCGCGCGGCGGATCGTCCGCTCACCGGCCTCGGAAAGGCCGAGGAAACGCACCTTGCCCTCGCGGACGAGCGAGGCCATCGTGCCGACGACGTCCTCGATCGGCACCGTTCGATCGACGCGGTGCTGGTAGAGCAGATCGATGTGATCGGTCCGCAGCCGGCGCAGCGAGCCTTCGACCGCCTCGCGGATGTGCTCCGGCCGGCTGTCCATCCCCGCGATGGCGCCCTTCTCGAATCTGAAGCCGAACTTCGTCGCGATCACCACGCGATCGCGTTGCCCCTGGAGCGCGCGGGCGAGCAGCTCTTCGTTGGTGTAGGGCCCGTACGCCTCGGCGGTATCGAAGAAGGTCACGCCGAGCTCGATGGCGCGATGGATGGTGGCGATGGACTCTTGCTCGTCGCGCTCCTCGGGGGACCCGTACGCAAAGCTCATCCCCATGCAGCCGAGCCCGATGACCGACACTTCGAGGGTGCTCTTTCCCAGTTTACGCTTCTGCATGTCGTCGTCTCCTCGTGACGGCCTGTGAGCGGGAGCGTGTGCCGGGCGCGCCAGGCGCGGTCAGGCCTCGGGATTCCGAGGCGCTGGTGGTCCCGATGCCTCGACGTTCCTCCGCTCTCCCGGTGCGGTCCCGGAGGGCGGCTGTCGTTCCGCGGTTCCTCTCGCGGCTCCCCTTGCTTTGTGTTCGCGGGCCCGCTGCAGCGTGACATACGTCACCGTGTCCCAGGCGTTGTGGATCCCGACGAACACCAGCAACAGCGTCGCCCCGCCGACGATGTACAGCGCATCGGAGGAGACCCGCGAGAGCCGGAGGCCGGCGTGGACCAAGCCAGCATAGCCCAGCATCGGCAGGGCGGCGTGCCAAGTCCAATCCTCGAGGACCGGCTTGTAGTCGCGCTGGCGCAGCGCGCGCCTGAGGACGGCGACGGAATAGACGAAGCCGCCTGCCCCGCACAGAGCAACCGCGATCCCTGGGGGCCCCAGGCCATGCCATGGGGCGCTGAAGATCGCCGACACCAGCAGGGCGGCGCAGAAGTGCACGACGTTCGGGCTGCCGAAGGCCGATAGAGTCTCTGCGCTGCCGCGGATCATGCCGGCCTCGCTGATCAGCGTGAGCACGACGAACTGGAGGCCGGTGAGCGCGCCGGCCGAGGAGCCCACGATGACGTAGAAGCTCTCCCACGCCTGGAGCGCGGACGTCACGGTTTCATCCATGGTCGCTCGTCCCGCGGGTGTCCTGATCCAGCGTCATCTCGATCATCGTCGGTCGAAAGCCGAGCGCGGTGAAGAGACGCTGCGCCCGCTCGTTCTGCGTCTTGGTCAGGAGCACCACTTGCGACCGGCCCTTCGAGTAGACCCAGGTAATGGCGGCTCGCATGAGTTCGCGCCCGGCGCCCTGATGGCGCGCCGCTTCGTCGACGTAGACGTCATGCACGACCCCGCACGGCCCGCGAAGCTCCATCCAGTTCGTTCCCTCGACGTCCGCATAGACATAGCCAATGACCGCGCCGGAGTGCTCGGCGATCATCACCAGGCTGTTGGGGTTCGAGAGCTGCGAGACCAGGAACCGCCCGTAGCCCATCTCGGGGTGCTCCACCTGGATGAAGCGCCTGGGGTCCGCCGCGTGATGCTGGCGCATGAGCGCGCCGCCGAAGCGGCCGAGGGGCTCCTGGTCGGACGCGGTCGCCGGCCGGATGGTGATCATGGCGGGAGGATAGCCCGTGCGCCTCAAGGCGCCGGCGTCAGCCCGTGGCGTCGCATGACCTCGGCGATGGCGGCGGGGTTGGGCGGGCCCCCGGCAGCGGCCGCGATGGTCGCGGCCACGTCACGGAAATAACCGGGGCCGAGGATCCCGGGAGTCACGATGGCGAGCATCGTGGCGTCGGCGCCGCGGGTGTTGTCGAAGCGGTGGACCGCTCCGCGAAGGATGCAGAGCACCTGGCCTGGACCGATTTCGTGTTTCTGTCCGTTGACCGTCCAGGTGAGCACGCCCGAGAGCCCATAGATCGTCTCTTCGTAGGCGTCGTGGCTGTGAGCGATCGGCACCCTTGCTCCGGCCGGGACATCGAACTCGAACACGGCAACGGATCCTCCGGACGCCTTCCCCTCGAGCAGGAATCGAATCGCCACTTGCCCGACCATGATCGCGTCACTCATGCACGCCTCATTCCTTCCCGTGTGGGGCGAGTCTGCGGGGATCAATGTCCGCTGGAGTCTCCTCGCTGGTTGGTCTCGAACAGGAACCATGTCCGCCGCTCGGCCTCATCGATCCAGACCTCGACGAGGCTGGTCGTGGCAACGTCCCCGTGCTCCTCGCAAACGTTGTGCGCCTCGCGGAGGCTCCGGGTGAGGGCCCGGTTGTCCTCGCACAGCTCGGCCAGCATGTCCGAGGGCTCGACGTAGGTCGCGTCATTGTCTCGTACCCGCTGCAGCCGGGCGATGTGGCCGATCGACGTGATGGTTCCAGCTCCAACCTTTCGCACGCGCTCGGCGATCGCATCGGTCATGGCGAGGAGCTGGTCGGCATGCTCGTCCAGCAGCAGGTGGTAGTCGCGGAAATGCGGACCGCTCAGATGCCAGTGAAAGCTCTTGGTCTTGAGGTACAGGGCGAACACGTCGGCCAGGGCGGCGTTCATGGCCGCCGCGATGTCGTGGGCCGCCTTGTCGCCCAGGTCGCTGGGTGAGGCTAAGGGACGCTGGCGCTTCTGCGCGACTCGTTCGCGGTCGATCTCGTTCAGCTTGGTCATATCCTCTCCTTCGTGAGGCGACGATGAAAGGAGTGCCGATCCGCGGCGGAGGATAACTCCCGGGCTCTCACCGAGGAAATGACCGCGGCCCCTTCGCCCGGACTTCGTTCCGAAGCTAGACGCCAGGCAAGCGCGCGTTGCCTCGGAGCGGCGTCGCGTCGAGCGCGCAGTGATGGGCCGCCGCGACCGGCCGGGGCCCGCGTTTCGGATTGCGGATCGTGAAGGCGGCCACGACCCCGCCGGCCATGCACAGCCCGGCGGTGTTCCGCATCGCCACGCGAAAGCCCGCCGCCAGTCCCGCGGGATCGCGCAGGGCGCCAGCGGTGAGACCCGCGAGCGACGGCAGGGCCGCCACCGCGATCAGGCCGGCCACGCGCGATACCGCGTTGTTGAATGCCGAGGCGATGCCTGCCTGCTCCTCCCCGACCGCCGACAGAACGGTCGAGGTGAGCGGGGCCACGGTGAGCGACAGCCCCAACCCGAACACGACGATGGCAGGAAGCACGTCACGCGCGTAGCTGCTGCCGACACCGACATGAGTGAGCAGCGCGAGCCCCGAACCGGCAACCAAGGGTCCGACCGCCATCGGAACGCGCGGCCCGATCCGCTGGGCGAGCCGCCCGGACCGCGCCGACAGCACCAGCATGATGACCGTGACCGGCGCCAACGCGGCTCCGGCTTGAAGCGGCGACAGTCCCACCACGCGCTGCAGCGCGACCGGCAAGAGGAAGATCGAGCCGCCCAGGGCGGCGTAGACGATCAAGGTCACCAGATTGGCGACCACGAACTGCCGTGAGCGAAAGAGGGAAGACGGCAGCATCGGATGACGGCTGCGCACCTGGATCGCTCCCATGGCTATGAGCGCCAGCGCTCCGCCGGCTCCGGTGGCGAGGACGAGGGGCGACCGCCAGCCGCGATCGCTGGCCTCGGTCAATGCGTACGTCACGCCGGCGAGGCCCAGGGCGGCCAGCGCCGTGCCGGGCGCGTCGAGCGCGGTGTCCGCGTGCGGATCGCGCGTCTCGGGCACGTGTCTGAGCGCGATCCACACGACGGCGATCGCCAGCGGCACGTTGATGATGAAGATCAGGCGCCACGAGGCGGCTTGGACCAGCCAGCCGCCGAGGAAGGGTCCGATGGCGACGGCAACCCCGCCCAGCCCGGACCACGATCCGATCGCCGCGGACCGGTCATCGGGATCGAAGGTCGCCTCGAGGATGGCGAGGCTCCCGGGCACGAGCAGGGCCGCGCCGCATCCCTGCAGCGCTCGGGCCGCGATGAGCAGGGCGGCTGTCTGCGCGAGCGCGCACAGCACCGAGGCCGCCGTGAACCACACCACGCCGATGACGAAGGTGCGCCGCCGGCCGAAGCGGTCGCCGAGCGAGCCGCCGAGGAGCAGGAAGGCGGCGAGTGTCAGGGTGTAGGCGTTGACGATCCACTGCAGATCCGAGAGGCCCGCGCCGAGATCGTTGGCGATCCGCGGCAGGGCGAGGTTGACCACGGTGGCGTCGACCGACGCGAGGCTGGATCCCAGCACGGTGGCGAGCAGAACCCACCGGCCGGCCGGCGAGGCATACCGGAGGTAGGGTGCCACGTGCCGGCTCAATGGAAGTTCGGGACGACTCGTCCCCGATGCGACTGGTTTGCCACTCGGTGCACCATGACGCAAGGTGAATCAACCTGTGCCCGGCCACCTCACCCGTGGCCCATCAAGGCAGCAATCCCGGCCGGGAGCCGCGCCACCCAGGCTTCGGGAGCATGGGTGCCGTTCGGCACCTCGACGTACGTCACATCGTAGCCTTTGGCGCGCAGGGTGTCGCGCAGGGCACGGTTGGCCGAAAGAATCGAGGGGGCTTCACCGCCCATCGCTCCTCGGCTCTCGGTGGATCCCACTTCCAGCCAGAGTCGAACCGCGCGTCGTGGCCAGCGCGCGACCTGCGTCGCCAGCCATTCATACGGCGGTCCATTTGCGGCCTCGTTCCCCCTCCAGAACGCGCCGCTCTGAGAGAGCGCGTTGCCGAACAGATCGGAACGGCGGAGCGCGATGTGGACGGCGGCGAGTCCGCCGGCGCTCGAGCCGGTGATCAACGAACGTCGAGGATCGCGGGACACGTGCCAGCGCCCGCGTACCCACGGCACGACCTCGTTGCCGATGAAGTCGGCGAACCAGGCGCGGTTCGCGAGGTCGTCGAGCCGTGACGCCCCCGACGCATCGTCGATCAAGACCGCGACCAGCGGCGGGATCGCGCCGGCCGCGAGCAGCGAGTCGAGCAGGTGCGGCAGCGGGATGGCGGTGACATATTCGCCGCCGTCGAATGCCAGGATCATCCCGAGGGCCGTGTCGGGCGCCGCCGCGTAGCCGGGTGGCGTGTAGACCCAGACGTGGCGGTTCCTACCCTGGTGCCGGCTCCGGACCTGATACTCCCGCACGATGCCGGCGCGAATCGCTGGATTGGTGTGTGCGATCGGTGGATCCCCGAGAACCGCGGCGAGCGCAAGGCCGATGGGCGTGAACCACCACCCGCGCCCCGGGGGTCGCGCACTCCACCGCTTCGTGTCGCGTCTCACGTTCATGAAGGAAGGCCGCGCCCGAAGCACAGCTCCGCGGCAGTGCAGAGGGCCGCCTGACAGGTCATCAAACCTGTCCGCGAGGGATGAGTTGGTTGCCGGAGCGGGCGGTCACGCGATCACCGACCGCAGCTTGCTCCTCCCATCTCTGGCCGTCCACTCCCTTCACCAGGAGCCACAGCATCAGCGATCCTTCCCCGAGGGCGGCGGTCAGGAAGGGGAGGTACGGGTACAGATGACTGACGAAGGGGGGCGAAAGGAAGGTCGCGAAGCTGAAGGTGAGGTAGCCCAAGCCGTCGATCGCCACCAGCACGCCGAGGACCCGAGGCAGGAAGGTCGACCGGAGAATGAGGGTGCCCAGGAGGATGAACCCGGCTCCATAGAACACCAAGGCGAGGTCGTAGACGAGCGTGTGCAGCCTGAGGAACAGGAACGCCATCGCCTGCGCTTGAGCGGTGTTGAACGCGGCCAGGCTGTTCCCGCCCTTGAGCACGATCAGGGCCGCGAGGTCGGTGATGGCGTCGAGGGCCTGGACGGCGGAGCCGATGAGAACCGAGGACGTCACGATTCGAGCGAGACTCCCGCTTACCGGCTTGAACAGCTCGTAGAGCAGGAGCACCGAGCCCACCACGAGGAGGATCCCGATGAGATCGGCGGCAAGGCCGAGACGAAACCGGGCTTCCGACGCCAGGATGTTGGCTGCGGTCGCCGCCGGATCGCCGCGAACGACGAGCTTGAGGAGAACGTACACCGAGAAGCCCGCCGGCGCCGCGCTGATCAGGTACAGCGCGGCGGCAAGTCTTGCCTTGAAGCGTGGCGATGGGGCCGTGGTTCGACCCGTCACGGCCGGAGGCGCTCGGGGCTCATGTCGTTTGTGGCCCCTTGCTCTCGCGCGTGGATGGTCCGAAGCCGAAGCGCTCGCGCATGCGCTGACGGAATCGGTCTCGCTCCTCGGGGGTCATGCGGGAGCGAGGAGAAAGGTAAGGCCCAAATCGGCCGAAGAGAATCCGGCACAGCGCGAGAAGCGCGAGCGCTTGCCAGAAGGTGATCGGGTGCCAGCCGAAGAGCGGCGGGAGCAGCCAGTTCCACAGTTGTCGCACGACGGCGCCGCCGAGGGCGATGAACAGCACAAACGCAACGATCGCCAGCGGAGCAATGAAGAACAGTCGCCTGGTCATGTTTCGGTCCTCATCCCTTCCCGAGCTCATCGTAAATGCCTCGCAGCCGCTCACGCAGATGCAGCACGGCATATCGCTTCCGTGAAAGCAGGGTGTTGATGTTCACCCCGGTCGCGGCGGCCATGTCCTTGAAGCTCCGTCCTTCCAGCTCGTGAGCCACAAATACCTCCCGCTGCTCCCGCGGCAGCTCGTCGACCGCCAGCTCGAGCTCTTCGAGAAGAAGCTGGCGAGCGTGGAGCGCCTCCGGCCCTGCGTGGGGCGAGGGCAGCAGGTCTTCCAGCTGCAGCCGTTCGTCGTCCTGGCTCGGGACGGCGGTCTCGCCGAGGCTCTCCGGCTTCTTCTTGCGGAAGAGGTCGGTGATGCGATTGCGCGCGACGCGAAACAGCCAGCCCGTGGCATGCTCGATCGGCATCATCAGGCGGCTCGCTTCGACCAGCTCGTAGAAGACCTCCTGCAGGATGTCCTCGGCGTCGAGCGGGTCGGGCACTCGCCGGCGAATGAAGTTACGGAGCCGGGACTGCTCCCGCTTGACCACTTCGGTGATCCGCCGGTCCTGTTCGAGTGCCATCCGCTCAAGGCTCGCCGCCTCCTCCATCTACGGCTGTAGACGGATGAGAAGCGCGAATATTGTAGGGTGGCGAACCTGGGGTGCGGACGGTTCGCCGCCTAGGCGCTCAGCCCCAGCTTCTTCATCCTCTTGTAGAGATGGCTCCGCTCCAGGCCGAGGCGCGCCGCGGCCTGGGTCATGTTGCCGCCGGTCGCGCGCAGCGCTTCCTGGATGTGCCGGCGCTCGAATCCCTGCACCGCATCGGCCAGGCTGCGCGGCGAGTCCGCAGAGGCGGCGTCGAGCTGAGGCAGCACGGCGGACACGTGCGAGGCGCCGATCGCGGCGCCCGGGTTCATGATCATGAGACGCTCGACCAGGTTGCGCAGTTCGCGCACGTTTCCCGGGAACCCGTAGCGCGCTAGCCGCTCGAGGGCCTCCGGATCGAAGCTCGAGGAGCGGATGCCCGATTCGCGCGCCACCACGTGGGCGAAGTGCTCGATCAGGAGCGGCAGGTCCTCGACGCGCTCGCGCAGCGGCGGCACCGTGATCGGGATCACGGCCAGGCGAAAGTAGAGATCTTCCCGGAATCCACCGGCGCGAGCGCTCGCCTCGAGGTCGCGGTTGGTCGCCGCGATCACCCGCACGTCCACCTTGATGGTTCGATTGCCGCCGACGCGGTTGAGCTCGCCCTCCTGGAGGACGCGCAGCAGCTTGGTCTGCGCTCGCGGGCTCAGGTCGCCGACCTCGTCCAGGAACAGCGTGCCGCCGTGGGCTTCCTCGAAGCGGCCGCGGCGCGCCTGGGTGGCGCCGGTGAACGCGCCCCGCTCGTGCCCGAACAGCTCCGATTCCACTAGCTCCTCGGGAATCGCCGAGCAGTTGACCGCCACGAAGGGAAGGTCGCGGCGCGGCCCCGAGGCGTGGAGCGCCCGCGCCACCAGCTCCTTGCCGGTGCCGTGCTCGCCTCGGATCAGCACGCGCGCGGCGCTCGCGCCGGCCAGCTCGATCTCGCGTAGCAGCTTCCGAACCGTCGGCGAGCGGCCGACGATCGCGTGCGCGGCCTGCGGCCTGAGGCGGCGGTTCTCGGCCGCCAGGCTGCGGGTCGCCAGGGCGTTGCGCAGCAGCACCAGCAGCCGCTCGAGTCCGACGGGCTTCTCGAGGAAATCGAAGGCGCCGAGCCGGGTGGCCTCGACGGCTGCGTCGATGGTGGCGTGGCCCGACATCATGATCACCACGGTCTCGGGGTCGTGAGCCGCGACCTCGCGCAACAGGTCGATCCCGCTGCCGTCGGGAAGCCAGACGTCGAGCAGGACCAGGTCGTAGGCTTCCCGCAATCGCGCGCGCGCTTCGCCCAGGTGGGCGGCGCCGTCGACCTGATAGCCCTCGCGCCCCAGGGCGGCGCCGAGGCTCGAGCGGATGTTGGCTTCGTCGTCGACGATCAGGAGGCTGGGCATGTCAGGCGGCCCCCGCGGCGAGGGGCAATCGAATGCGGAACACGGTGCCGGATCCCGGGGCGGAGTCGACCGCGATCGAGCCGTGATGATCGCTGACGATCCGCTCGACGATGGTGAGTCCCAGGCCGCTGCCCTGGGACTTGGTGGTGAAGCCGGGGACGAACAGATGCGCGCGTTGCTCGGAATCGACCCCGGGACCCTCATCGGCGACCGAGAGCTCCAGCAGGTCACGGTCGACTCGGGCCGAGACCGTGACGCGCGCGGGTTCGGGGCGGGCCGGTGCCCCGCCCGAGCTCCGGGTCTCGGCGGCGGCCGCCTCGAGGCCGTTCTTGATCAGGTTGACCAGCGCCTGGTGAATCTGCGCGCCGTCGGCGGCGAAGCGGATGTCCGGGTCGGGCCTCGAGAGGACCAGCCTTCCCGCCTCGATCTCGGCTCCGTAGAGCACGGCCAGGTCGCCGAGGATCGACGACACGCTGCAGGTCGCGATCCGCGGCGCCGGGAAGCGGCCGTATTCGGAGAACTCCCGGAGCAGCCGCTCGAGGCGCGCGACCTCCTCGCCCACGGTGCGGGTCGCCTGGTCGAGGATGGCCGGGAACTCCGGGCGCTGGAGCTGGTAGCTGCGACGGAGGTCGGCGATCGAGACCGCGATCGGGGTGAGTGGATTCTTGATCTCGTGCGCGACCTTGCGCGCCATCTGGCTCCACGCCGCCTGCCGGCCGCTGATCACCAGCCGCTCGCGATAACTCAGCAGGTCGCGCCGCATGCGGTCGAGCGCGGCGACCAGCGTCTCCAGCTCGCGGACGCTGGTGAGGGCCAGCGGCTCGTCCCATTCGCCGCGGGCCAGACGATCCGAGAAGGCGGCGAGGCGCTCCACGGGTCGCGAGACCTGGGATGACCACAGGGCTCCCAGGGCGATGGCCATCGCGAGGCCGATCAGACCGAGCAGCGCCGCCGATGCCTGGAGGGTGGCGACGGCGCGATCGGCGGAGCGCGTGGAGACCAATCCGGTGATGCTGGCACGCGCGGGGACTCCGGCCGCGAGCCCGAAGCTCTTCCCCAGGTAGGTCTCCCCCGCCAGGGTCACGCGCTCGATCGACGCCGATGGAAGCGGCACCCCGGCCGCGCCACCGACCGTGGACGCCAGCGCGACGCCGAGCGAGTCGCGCAGCACCAGGTCGACGTCACTCGCCTGCTTGAGGCGGTCGAGGTAGGCGGCGTCGAGCATCGTGCCGCCGCGCACCACCCCCGCGGTGTCGCGCGCATAGGGAATCGGGGCCGCGGCGGTGAGGGCGAGCGCGGGCGGCGTGCCAATCGGCTCGAGCATCGGTCCATGCGGCGCGTGCGGCTCGACCCGAGTCCCCAGGTTCGCCGCGAGGGCGCCCGAGAGCGCTCCGTCGGAGATCACCACGCCCGTGGTGTCGAGCACCTCGAGAAAATCCAGGCCGAGCAGGAAGCGGCGCTGCTCGAGATAATCGGATAGATCGCGGCTCCCCGAGGGCGCGAGGAGGTAGAGCCGCTTGAGCGTCGGATCCGTCCCCAGGATCTCGAGCCGCCGCGAGGTCTGTTCGCCTTCGGCGGCGATCCGCGCCTCCAGGCCGCCCAGCGCCGCTTGCAAGCGATCGGCGGCCTGCGCCCGCACCAGGCGCTCGATCTCCCACGAGAAGAGGATCATGACGAGCGCGAGCGGGACGATCGCCACCAGCGCCGAGCCCAGGACCAGGCGAGCGCGCAGCGACCTCACGGACGCCGGCCTCCACAATCGATGAGATCGGCGAAGGCCCCGGCTCCGATCGCGCGCACCCTGGGCGCGGCGCCAACGCCGCACACCACCGGGCAGTCGAGCGTGAAGAGCGGGACCACCTCGAGAACGTCGTGCAGGAGGTCGAGAGCCGGCGTGGGGTTAGAGCTCCGGCGCGAGGCGCCGGGAGGCGCGCCGAGCGCCGCCGCGACCGAATCGGCCCGGGTGGCGAGCGGAGGCGGGAAAGCGGCGCGCACGTAGCGCGCCGCGGCCAGCGCGATGGAATCGGGCTCCGCGACCGGAGCGTCCAGGTAGAAGATGCGGAACGCCGCCTCTTGGCCCTTGGCCCGCGGTGCCGTCAGGTCGAGCACCCGCTCGATCGCGCGCCGGCCCGGAAAGGATGGGTCCACCGTGAACCGAGCCGGCTCCTCCGGGCGCGGGTCGGCGCTCGGGGGTGCCTGCGGGAAGCGCTCGAGATCGCCGCGAAACACGGCCCCATCGAGGGCCGCCGCGGCGCGATCCGGAAACACGAACGCCGACGAGTCGCGCGCGGGGCCGCGATCGGTGCGCATCGCGGCGACGACGCCGCGGGAACGCCCGCCGCCGAGCGTCACGAGCGAGCGGGGTGGCGCGCGCAGACGAGCGGTGAGCTCGCCGGGCCAGAACACGGCCACGTCCAGGTCCCCGCGCTCGATCGCGATCTCCTCGTCGGCCGTCTCGTCGTAGAGGCGCACCTGCAGCGTGTCGGGCCAGGGACGCTGCGGGCCGGCAACCGCGGCGGAGTTGCGCACCAGCAGGAGACCGCGTCGCGAGGAGCCCTGGACCCGGTATCCGGCCGGCGGACGAAGCGATGGATCGCAGGCGAAGATCAGGTTGGAACGCGCGCGGCCCGGGAGGCCGACGCGCAGCAGGTACATCGGCTCGAGCGGAGGCGGCTCGACCAGGATCTCGACGTGCTGGAGATCGCCGTGGGGCAAGAGCGCCCCGCGCGTGAGGCGTGCCACGGCCATTTCGGGGGCCACCACCACGGTGACCTCCGCGGCGGCAACGGAGTCGCCGCGCAGCCGGAACGTGATCCGGTCGCCGACCTGGAGCGGGAGCGAGTCGGGCGACGCCAGGTAGACGCGGTCGCGGGCGGTCCAGGCGATGCGCGCCGGGATGGGTTGCGAGCCGGCGGCGCCCGACATCGGCGCTCCGATCGCGAGGATCGCGGCGAACGCGGCCGCTGCCGCGGGGTGTGTCCCCGGCCGCGTTCGGCGTGTCCGCTCCGCCACGGTCTCCCAGCGACGCATGAATGACGGGGATCCGCGATCGGTTCGGGCCTCGCGAGCCTCCAGAGTGTGTCCGCATGGACACACTCGGGGCTGTGCCTCGATCGGGAGCGGCCTCGCAGCACGTTGTCTCACAGTCGAATCCGGCTCCGGCATGTCGCTTGAGTATGCATGCAAACGCCGGCGGCGGCCATCGCCCCGCAGGCGTCTCCGGGCAGGCAGGTGCCTGCCCCGGAAAGCTCGGCGAACGGGGTACCGGCACCGGGAGCGGGCAAGGATCCAAGCCGGAAGGGGAAAGAAGATGAATCAGAGGGAGACGGTGACCCAGAATCCCGCGGGCAAGCGCGACCAGGGAGCTCGCGAGACGGAGCAGGTCCGCGACGCCAGACGGCGCCTGATGCGCCGGTGTGTCTGGGGCGGCGGGCTGCTGATCGCGGCGGTCACGATGGCGGTGGTGTTCATCGCGTGCGGATCGAACGACCGGGGCGCGGTGCAGCATGCCAGCGTGACCCCGGTGGCTCCCGCGGGCTACACGCCTCCGGCGCCCAAGCTCGCCGCGACGCCAGCCGAGCCGTCGCCCGTCGCGACGGCCTCGCGCGACTCGCTGGCCCCGGAGGTCCGCGCTCATGCCCCTTACACCACGGTGTCTCCTGGCGGAGTGATCGAGGTCGAGGCCGAAGCCTCGCCGGACGTGGCCTCGATGGTCCTGGACGACGGTCACGGTCACAAGCAGGCGTTCGCCCGGGACGCGGCGAACGGCGTGTGGCGTGCCTACTGCAGGGCGCCGATGCGGCCCGTCGAGCGGCTGGGTCTCGCGGTCATCGCGAAGAACGGCGTCGAGCGCTGGCGTCGGGTCTGGGTGTTCGTCAGGGTCGAGCCCGAGCAGGCGGCGGAGCCCGCCGACTCGAGCGCCGACGACAGCCGCGAGCCATAGGCCGCAGGGGTGAACTGCGGGCGGCCCGGGAGAACATTCTGGGCCGCCCGTGCTAATGGCGCTTGGCGTCGCCCGAAGCGGGCCTCCCCGGATAGACCGGCGTCGCCGAGGTCTCGCCCACCACGGTCGTCCACTCCCGGACACGCCACCGGGTCACGAGGCCGTTGATCACGTAGGGATCCTTCCGGGCGAACTCCTCGACCACCTGCGGGCCGTCCGCACGGAACAGGAGCACGGCCCCGTCGACGGGCTCGGCGAGCGCGCCGCCCAGCACGAGCTCGCCCCGCCGATGCGCTGCCCAGGCGCGTTCCAGGTGCTCTTCACGGTGGGCGGCACGGCGCTCCAAGTAGCTCGGTGCGGCATCGTAAAACAGCAGAAAATGCCTACTCATGGAACAGTCCCTCGGGTGACCCTTCCCGCAAGTGTCATCGCGACCTATTGTACACGTCCGTGTTCACGTACTTGAGTCCGGAGTCGACCATCAGGGTCACGACCCTGGCTCCCGGCCCCAGGCGCTGCGCCAGCTGAATCGCGGCGACGACGTTGGCTCCCGATGACGTCCCCGCGAACAGGCCCTCCTCGCGCGCGATGCGCCTCGCCATGGCCTTCGCATCCTCAGTCCTGACCGGAA
>VBOT01000124.1:15122-30292 GCA_005893225.1 Candidatus Eiseniibacteriota bacterium
CAATCCCCACGCCCTCGATCTTGTGAGGCCCTGGCTGACCCCCGAGCAGCACCGACGACTCGGCGGGCTCGACGACGGCGATCCTGACGCTCGGCTGGTGTCGCCTGAGCACGGCAGCGACCCCCCGCGAAGAGGCTGCGGTGCCCACGCAATGAACGAAGGCGTCGACTTCTCCTTCCGTCTGGGTCCAGATCTCCTCGCCCAGCGGAAAGTAGCCCGCGATGCTGTCGGCGTTGTTGAGCTGGTCGGTCCAGTAGGTGTGCGGCTCCCCGCTCAGCCCGCGGGCGGTCTCGATCATGTCCAGGATCAGCTTCTTGGTGGTGAGGCCTCCCTCGCTTCGAACCAGCGTGAGCTCCGCGCCCAGGGCCGACATTTGATCGCGCTTCTCCTGGCTGAATGCGTCCGAGGTGACGATCTTGAGAGGGTAGCCCCTGGCGGCGCAGACGAGCGCCAGCGACGCGCCCGTGCTGCCGCCCGTGTACTCGACCACGGTGTCCCCGGGCTTCAGTCGACCGTCCTCCTCCGCGCGCGAGATCACGGCGCGCGCCATCCGGTCCTTCATGCTGCCGGTGGGATTCTCCCACTCGAGCTTCGCGAAGACGTCCGCGCACCGGGGTGGAACGACCTTTCGCAGTCGAACCAGCGAGGTGTCTCCGATCGCATCGAGAATGTCGATGGTCTTGATGGTCCTCTCTCCCGTTCTTGACCGGTGGTGCTTTCCCCGCGCAATGTGATGGCCGAGGAGGATTGCCCCGATGCCGACCTTGCTCGAGCTCCGCGCCGCCGCGCGCATGCGCTCCGCCGGCGATCATGCCGGCACCATCCGAGCTTACTACCCCTACTGGGACGCCCAGTACCGGCCCTATCTGCTCGAGGCCGTGAGCCGGTTCCCCGCGGCGCAGCTCGACTACAAGCCGCAGCCTGAGATGCTGACAGCGCGGCAGATCATCGTCCACATCGCGGAGGCCGAGCATGCCTGGATCCACGCCGGGATCGACGGCGGCCGCCAGGAGGAATGGGTCGCGCCGGCAAGCGACCCGGCCGAGGGATGGCGAATCGTGATCGACGCCCCCGATCACGCGGCGTTGTACCAGTTGCTCGAGCGCTGGCACGAGCCGACGAAGCGCTGGCTCGATCACCCCGCCGGCGATCTGGGGCGCGTGGTCCACCGCCGCCTCGACGACGGCAGCCAGCGCTCCTACACGGTGCACTGGATCCTCGATCACGTGCAGGAGCACGAGATCCACCACCGCGCCCAGCTCAACCTCTACCTGCGGCTGCTCGGGATCGAGCCGCCCTCGATCTGAGCGGGCGGATCCTGCCCCGATCATCTTAGCCGCTGCGCGCGATCGACAGCTTCACGGTGTATTCGTGGCTTCCGGCTGACCTGGGCTCGACCGACATGGTGCCGTCCCAGGGCTCGCCGTTCCGGCCCGTGAACCTCCAGGCCCTCGTCCCGTTCGCCTTGCGGCCGTCGCCCGCCGCCGCGAGCCACTTGCCGCGGCTCGCGAGCTCGCGCCCGACCTGGTCGAGAAGCGTCTCGGCGGCGAGGTCCGAGGTCCCGTGCAGCACCAGCTCCCAGTGGTCCCTGTCGCCCTCGGTGCGGACCACGTCCCAGGTGCCGAGATGGTCCATGGGCACGTCGGGGATGAGCTGATCGGCCAGCGCGGCGCGCGCGAACCGGGCATGCCCGCTCCATTCGTACTCCTCGCCGAGCGCCACTTGCTGGGCCTCTCCCACACCGCGCAGGCGCTCCACCACGTGGAGCGCCCCGTCGATTCCCGCCGACAGTCCGCCGGTCGTGATGATTCTCCCGTTGTCGACGAAGCGCTGGTCATCGACCACGTGGACCTTGGGATACTGCTCGCGCAGCCTGGCGATGTTGTGAGCGGTGGTGGTCGCGCTGAGCCCGTCGAGCAGTCCGGCGCTGGCCAGGATGAAGGCGCCGTTGCACACCGACATCGTGAGCCGGGTCCCCGGCGCGGTGGTCCGCACCCACGCCATGGTGGATGAGTCATGGAGCGCCGAGCCCACTCCGCCTCCCGGCACCACCAGCACGTCGGCCCGGGGAGCCTCGCCGAGGGCATACCTGGGCACCAGCGTCTGGCCCATCGCGGAGGTCACGGGCCGCTTGGCGGCGCCGACGGTGTAGACGTCGAAGCCCGCGGCGCCAAAGACCTCGTAGGGGCCCATGGAGTCGATGATCTCGACGCCGTCGAAAAGCAGGATGGCCACGCGCGCGCGCGGGGGCGCCGGGTGGGCCGCCACGGCGGCTGCATCCACCAGCGTCATGCCGCAGCTCGGGCACGTGCCGGGGCGGTCGAAGACCTTGTCGTCGCAGGCCTGGCCGCAAGGGGGACAGATGTAGCGGGTGGCGGCGAACCCGTCCGGCGTGGCGGCCACGCCGAGAAAGAGCGCGACCATCCACGGGAGCAGGCGGTGGTTGGCGGAGTTCACGGGGCTCTCCTTTCGGAATAGTGCGGCGCGGAGCGGCGCGCCGCGGATGGAAAACGGGCGAAGCGCTGGCGGTACTGGCCGGGGGCGACGCCCACCCGGCGCAGGAAAGCGCGGCGCATGGATTCCAGGTTGCCGAGGCCGCTTGCCTCGCAGATCGTCTCGAGGGGCTGCGACGTGTCCTCCAGAAGCCGTCGCGCGGCCTCCACGCGAACCGACGTGACGAATCGCGCTGGGGTCATGCCCACCTCGCGCGTGAAGACGCGCGCGAAGTTGCGAGGGCTCATCGCCGCGCGGCGCGCGAGCGCGGGCACCGACAGATCGGCGCGCGGGTGCTCGACGATCCAGGCCTGGAGATCCCTCAGCGGCTCGGGCTCGGCGAGCTGCACCGAGAGCTGGGCGCTGAACTGCGACTGGCCGCCGGGCCGGCACAGATACATCACGAGCTGGCGGGCGGTGGCGAGCGCCACCTCGCGGCCGTGGTCCTCCTCCACCATCGCCAGCGCGAGATCCATGCCTGCGGTGACCCCGGCGCTGGTGTAGAGCGAGCCTTCCCGGACGTAGAGGGTGTCGGGCTCGAGGCGGACGTTGGGATAGCGCGCGGCGAACTCGCCGCACGAGGCCCAGTGCGTCGTGGCGCGCCGGCCTTCGAGCAAGCCGGCCTCCGCGAGCAGGAACGCGCCGGTGCAGATCGAGGCGAGACGGCGCACCGAGCGGCTCTGGCGTCGGATCCACGCCAGCAGCCGGGCGTCCCTGCAATAGCGATCGGTGCCCCGGCCGCCGGCGACCAGCAGCGTATCGATGCCGGAGCCGGCCTCGTCGTACCGGTGGTCGGCGTGGATGCGCAGCCCCGAGGAGGTGCGAAACATTCCACGCGCCACACCCAGGATCTCGACCGCGTAGGAGTCGTCACGGCGGCGGCCGGTGTCCTTCAGCAGCCGCGAGGTGCGAGAGAACACCTCGAGCGGCCCCATCACGTCCAGCACCTGGGTGTCGGGGTAGGCCAGCATGGCCACGCGGCGCGTGGCCGAGGCGGTGGCGCCGGAGGGGGGCTTGGCGCGCGCGGTGGACTTCGACATGGAGGCAGCATGGGGGAGGCGGGCGGGTGGCACAATGACAATGTTCCCACGATTTCTGCCATCGCCCGCCAGGCCGATCCGCTGGCAGAGCGTGAGCGTGGGCGCCTCGCGCGCCGTCCGGGTCGGCCTCCGCGGGGCTATCGAGGGCCTATCCGGAGCTCGACACCTTCCTCCCGAAGTCGCTCTGGAGGGGGATCCACAGGGCGGCGATGAAGCTCGGGATGGTCGCGAGGATCACCACGGTGAAGAAGCGAGGGTAACCGATGTGGTCCTGCAGCCAGCCGCTCCACATCCCGGGCAGCATCATGCCCAGCGCCATGAAGCCGGTGCAGATCGCGTAGTGCGCGGTCTGATGCTTACCGCGCGCCAGGTAGATCATGTACATCAGATAGGCGGTGAAGCCGAAGCCGTAGCCGAACTGCTCGAGCGCCACGCCGAGCTGGATCAGCGGCAGGCTGTGCGGCTGAACGTGGGCCAGGTAGATGAACACCGCGTCGGGCAGGTGAATCGCGAGCATCATGGGCCACAGCCATTTCTTGAGCCCGTGACTCGAGATCGCCCAGCCACCCAGAATCCCGCCGAGGGTGAGCGCGAGGATGCCCACGGTGCCGTAGATGAATCCGACCTGCGTGGTGCTGAGCGCGAGCCCGCCCTTGTCCCGCCCATCCAGCAGGAACGGGGCCGCCATCTTGACGAGCTGCGCCTCGCCGAGACGATAGAGCAGCAGGAACAGCAGCACCACGCCGATCCGCGACCTCCGGAAGAACGAGCCGAACGTGCCGAGGAACTCCCGGACGAAGTGCGGGATCCGATGGACGTCGCCCGGCCGGTCCACGCCGGGGCGCGGCAGCACGAAGCGATGCCAGAGCCCGAACCCGAGGAACGCGACGGCCAGCACTCCCATCACCACGGTCCATGCGAGCCGCGTATTGCCAGTGCGAGCTTGAATGGTGCCGGCCAGCATCACGAGCAGGCCCTGACCGGCGATGGTCGCGATGCGGTAGAACATGGTGCGGACGCCGACGAAGAAGGCCTGCTGCTTCTCGGTGGTGGCGAGCAGGTAGAAGCCGTCCGCTGCGATGTCGTGAGTGGCGGAGTTGAAGGCCAGCAGCCAGAAGAACGCCAGCGTCCACTGGAAGAAATGCGGCAGCGGAGTGGTCAGCGCCACGCCCGCCAGTCCGCCGCCGATCAGGAGCTGCATCGCCCAGATCCAGCGCCGCCGCGTCCCCAGGATGTCGACGACCGGCGACCAGAGCGGCTTCACCACCCAGGGCAGGTAGAGCCAGCTGGTGTACAGCGCGATGTCCGTGTTCGAGATGCCGAACCCCTTGTACATGATGACCGAGACGGTCATCACGACCACGTAGGGCAGGCCCTCGGCAAGGTAGAGCGTGGGGATCCACGCCCACGGACCTCGGGCGACGGCGGGCTCGTCGGAGACCTGGTCCGCCGGGCGGGCAAGCGAGTGCATGGAGCTCCCCTCTAGCACGGGCGGCTACCCCTGACAAGGCGGCGCCTCGCCGCGACGGGGTGACCGGCTCTCGATGCGTCCCCCGGGTTATCGGAAGCCAGGCCTCACGCCCCGGGGAAATCTTCGGCCGAGGTCGGCCTCTCCGAGCAGTGGGGCCCTGAGCGCAGGGCGGAAGTTCGAACCTCCCACGCCAAGCCTTGCCGAATCCCTCGCGCTCGCTCGCCGAGTATGAGATAGCATGGGGCCGACAGAGCCGCATGCGGCCGGAGGGGCCGGCGCGATCGGCTCGCGCTCATCGGAGCAGGAGGATCCATGGCCAGGCGAAAGTCGGTGCGGAAGCCAGCCCGGAAGGCAGCCAAGAAGGGGACGAAGAAGGCGGCGAAGAAGACAGCGAAGAAGGCGGTCAAGAAGCGGTCGGCCCGGCGCCCTCCGGCGCGGGCGAAGGCCGCGTCCCGGAAGCCCGCCCCACCCAAGGTTCGCCCGGGACTCATCACGCACACGGAGCTCGCGAGCTCGGACCCACCGGCCACGCGAAACTGGTGCGAGAGGGTGCTGGGGTGGAAGTTCGGAGAGCCGATGCCGACGCCGGGGGGTCCCTATCACATGTGGCGCTTCGACAACGCCACGGGAGGCGGCATCCGCGCCAACAATCCGCCCGAGGCGCCGGGCTCGGTCCCCTACTGCGAGGTCACTGACATCCAGGCCACGTTCTCCCGGGCGCTCCAGGCCGGCGCCGCCGAGATGATGCGACCCGAGCCGCTCCCGGGCGGCATGGGATGGATCGCGATCGTCGCCGCCCCGGGCGGGGTCACGATCGGGTTCTGGGCGCCGCGCTGACGCGGGGGCTCTTCATGGCGGGGCCGCCTCGCTCTTCGCGCCCGCAGCGAGTCGGCCCCCGCCGTGCAGCGATCAGCCCTCGATCTTGTAGATCTCGCGCCGCCCGTGATCCACCAGGTCGTGGTACCCCTTCATGATGGTCTCGAACTCCTTCATGTCCTTCTCGCTCTGCCCCTGGCCCTCGAACATCTTCTCGAACGCCTGCAGGCTCGGAACCTCCATCTCGGCCACCAGGGTCCAGTACCGCTCGGCGCTGAGATCGGTGAGCACGCGCATCTTCCCCATGCCCATCTTTTCGCTGATCTTCGACATCGCGAGGAACTTCTCGACCAAGGGGCGCACCTTGCCGGGCTTGCAGTGCATGACTTCGCGGACGAGCAGCATGACGTCTCCTTTGGGGTGAGATCGAACGGACCAGCGGGGTGGCAACCGGCCGAGCGTATTCTTCCGCGCTCGGCGACCGCAAGTCGCAGGTCGATCCACTCCCTCGCGGGTCTCGATCTGAGCGGGTCGGCCTGGGGTGTCGGGGGGGGCGCTGGTCGCGGGGCTCGAGGGCGGCGGGATCCAGCTGGCCTTGCGCCGGGTGTCCACGGGCGCGGGCACAAGCACAGCCGCAGGGAGCCTAGCCTGTTCCCGGGCCCGAGTGGGGAGCGATCATCGCACGCGAGACAGCGCCTCCGCGTTCTGCACCAGCACTTCGTTCCGCCGCGCGCGGGCGATGAGGGTGTCGTCCGGCACGTCGCAGGTGGGCAGCGAGTCGGCGGGCATCGCGCCGAACGTCGTCGCCGAACACACGCCCCAGGCGAGGCGGAGGCCGAGCCCGTCCTCGGGCATGAGCGGAACGCGCACCGAGGTACCGCTCTGGGGCGGCAGGTTCAAGTCGATCCGGTAACGGCGCACCCGGTACTGATTGCCGGTCTCCTGTTTCACGCGCACCACGTCGTAGTAGGTGACGGAGCGAAGCGTGTCCTTCATCCCGTTGTGGAGGTACTCCCAGGCTTCGGAGTCCGCCGCGGAGCTCTTCACGCTGTCGGGGGCCTCGCGGGTGTCGTAGTTCATTTCCACCTGCTGGAGCTCGGCCCGGGTCAGCAAGCGCTCCACCGGCCTCGGCTCGGGGAACTTGTCGCGGCACGCCTGGCATGCGAGCTCGACGGCTTCCTTGGTCATGCTCGGCTTCACGTGCTGCAGCACGCAGTCGGCGTATGTCTTGGGCTCCGGAGCGCACCCGAACGTGAGGGCCGGCACGGCGAAGCCGAGCAGCAACAGAGTGACCTTGTTCATGAGGTTTCCTTCCCGCTCGTGGGTCGGGGCCGGGGCTCTCCCGGGGTCATCGGCAGGAGCCGTCCGCGAGAGCACCGGTGACGTGCGCTACAATGTCGGGCGGCTGGTCGATCGCCTGGGGCAGGGCCGAGGAGGTTCCGAGGATGTCCAGTAGCTGCACGCACCTCGAGCACATCCACGACGTGAAGCCGGGCACCCCGGCGGGCTGCGAGGAATGCCTCAAGACCGGGGGCCGGTGGGTGCACCTCCGACTGTGCCTCACGTGCGGTCACGTGGGGTGCTGCGACAACTCGCCGGGCCGGCATGCGACCCGTCACTTCCACAATACCGGGCATCCCCTCATCCGCAGCTTCGAGCGGGGTGAGGACTGGGGCTGGTGCTACATCGACGAGCTGTTCCTCGAGCCCGCGCCGAAGGCTCACCGGGCCGAGTCGTCCCGCTGAGACGAAGGGAGCCGCGCCGCCCTCTCAGGCCGCGCGGTCCCTCTCCTTCTCCGAGCCTCCATCCTCTTCCTCGTCGCTCCGCCGGACGACCGACACCGCGGCGCGGACGCGGGCCGTCATCTCCCGCTCCTCCCTGAGCCCGTCGATGGCTGCCTCCGCCTGCTTCAGGAGGAACTGCAGCGAACCGGCCTTCTCCATCGCCTGCTCGACGATGGCCTTCTGACCCTGGAGCGCCTCGAGGCTGGAGCGCACGTCCACGAGGAGCGCGTCGGCGCGGGCCAGCCGCTCCTCGGCCTTGGTCATCTGACGCTTGCGCTCGTCGAGCCCGTCCGCCGTGTCCCGGACCTCCTGGAGCCGGCCGGTGACATCGATCAGGAGCTCGCGGCTCTGCTCGATCTCCTGGTGGGCGGCGGTGATCTCCCGCACGTCTGAGGCGGTCTTCTCGGCCATCGCGAACATTCTTTCCAGGTCCGACTGCAGGGACTCGACCGTGCCCTGACGCACCGAGATCTGCTCCAGCGAGCGGGTGATCTCCTTCTCCACCGGATCCCAGCGGGTCAGGCGCTCCTCGAAGTCGGCCAGCCGCTTCTCAACGGACCGCAGGTTGCCGGCCCGGATTTCGAGCTGTGAGCACATCTCCTCGACCAGCGCCGTCTGCCGCTCGGCCGTGGTCAACGAGGTGCCGAGCTTCTTGGCCACCTGGTCGAGCTTCTGCGCCGAAGTGGCGGCCTCCTTGCGCAGCGTCGATGCCCGCTCGAGGTCCTTGGTGGCCTCGGTGACGGCGTGTTGCCGCTGATCGAGCTCCGGTCGCAGCGCTCGCGTCCGCTCCGCCAGCTCCTCGACCGACTCGCAGCGGGTCGCGATCTCGGACACGGCCTTGCCGAGCTCGCCGGTCTTCCGCTCGGCCTCCATGAGATCGGACGACACGACGGCGATGTTCGTGCTCAGCCGTTCGGCTTCCTCGACCCGCGCCGCCAGGCCGACGAACCGCTGCTCGGCGGCCTCCATGCGGGTCTGGAGTTGCTTCTCGCGCTCGTCCAGCCTCGCCCCGAGTGCCCCGAGCTCGGCCATCCGGCGGTGCAGGTCGTCGACGAACTCCCGCCGCGACTCGATCGCGGTCAGCGACTCGCCGACGCGCTGCGCCTGCTTCTGGACCACCTCGATGGTGGGCGCCATCTTGTGCAGCCCGGCGACCTGCTCCTTGAGCTCGTTGACGTACTGCTCCAGATCCGCCAGCCAGGTGCGGGTATCGGTCTGACTCTCCCGCACGCGGAGGATCTCGCTGTGGGCGAGCTGCGTCTGCTCGAGCGCGTCCTTCACCATCGCGTGGGCGCCGTTCAACTGGCCCAGATCCGCGAGCGTCGCCTCCAGAGTCGGCCGCGCTTCCTCGATCTGCGTCACCTGGGCGCCGATGCTGCGGACCGTGCGGCTGGTCTGGTCCAGGTCCCGCCGGATGGCGCGGAACTGTGCCATCTCTTGGTCGACCTGCCCAACCTCCTCGGAGAGGCCTTGCAGGTGCGCCGCCAGGGCCTTGGCCTGGGTCCGGAGCTCGCCCACGGCCAGGCTCGGCTCGGCGAGCCCCTTGAAGCGGTTCTCGCAATCCGTCAGGGAGCCGCGCAGGTCGGCCACGCGCTGGCTCACCGATTCGAGGCCGCGGCTCTCGAAGTCGAAACGCTCCACGGTCCTCTTCATCTCGTCGGTGAGCGAGGTGAGGTCCTGTCGGGTGGCGCGCGTCTGCTCGTCGGTCTCGCGTTGGAACTGGGAGATCTCGTTGGATCGCTCCACCACCTCCTCGTGCAGCGACCGCAGCGCCGTGACGTTGTCCTGCAGCGCGGAGAGCGACTTCTCGTTCTGCTGCTGCTGGCGCACGCCGGCGTCGAGCTGGCGCATCGCCCGCTCGAGCTGGTCCGACTGGGCGAGCGCCCGGTCGACCGCCGCGCTCTGAGCTTCGAGCGCCGCGGCCTTCTGGACCACGGCGTCGCCCAGGGCCTTCAGCGTGCCGATCTCGCGCTTGACCTCGTCGACCGTGTTCTGGACGCCGTCCATCCCGCGCACCGCCTGCTCGACGCTGGCGACGCGCCGCTCCTTGTCCTGGAGCGAGCGGCCCAAATCGTCGCGCCGGCGGTCCAGGGCCTCCATCTTCGACGTCGCGAGCTTGTGCTGATCGATGAGCCGGTCGTGATGCTCGCGCAGCCGCGCCAGGTGCTCGCCCGTCCCCTCGACCTGCCGGCGGATCTCCTGGGCTTCCCCCCGCAGCTCGTTGAAGGGCTTTTCCACCTCGAGGAAGGACCCGAGGCGTTCCTTGAGATCCAGGGCGACGTCCACCTTGCCGCCGAGGTCCTCGAACAGCGACCGGATCTGCTGGATCTCCTCGAGCGTCTTCGCGAACTCGGTCTCGGTGCGGTGCTGGTCCTGGGTCAGGACCTCGGCCCGCTCGTCGAGGTTCTCGAACCGGGACGCGAGCTGCGCCATCGACGCGAAGCGCCGTTCCAGCTCCTGGAGCCGCGCCGTCATGGCCTCCACCTCGCCGCTGGCCTTGACGATCGGCTCGCCGAGCTGCTGGAGCTTGTCCGCCGAGGCGCGAGCGCTCTGGATGAGGGCTTCGTAGCGGCCGCGCTCCTGCTGCATCTCGTGCAGGACCGCGCGCATCTCCTCGGCCGTTTCCCGGTCCTTGGGGTTGTTTCCGAGCAGATTCTTGAGCATGGGTGGCATCACACGCTCCTCTTAGTCGCGCCGGCCGCTCGGCCTGGTTGGGACCGCCGGATCAGCTTTGTGGTGGTGTGGCCGTTGGTCGTCGACGGGCCGCGAGCAACGGAGTTGCAAGTTGGGGCGGCGACGTTGCAAGAGGCGGGCCTGTCTCCGCGGGACCCCCGGGGTGCCTTGCAATCGGCACTTGGGTGGGCGGGCGGCGTTGCGCGGGCGCGGCAACGGCAAAATCCGAGCCGCGGCATGGCTCGAGCGCTGCCGCCAGCGCTGGAGGCGGGCTCCTTCCCCGTCGCCGAGCCCTCAGCAGGTCCGGTCGGCGAGGGCTTCCTTCACTTCCTTGCTGGCTTTGAAGATGCCGCGCACCATCACCGATTCGATGGTCTCCCGCGCCAGCTCCGGCTCCACGTCCTCGGCGATGGAGAGCATGCCGACCACGCGGATCTGGAGGCCCTCGCCCGCGCCTCGTCGCTCCTCGAGGATGCGTCGGGTGTATAGGGCCGCGCCGATCGTGAGCCCCTGTCGCGTGGTCGTCTCCCTCACCGTCTCCGCGTGCTTGGCGAGCAGGTCGCGGATCGCCACTCGGATGAACTCGGCGCGGTTCGAGTAGAAGCCATGTTCGACCAGTAGCTCGATCTGGCCGACGTCGACCGGGGTCAGGTTGATCGTCAGCTTCTCCATCTCCGCCATGGTTACCTCCTTGGCCATCCCCATGGATGGCGTTGGAGGATAGTGCCATCTGTACGGATGGCTTTCAACATCTGTATGGATGTCCTCATGGTGGAGGTTTCGGCTCGAAGGGGCCACTCCAGTGCGTTCCGGGATCCCGAGGCGCCGCATCTTGCCCGCGGCCGTGTGCGCCATGCACGGCGGCTGCTCGCCGTGTGTCCGCCCATGTGCTGGCGAAGGAGCGGGGACGCGTGGCGCAGGCGGTGGCCCGGAGACGCCCAAAAAACGCCCCGAGGGGCGAACCCCTCGGGGCTATTCAGCGCCAGATGAAGCAGGAGCTACTGCGGGATCGTGGCGCAGGCCTGAAGCGACTGGTCGGACTGGAGCTTCACCGACACGGAACCGATCTGGGTCAGGCTCGCATTCACGCTTCCTCTCAGCATCCCGATTCCGGCGGGATTCGCCGTGAAGGTACCGATGAGGTTCACGCTAGCTTCCTGGGTGCAGCTGCCGTTCGTGTACCACGAGATGAAGTACTCGGCTCCTGGCTGGAGCCCCTTGAGCTGCGCCCTCACCGCCGTCTGAGTCCGGCTCGGCTGCTCGGTCAAATCGACCGTGCCGGCGATGCCGTTGCTCGCGAACGGGGTGAAGTCCGCTTTCACGTGACGCTCGGCTTGTGCGAAGGCGAGGGTGGTGATGCCGACGAGCGTTGCGGCCAGGGAGGTGAGGACGAGTCTGCGCATCGGATTTCCTCCTTAGTGCGGGTGCAGACTGGTTGACCACGCGGCCCCTACCGCGACCTGGGAAACAGTCTGCCATCATCTCGCGGTGGTGTTGTTCCAGAGATGCCAGAGTGCGGTGAGAAGTTCTTCAGGGATTCGTGTCGCGTCCGCGTCATGCGACTGGCGCAACTTCGTTCGAGGGCGAACGCTTGCTCAGCGATGAGCGGGATGGCTCCGCTCTGGCATCTCTCTCGCATGAGAGGACACGCATCGCGCGAGCGCGCGAGTTTCGTCTCGCCGGAGCCTCAGGCATGCCCATGACCGGCGCGCGCGAGCCGCGGACGCCACGAGGCCTCGCCGCACCCGCTGAAAAAGCGCGAGGCGGACCCGTTGCCAGGCCCGCCCCTCGAATCGATCCGGCGCCGGATTATTCGGCCAGCGGCACCGTGGCCGTGGCCCTGCCTTCAGCGGTCGTGATGCGTGCGAAGTAGAATCCCGAAGCCGCGCGCCCCTGGGTGGTCGCGCCGTCCCATGCGATCTCGTGATTGCCGGCCGTCTCGACCGCGTCGACCAGCGTGGCCAGCTTGCGCCCCGCGACGTCGAACACCTCGAGCTTGACGCGCCCGCCGGTCGAGAGACCGAAGCCGAGGACCGATCCGCCCGTGCGCGGGCGCGCGGTGAGGCCGAGCCCAAGGCCTTGCGTCCCACGCGAATCCGGCTCCATCGCGGTGCTGGCGATCAGGCTCGCGCTCCTCGGAGGATAGCGGCCGTAGATGCAGTTGAGCGCGTCCATGTCGTCGCTCTCGAGGCTCCGCCCCGCCACGCCGAAGTAGGTGGCGTACATGCTCGGGCGGTTGCGCGACCTTTGAAGCTCGGTGTGGTGGATCCCCAGGCTGTGGCCGAGCTCGTGGGTCACCACGGCCTGGACGTCGTAGTCGCTGCCGCCGGTGTTCCAGCTCGCCGCGTCGTTGAGCGAGATGTCGGCCTCGGTGATCACCTGTCCCGACACCAGGACCAGCGCGGTGAGGGCGAGGCAGCTGCCGGAGCAGCCGTTGCCAGTGCCCCACAGCACGCTGTTGATTCCGTCGGTGACGAACCCGGCGTTCGTGGTCCCGGCATAGTTGAGCGTGTAGGGCGCCGGAGAGACGTTGTTCCACGACGTCATGGCGCTCTGCACCGCCGCCGCCACTCCGGCCTTCCCTCCCTGACCGGCGGGGTTGAGGCGCCAGGAGAGTGAGCTGGTGTTCCAGTGGACGTAGCCGGCGGGGTCGTCACACGTCACCCGGGCTCCGGACGTCATCCGGCCGCTGCCGGTGTTCTGAATCAGTCGAAAGGCGAGCGCATCCGTGACGCCCAGGGTCCCCGGAACGGCCAGGGCGAGCGTCGCGACCCGAATCATCATCTTCTTCATGAACGGCTCCTCCCTAGCGATTCTGGTGGGCGCGGACTTGACGGGTCAGCTCCTCGATCGGGAGCCCGTCTTCGCCGCCCGGGACGTCGATGC
This sequence comes from Candidatus Eiseniibacteriota bacterium, assembly GCA_005893225.1. GTDB lineage: Bacteria > Eisenbacteria > RBG-16-71-46 > RBG-16-71-46 > RBG-16-71-46 > WS-3. The sequence continues at coordinate 28,286 of VBOT01000124.1, forward strand.
GTCCCTCGCCATCGGGCAGGAGCGGATCGCCGAACGCCTCGCTGAACGCCCGGCCCTTGTCCACGTTGAAGGCCCCCTGGGCGTGGTCGCGCACCGTGAGCCGGTTCGCGGCGCCGGGGAGGTCGGCGTGGCTCAGGAACAGCACGTAGTCGGAGCCGGGGAGGAGCTCGGCCCCGCCGATGATCAGGGTGGTAACGTCACCGACCGTGCCGCCCAGGACGGTGAACGTGACGTCACCTTCCTGGCGGCCCTTGAGGACCTGGGACGGGCGAACCTTCACGTCGGTGAAGATGAGGGTGTGGCCGTCGTTCCAGTGACTGTTGGTGTCCAGCACCCGCCCCTGAACGACGAGCTCGTTCTCGGCGGTGAGCTGGTCCAGCCCCTCGCGCATAAGGGTGGTGGCGCGCGCCGGGATGGCCATCGTGGCCAGCAGGGCGGAAGCCAGAGTGAAACGGGACACGATAGCGGGGACTCGCATGCACGGCCTCCTTGAGACACGAACGATTGGCGCCGAGGCGTCGGTCCGTCCCTGGAGGCCGGTGCCGGCCGTCGGCCGCGTCGATCATGAGATCGGCCGAAAAGCCGCCGATCTGAACGGGTCTCGCCGGAAAAACCACCGGGGTGCTGTGCTATAAGATGCAGACGCAACGTCTGAACGCCGCGTTCGAATCTTCGCGTCGCACTCCGTGACCCTTCATGCCATTCGTGTCCCTCGTCCCCGCTACCAAGCCCAGCGCCGGGCCCGTCATGGGCCCCGTGGCCCTCGCGATGACCTTCTTCACCCTGCTCTGCGCCGCCGCCCTCGTGGCGATCCTGTGGCTCAACCAGGGCACCTTCACCTACACGCTCGACGATCCCTATCTCCACCTCTCGCTGGCCGAGAACATCGCGGCCGGCCACTACGGGATCAATCGAGACGACGTGGCGGCGCCGTCGTCGAGCGTCCTCTGGCCCTACCTCCTCGCGCCCTTCTCGAGGCTGCCCTTCGGCTACCTCGTCCCTCTCTTCCTGAACTACGCGGCATCGCTCGGCACCATCGCGCTGCTCGGGCGCATGATAAGCACGTCGCTCGAAGGCTCCAATGAAAAACCCGTGAAGCTGGGCGTCGTGTTCCTGGTCGTGTTCCTGATCCTCGCCGCCAACCTGGTGGGCCTGGCGTTCACGGGAATGGAGCACTCGCTCCAGGTGCTGCTTTCGGTGGCGCTGGTGGCGGGCCTGATCGAGGAGACCACGACGGCGCGGGTGCCATCGTGGCTTCCGGCCGCGATCGTGGCCGGGCCTCTCGTCCGCTACGAGAACCTGGCTCTGTCGCTCCCGGCGCTGGCTCTCCTCGCCTGCCGGGGGCGAGCGATCCTGGCTGCCGGCTGCCTCGCCGCGCTGCTTCTCGGGCTTGGCGGGTTCTCGCTCTACCTCCACGGCATGGGCCTGGGCTGGGTTCCGCTCTCGGTGAGCGCCAAGTCCGGTGTGATCGCCGGCGGCGGGAGCCTCGCCTCGGTGCTTCGCAACCTGCGGCTCAATCTTAGGCCGGGCCTCGGGCTCCTGTTCTGCCTGGCCGCCTTCGTCGCCGTCGCGCGGCGTCCGAGAACCCCCGCCGATCGAGCCCTGGCGCTCTGGGCCGCGGCGGCGGTGGTCCTCCACATGCTCGTCGGGCGTTTCGGCTGGTTCTTCCGGTACGAGATCTACGTGTGGATCTCGTCGCTCGTGATGCTGATCTTCCTGTTCCGCGACGCGCTCACGGGATCGCCGCGGCCCTGGCGGTGCTGCTCATCGTGGCCTGCCGCGGCTACCTGGGCGCCCTGGCGCTCACCCCGCTCGGCGCCAACAACATCTACGAGCAGCAGTACCAGATGCACCGGTTCGCGGCCGACTTCCATGCCGCTCCGGTGGGAGTCAACGATCTCGGCCTGGTCTCGTACCGGAACGCCAACGACGTCCTGGACCTCGAGGGTCTGGCCTCGCCCGAGACGCGCGATGCGCGGGGGGGCAAGGGCGGGCCGGGCTGGATGG
>VBOT01000125.1:0-34793 GCA_005893225.1 Candidatus Eiseniibacteriota bacterium
TGCGGCGTATAAGCAACCGGAGCTGCGGCCCCCTCCGTGCCCCAGAAGACCAGAACCGAGGCGCTGGGGCAGAGAGTGGTGTTGCGCGTCAGATCCGCGAATACGGTGGCACCACCGGTCCCGGTCAGGTTATTGCAGCCGCCCGTCTCGAAGTGCCACCAGTCGGGCAGCCCCGGATCGGCGACCATCAGGTCGAACGCGCTTTCCACCGCCACGACGCTGTCCTGGGCGGCTCCGAGCTGGAAGCACCCGAACAGGGTCTGAGGAATCCCGCGGGCCGTGCAGTCATAGTTAAGAGTGATCAAATGTCCGGTGCCGGTGTTGCAGGCCACGGCCGTCAGGTCCAGCCCAGCGAACGCGGCCGGCGCCGCCAGGGCGAGAAAGGCGAAGCAAAGGAGGAGAGCTACTTCATCCTCGACTCCCACAAACGCATCGAGACTGCAGCCGTTCGACCCGCCCCGCTACCGATACAGCGACTTCAGCTGACCCCAGGTCCTGTTCCGGGTGGGGGTCGGAGCAACGGCGAAGCTGATGGTGTTGCCAACGAGTCCGGGTCCCGAGATGACATATGGCGCGGCTTCTCCGCCGGCTTGAGCCGCGGTACGGATGTTGATCAGCGCGGCTGCAGGGGGGCTAATTTGCCCGCTCGGCGTTGAGGCCCACGCCAGGACCGCCGCGATTCCGCATCCGCCACACTTGCCTCCGGACTGGGTGGCATTGTCGGAGAAGAAGTTGAGATTGAAGGCGAAGTAGTTGGTGCCGGCGTTCAGCTTGATCGGCGTTGGACGCGAGACTGACACAACGAAGTGACCGCTATTGGGGCCCTGATCCCCCGGCGCGAAGGCCATGTTGCCCGTCTCCCAGGGGTTGGTCGCGCCAACGCAGAGTGACGTGCTCGGCACCAGGTCGAGCAACACGCCGCCCGCGTTGCAGCCGCCCGATTCGAAGTGCCACCAGTCGGGGAGACCCGGATCGTCCACATTCCAGGTGGGCGTCCAAGCCCACAACGCTGTCCTGAGTCGTGGTGATCTGGAAGCAGGCATACAGAGTCTGCGGAGTGCCTGGATCCGCGCAGTCGAAGTTGAACGTGGTCAAGGGGGGAGGCGTGGTGTTCGTGTTGCACGCCACCGCCGTCAGGTCCAGCCCGCCGTTGCCATCGGCCGACGCCTGCGGCGCTGGCAGGGCGAGAAGGGCACAGGAGAGTAGAAGTTCCTTGTTCATGGTCACCTCCGCCGCGGAGTGCGAGTCGTTCGAGCCCTCCCTACCGATACAACGACTTCAGCTGACCCCAAGTCCGGTTCCTGGTAGGGACCACGCCGCAGGGCACACCGCTCCCCCACTGGAGGCAGTCACCAACGAGTCCCGGTCCCGCGATGAGATATTGCGGGGCGTCTGCACGGAGGGTGGCCAGGACCGCCGACTTCCACCACAGGACGGCTCCGATGCCGCATCCGGCGCATGCGCCCCCGGACTGGGCGGCGTTGTCGGAGAAGAAGTTGAGCTCGAAGGCGAAATAGTTACCGGGGTTCAGCGTGAACGAGGTCTGTGTTGGTACAGTTGCCACGGCGAAGAAGCCAATGCCCGGACTCGGATTCTGACCCTTCGGAAGGTAGCTCACGCCGCCCACGGCCTCGGTGCCCCATGGGTTCGTCGCGCCGACGCAGAGCGAGGGGCTCGGCACCAGGCTGATCGACACGCCGCCCTCATTGCAGCCGCCCGTGCCGAAGTACCACCAGTCGGGGAGACTCGGATCGTCTACTGCGAGTCGGAGATCGGCGTCCAGGCCAACGACGCTGTCCAGGGTGGTCGTGACCTGGAAGCACGCAAACACTGTCTGCGGAGTTCCGGGATCCGAGGAAGGTCGTCGAGGGAGGAGGCTTTGTGTTGGTGTTGCAAGCGACCACCGTCAGGTCCAGCCCCCCATACGCGAACGCCTTCGGCGCCGCCAGGGCGAGAAGGGCACAGGAGATTAGAAGGCCCTTGTTCATGGGCACCTCCGCGCTGGAGAGGGCCAAGGCGGCCCTCGGCTGGGGAAAAGTCTAGACCCGACTCCGGGCCGCGTCACCACCTTTCTCGGAGATGGTGTTGGGGGGCCGCGCCAAGTGCTTACCCCCGCCCCCGCACCCGCAGCACCTCGCTGACGTCCTTGTCGCCGCGCCCCGAGAGGTTGACCAGCATGCGCGCGTCGCGCCCGATGCTGGGGCCCTCGCGCAACACCCACGCCAGCGCGTGCGCGGGCTCGAGCGCCGGGATGATGCCCTCGAGCCGCGACAGCGTCTCGAAGGCCTCGAGCGCCTCGTCGTCGGTGGCGTGGGAGTACTCGGCCAGGCCCCGATCGGCGAGCCAGGCGTGCTCGGGGCCGAGCGCCGGATAATCGAGGCCCGCAGAGACCGAGTGGGTCTCGCGGATCATGCCGCGCTCGTCCTGGAGCACCAGCGTCCGCGTGCCGTGCAGCACCCCCACGCTGTGCTCGGGGATGCGGGCGGCGTGCTTGCCGGAATCGATCCCGAGCCCTCCCGCCTCGACCCCGACCTTGCGCACCCGGGGCTCGTCGAGGAAGGCGTGGAACAGCCCGATCGCATTGCTTCCCCCTCCCACGCAGGCCACCAGCACATCGGGGAGCCCGCCGGGTTCTGCCGCGAACTGCCGGCGCGCCTCGATCCCGATCACGCGGTGGAAATCGCGCACCAGGGTCGGGAACGGATGCGGCCCGAGCACCGAGCCGAGCACGTAATGGGTGTCGCGCACGCGCGTCACCCAGTCGCGCAGCGCCTCGTTGATCGCGTCCTTGAGGGTACGGGTGCCGGCGTCCACCGCCCGCACCTCGGCGCCGAGGAGCTTCATGCGCTCGACGTTCAGGTGCTGGCGCCGCATATCCTCGGCGCCCATGTAGACGGTGCACTCGAGCCCCAGGCGCGCCGCCGCGGCGGCGGTGGCGACCCCGTGCTGGCCGGCTCCGGTCTCGGCGATCACGCGCGGCTTGCCCATGCGCCGCGCGAGCAGGCACTGGCCGAGCGTGTTGTTGATCTTGTGGGCGCCGGTGTGGAGCAGGTCCTCGCGCTTGAGGAACACGCGGCAGCCCGCTCGCTCGCCGAAGCGATGGGCCTCGATGAGCGGGCTCGGGCGTCCCGCGAACTCGCGCAGCGCCCGGTCCAGCTCGGACTGGAACGCCGGGTCCGAGCGGGCGCGGGCGTATTCCTCGGCGAGCTGGTCGAGCGCGTGGATCAGCGTCTCGGGCACGAACCGGCCACCGTAGGGGCCGAAGTGTCCGCCGGCGTCGGGGAGCTCCGGAGTCTCCGTCATCGGCACCGCAGCGGCCCGACCGACGCCGCGCTCTCCATGAACCTCGCGTCGTTCCATGCCCTCTCCTCAGGACCCGGCGTCACGGCGCTCATCGCTTGCCCGCACCGCGGCCACGAAGCGACGCACGCGGAGCTCGTCCTTGATGCCGGGCGCCGACTCCAGCCTCGAGGAGGCATCCACGCCGTAAGGGAGCACGCGCTCGATCGCGGCCGCCACGTTGTCGCCATCGAGGCCTCCGGCGAGCAGCACCGGCCTCGAGGCGGCCACGATGCGGGCGGTCTCCCAGGGGAAGCTCTCGCCCGTGCCTCCGGGGAGGCTCGGATGGGCCGAGTCGAGGAGCACCAGGTGCCGCTCGGAGGGGAGCGGCTCGATGATCGAGCCGTCGGCCGCCACGGGAATCGCGAAGCTCACCGGCAGCGGAAAGTCCTCCGGCCAGCTCGACGGATCCACGCGATGGAGCTGGAGCCGCTCGGCCGAGGCGAGCGCCGCGAGCCGCAGCGCCTCGTCAGGATGCGGCCCGACCAGCACGGCCACCGCCACCGGGCCGGGCACGGCCGCCACGATCTCCGCCGCGCGCTCTGCCGCGATTCGCCGCGGGCCATCGCCGTTCAGGACGAACCCCAGCCAGTCGGCTCCCGCTTCCCGGGCCACGCGAGCGTCGGCGAGCCGCGTGAGGCCGCACACCTTGACCACGGTGTGCAGGGCCGGGGTCATGACCCGGCGGCCGCTCGCGCCAGCGTGGCCAGGGTGGCGGCGGGATCGGGGCTGCGCATGAACGCCTCCCCCACCAGCACGGCGTCGCACCGCGTCTGCCGCAGGCGGGCGAGATGCTCGGGCGCCGAGAGTCCGCTCTCCGCGACCGCGGTCACGAGCGGGGGGACGTGCGGCAGGAGCTCGAAGCTGGTCTCGAGATCCACCTCGAAGGTGTCGAGGTCGCGGTTGTTGATCCCGACCAGCGTGGCGCCGCTCACGATCGCCCGCCGGAGCTCGTCGCGGCTGTGCACCTCGACCAGGCAATCGAGCCCGAGCAGGCGGGCCTCGGTGATGAGGCGCTGGAGCAGCACCGCCGAGAGCAGCGCCGCGATCAGCAGCACGCCATCGGCCCCGCGCACGGCGGCGTCCAGCACCTGGTAGGAGTCGAGCACGAAGTCCTTGAGCAGGATCGGCACGCGCACCGCCGGACGCACCGCGTCCACCCAGTCGAGCTGGCCGAGGAAGTGGTCGGGCTCGGTGACCAGCGAGATCGCCGCCGCGCCGCCCGACTCGTAGAGCCGCGCGGTCGCCACCGGGTCGATCTCGGCGTTGAGCACTCCCGCGGACGGCGAGGCGCGCTTGACCTCGCACACGAGTCGCAGCGGCTCCGCCGCCCGCCCGCGCCGCAGCGGGCGCTCGAGCCTGCCGGCAGGTAGAGCGGGCCCGAGCCGCGAGCGCAGCACGTGCGCCGGGGTGCGCAGCTTGGCCTCCTCGATCCGCCGCCGACGGTCGCCGGCGATGCGCTGGAGGAAGCCCGGCTCGGGCTTGCGGGTCGTGACGCCGCGCGGCGTCGTGGTCATGGCTCCGCTCTCCTCAGCCCCGGAATCCCGCCAGCTCGTTCAGCTTCTCGGCCGCCGCCCCGCTGTCGATCGCCTGCGCGGCGCGCTGGACGCCGTCCTCGAGGTCGTGCGCCGCCCCCGCCACCGCGAGCGCCGCCGCGGTGTTGAGCAGCACGATGTCCCGCGCCGCCCCGGGCTGGCCGCTCAGGATGCGCCGGATCTTCTCGGCGTTGGCGGCCGCGTCGGCGCCCGCGATGTCCGTCCGGTCCTGATGCGCGAGACCCAGCTCGCGAGGGTCCAGCTCGAACTCGCGCACCGTGCCGTCGTGGAGCTCGGCCACGTGCGTCACGTCGAAGGCCGTGATCTCGTCGAGGCCGTCGCGCCCGTGCACCACCCAGGCGCGCTCGCTGCCGAGCGCCTTCAGCACCTCGGCGACCGGGCGCACCAGGGCGTCGGCGTAGACTCCCAGCAGCTGGCGCGTGGCCCCGGCGGGATTGCTGAGCGGGCCGAGCACGTTGAACACGGTGCGCAGCCCGATCTCGCGCCGCGGCCCCGCGGCGTGCCGCAGCGCGGTGTGGTAATTGGGAGCGAACAGGAACGTGATGCCGAGGAGGTCGAGCGACCGGGCCGCGCTCTCGGGGGTGAGATCGATGCGCACCCCCAGCGACTCCAGCACGTCGGCGCTCCCGGTGCGGCTCGAGACCGCGCGGTTCCCGTGCTTGGCCACCGCCACCCCGCACGAGGCGGTGACGAGCGCCACCGTGGTCGAGATGTTGAAGGTCCCGGCGTTGTCCCCGCCGGTGCCGCAGGTGTCGAGCAGCGGGCTCCGGCGGGTACGGATCGGCGCCACGCGGCGGCGCAGCGCCTCGGCCATGCCCGTGATCTCGCCCGGGCTCTCGCCCTTCATGCGGAGCGCGACCGCGAGCGCCCCGATCTGGGCGGGCGTGGCCTCGCCCGCCAGCACCTGCTCCATACTGGCGCGCGCCAGATCGCGCGGCAGGTCCTCGTGCAGCACGGCGCGGGCGATGGCGGTCTGGATCACCGGGGGACGCTCCGGTGCTGGCGGCACAGGGTGAGGAAGTTCTCGATCAGCTTGAGCCCCGGGCGCGTCAGCACCGACTCGGGGTGGAACTGCACGCCCCAGGTCTCGTGCTCCTTGTGCTTGAGGCCCATGATCTCTCCCTCGGGCGTCCACGCCACCACCTCGAGCACCTCGGGAACGGATTCGCGCTCGACGATCAGCGAATGGTAGCGCGTGGCCTCGAAGGGATTGTCGAGCCCCGCGAACAGGCCGCGTCCGCGGTGGAGGATGGGGCTGGTCTTGCCGTGCATGAGGCGCGGGGCGCGCACGATCCGGCCGCCGTAGACCTCCCCGATCGCCTGATGCCCGAGGCACACGCCCAGCACCGGCACGCTGCCCGCCAGCGCGCGGATCGCCTCCTCCGAGATCCCGGAGTCGCGCGGCTCGCCGGGACCGGGCGAGATCACCAGCCCCTCGAGCGGCTTGGCCGCCAGGGCCTTCACTTCGATCGCGTCGTTGCGATACACCTCCAGCTCGGCCCCCAGGGTCCCCAGGTACTGGACCAGGTTATAGGTGAAGGAGTCGTAGTTGTCGATGACCGCGATCACGGCGTGCCCCGCTCGGCGCGCTGCACGGCGAGCCACAGCGCACGGCCCTTGTTGAGGGTCTCCTCCCACTCGCGCTCGGGCTCGGAGTCGGCCACGATCCCGGCCCCCACACCCCAGTAAGCCTTGCCGTCGGCGTACACCAGGGTGCGGATCGCGATGCAGAGGTCGAGGTTCCCGTGGTAGTCGAAGTGCCCGACCGCTCCGGCGTAGACGCCGCGGCGCACCGGCTCGAGGTCCTCGATGATCTCCATCGCGCGCACCTTGGGAGCGCCCGAGACGGTGCCGGCCGGAAAGCAGGCCCGCACGATGTCGAGCGGCTCGAGGCCCGACCGGAGACGCCCGCGCACGTTGGACACCAGGTGCATGACCTGGGAGTAGCGCTCGACCCTCATGTACTCGTTGGTCTCGACCGAGCCGTACTCGGCCACCCGGCCGACGTCGTTCCGCCCCAGATCGACCAGCATCACGTGCTCGGCGCGCTCCTTGTCGCTCGCGCACAGCTCCTCCTCGAGCCGGCGATCCTCGTCGGGAGACCGGCCGCGCGGGCGGGTTCCCGCGATCGGGCGGACCTCGATCACGCTGTCGGTGCGCCGCACCAGCACCTCGGGTGACGATCCCACCAGCGAGCAGGCGCCGAGCCGCAGGAAGTACATGTAGGGCGACGGGTTGGTCACGCGCAAGGCCCGATAGGCCTCGAACGCCGGGCGCGTGACGGGGATGCTCATGCGGTGGCTCAGCACCACCTGGAAGATGTCGCCCGCCCGGATGTGCTCGCGGGCACGATCGACGGCGGCGAGGAAACCCGGGCCGGTGGCGGTCGACATCGGCTCTCCCGGCACCGCCCCGGGACTCTCGTCGGACCAGGCGATCGGCGCCCGGAGCCGCTGCACCTCGGCCTCGAGACGCTCCACCGCGTCGCGATAGGCGGCCTCCGGGTGGTCGCCGCCGCGCGCGTGCGTCACCACCTTGAGCGTGTGGGTCAGGTTGTCGAAGACGCTGACCACGTCTCCGAACATGAAGACCGCATCGGGCAGCCCGAGGTCGTCCTGGGCTCGCGCCGGCAGGCGCTCGAACCAACGCACCGCGTCGAAGCCCAGATAGCCGACCGCCCCGCCGCAGAACCGGGGCAGGCCGGGGAGCGGCACCGCCTGGTGGCTCCGCAGCAGCTCGGCGAGCTCGGCCAGCGGGTGCCCGGCGCAGGGGATCGTGCGGTCGCCGCGCAGGATCTCGCAGCGATCGCCGCGGGCCACGAACACCTGGGAGGGCCGGCTGCCGAGCAGCGAGTAACGGCCCCACTTCTCGCCTCCCTCCACGCTCTCGAGCAGGAAGGCGTAGGAGCCGCCGTCGATCTTCCGGAATGCCGAGACCGGCGTGTCGTGGTCGGCGAAGATCTCGCGGTACACTGGCACCAGCTTCCCTCCCCGCGCCAGCGACCGGAACTCGGAGAGCGAGGGAACGATCATCGCGATCCTTGCCGTGCGGGGGGTGCGAGCAACTCGCGGGCCTGGCGGCGCGTGGTGTCGGTGACGCGGTCGCCCGCCAGCATGCGGGCCAGCTCGTCGATGCGAGCGGCGGGCTCGAGCGGCTCGACGCGCACCCGCGTCCGCCCTCCCTCTACCTGCTTTGAGACGCGGAAGTGCTGCTGGGCAAGAGCCGCGATCATGGGAAGGTGGGTCACGCAAACGATCTGGCGGTGCTGCGCCAGCTGCCGGAGGCGTTCCCCGACCGCCTGGGCCACCGCACCGCCGACGCCGGAATCTACTTCATCGAAGATCAGAACGTCAACGCGATCACGGGCTTCCAGCGTCACCTTCAAGGCCAGCATGACCCGCGAGAGCTCCCCGCCCGAGACGATGCGCTGGAGTGGGCGCGGCGGCTCGCCCGGGTTGGGCGCGAACTGCAGCTCGACCTCGTCGAGCCCGTGGGGCAGGAGCGCCTCCTCGCCCGTCCGGGAGCGGACCGCGAATTCCAGCCGCGCCCGCTTCATCCCGAGCGGGCCGAGCTGTCCGCTGAGGACATCGCTCCATTTCTTCGCCCCCGCCTGCCGCGAACGGCTCAGCGAACGGCCGGCCGCGAGACATCGGGCGAGTGCCTGCTCGCGCTGCTCGCGCGCCCGCTCGAGGCTCTGTTCCGCGTTCTCGCCGGCGCCGAGCTCGCTCTCGAGCTCGTCCCTCCAGCGCAAGAGCTCGGGAACGCTCTTCCGGTGCTTGCGCGTGAGCCGGCCGATCAGCTCGCGCCGCGCCTCCAGGGTCTCGAGCACTTCGGGATCGGATTCGAGGCAGCTCGCGTACTCGGCCAGCGAGCGCGCCGCCTCGCCGGCGGCGAGGCGCGCCTCGTCGAGCATCGGCCCGATCTCGGCCAGGCTCGGGTCGAGGGCCGCGGCGCCCTCGACGGCGTGGGCGGCCGAATGGAGCCCCTCGAGCGCCGCCCCGGGAGTCTCGGAGAGACGCTGGAGCGCCTGACTCACCAGCTCCCGCAGGCGATCGGTGTGGGCGAGACGGGCCGTCTCGCGCCGCAGCGTCTCCTCCTCTCCCTCGCGGAGGTTCGCCGCGTCGATCTCGCGCAGCGCTTCCGCCATCCAGCCGCGGCGGTCGGCGAGGGTCAGGAGCGATTGCTCGAGCCGCTCGAGATCGCTGCCCGCCTCACGCAGCGCCGCCAGGGCCTCGGCGTAGCGCGCGCGGGCCTCGGAGAGCCCGCTCAGCCGGTCCAGGGTCTCCAGGGCGGCGTTGGGACGCAGGAGGCTCTGGTGCTCGTGCTGTCCGTGCAGGTCGGCAAGGACGTCGCCCAGGCGCGAGAGCGCCGCCTGTGTGACGGGCGACTGGTTGACGGTCGCCCGGCTCCGGCCCTGGGCCTGGACCTCGCGGCGCACGATCAGGGTCTCGCCGTCGAACTCGAGCCCCCATTCCGAGAGCAGCTCGGCCACGCGGCGCGCGCTGTCGCCCGCGAGGCGGAATTCCCCCTCGACCCAGGCGGCCCGGGCTCCTTCGCGCACCACGTCGGCGGGTGCCCGCTCGCCCACCAGCAGGCTCATCGACTCGATCAGCAGCGACTTCCCGGCGCCGGTCTCGCCGCTGATCACGTTGAGCCCGGGGCCGAACTCGACTTCGGCGCGCTCCACCAGGGCGAGCTCGGAGAGGGTCAGGCGCTCGAGCATTTCACAGGCTGCGCCGCACGCTGCCCTGCCAGCCGAGCTTCGACTTGAGCACGCGCGCGAAGGGACGCTCCGGGTTCTCGAACACGCGCACCCGGGTGCGGTCGAGGCGAACCCGGACCTCGTCCCCCGCTTCGAGCTCGAGCTGCTCCTGGCCGTCCAGGAGGAGCAGGATCCGGTCCGAGGAGCCGAGGACGACAACCGACGCCTCGGACCCGGCGGCGAGTACCAGCGAGCGGCTGCCCAGCGAGTGCGCGCACACCGGGGTCACGACCAGCGCCTCGACATCGGGAGCGAGCACCGGGCCTCCGGCCGAAAGGGAGTAGGCGGTCGAGCCGGCCGCCCCGGAGGCGATCAGGCCGTCGGCCACCAGGTGCCCGATGTCGTGCCCCAGTGCCCGGAGCCTCAGATGCAGCGCCGCATAGCCGCCGGCGCCCTTGATCACGGCATCGTTCACGGCGAGGCCGCGCCGCACCGTCCGCTCGCGGCGCCGCACCACGGCGCGCAGCACCCGCCGGCGCGCCACCGGCCACTCCCCCGCCAGCGCGCGGCGCAGCGCGCGGTCGAGCTCGGGAGCCTCGGCGACGGTCAGGAACCCGAGCCCGCCGAGGTTCACGGGCAGCAGCGTCCCGCGCCGTCCGGCCAGGGCGCGGGCGCCGGCGAGAGCGGTGCCGTCGCCGCCCAGGGACAGCAGGATCCCGCACCACTGGGCGAGGCTCTGGAGCGGATGGCCGCCGAGCCCCATCTCGGCGGCGAGGCGCTCGTCGAGGCGCACCTCGTTGCCGCTTCTCCGGAGCCGGGACAGGAGACGCGCCGCCTGGCGCCGCACTGCCGGGCGTCCGGTATGGCCGAGGATCGCGAGGCGTATCCGGCGACCGCTCCGCCTCATGTGTACTGGCGCTGGGAGACCCGGACCCACTCGAGCGCCTGGCGTGCGATGCCGGGGGCGTCGAGCCCGACCTTCTGGAGCAACTCGTCCCGCTTGCCGTGGGGCACGAACAGCTCGGGGAGCGCGATCCTGAAGAGCGGCGTGGTGGAGAGACCGTGGCGGTCGAGCAGCTCGTGCACCGCGCTGCCGAAGCCCCCCATGGGAACGTTCTCCTCGACCGTGATGAGTCGTCCCACCGAGCGCGCCAGGCCGAGGATGGCGCGCTCGTCCAGCGGGCTCGCGAAGCGCGCGTTCACCACCGTGGCGGAGATCCCCTCGGACTGGAGCGTCTCGGCGGCCTGGAGCGCGGGCAGCACCATGGTGCCGAGCGCCAGCAGCGCGACGTCGCCTCCGGCCCGGAGCTGCTCCGACTGCCCGATCGGGATGAGGCGCGGCTCGCGCGCCGGGAGCGCTTCCTCCGGAATGTTGGCGCGCGGGTAGCGCACCGAGATCGGGCCGCCGCGGTGATGCACCGCGGTCCACAGCATGTCGCGCAGCTCCTCGCCGTTCTTGGGCGCCATCACCACCAGGCCCGGAATCATGCGCATGAAGGTGATGTCGAAGGCGCCGTGCTGGGGGGCGCCGTCCTCACCCACCAGGCCGCCGCGGTCGAGGCAGAACACCACGTGGAGGTCCTGCACCGCGACGTCGTGAATGATCTGGTCGATGGCCCGCTGGATGAAGGTGGAGTAGATGGTGGTGAGCGGGATCATCCCGGCCGCCGCGAGCCCGGCCGAGAACGTGACGCCGTGCTCCTCGGCCATCCCCACGTCGAAGAACCGGTGCGGGAACTTCTTCGAGAAACCCTTGAGGCCGGTGTTGTCGGTCATGGCGGCAGTGACGGCGACCACGTGATCGAGCTTCTCAGCGATCTCGATCGCCGCCTCGCCGAACACTTGGGTGTAGGTCTTCTTGCCGCCCTTCGACGTGGCCCCGGTCTCGGGGTCGAAGGTCCCGACCCCGTGGAACGTCCCGGCGTCCTGCTCGGCCGGCGCGTAGCCCTTGCCTTTCTTCGTCACCACGTGGAGCAGCACCGGGCCCTCGAAGCGCCTGAGGTCGCTCAGCGTCTCCTCCAGCACCGCCAGGTCGTGGCCGTCGATCGGGCCGAAGTACTTGAGGCCCAGCTCCTCGAACAGCACGCCCGGCACCACCAGGTTGGCGAGCCCCTCCTTGATGCGGTGCGCGAGCCTCTGCACCCGGCGGCCGAGGCTCGGGAGCTTGCCGAGCAGCTCGTAGACGTCGCGCTCGAACGCCCGGTACACGCGGCTGGTGGTGAGCTTGGTGAGGTAGCGCGCGATCGCCCCGACGTTGGGCGAGATGCTCCACTCGTTGTCGTTGAGGATCACGATCAGCCGGGTACCGATCTCGCCGACGTTGTTGAGACCCTCGAACGCCAGCCCGCCGGTGAGCGCGCCGTCCCCGATCACGGCCACCACGTGGTGGCTCTGGCCCTCGAGGTCCCGGGCCACGGCGAAACCCAGCGCGGCCGAGATCGAAGTGCTGCCGTGGCAGGTGCCGAAGGGATCGTGGTCGCTCTCGGCGCGGCACGGGTAGCCGGCGATCCCTCCGTAGGAGCGCAGCGTGTCGAAGCGCTCGTAGCGCCCGGTGAGGAGCTTGTGCGGGTAGGACTGGTGCCCGACGTCCCAGATGAGCTTGTCGCGCGGCGAGTCGAACACGCGATGGAGCGCGAGCGTCAGCTCGACCACTCCCAGGTTCGGGGCCAGATGGCCGGCGCGCCGCGACACGGTCTGGATGATGACCCGGCGCAGCTCGGCCGCGAGCTCCACGAGCTCGGCGCGCGAGAGGCGCTTGACGTCGGCCGGGGAATGAATGCGTTCGAGCACGGTCGTTTTAGAACACCCAGTGCCAGAGCAGGGCGGTCGCCACGCCCAGAAGCGCTCCCACCAGCACCTCGAGTGGGGTGTGGCCGAGCAGCTCCATGAGCTTCTGGGCTTCCCTCTCGGGGTGCTTGAAGTGCTCCGCGATCAGGCGGTTGAGGATCATCGCCTGGCGCCCTGCGGCACGCCGCAGACCGGCTGCATCATACATGACGACCAGGCTGAAATACAGCGTCACCCCGAAGAGCAGCGACCCGAAGCCGGAGAGCATGCCGACCGAGGTCGAGAGCGCGGAAACGGAAGCGGCGTGCGAGCTCGGCATGCCCCCGGTCTCGACGAAGCGCCGCAGGTTCCAGCGCCGGGTCCGGAGGTAGTCGCTGAGTCCCTTGTATCCCTGGATCAGGAGGCCGATCGTGATGGCTGGCCAGAACGCCTTCGTGGCGACCACCTCCCTGTCGAATGACGCGCCGCGCGGCTCCCCCGCGGAGCCGTGCGCCAGCGGATGAGCGCGGAGACCATACGCAGGGAGCACGCCGCGGGCAACTCCGGATGTCGGCGGGTCCCACCAGGCTGCCCAAAACGACCGAGCAACGAAGCGGGCACCGCGCGAAGCGTGGTCGGGCGTTTTCGGCAGCCTAGCGGCGGCGCTCCGCCACCGCCCGGATCAGCCTCTCCAAGTTCGCCGGGCGCGGGCCGATCTCGCGCGCCTGCTCGAGCGCGCGCCGGAAGATCCGCTCCAGCTCGCGCCGCGCCCGTTCCTCCCCCACCGCCCGCGGATAGGTGGCCTTGCCGCGCGCCGCGTCGGTGCCCGTCGGCTTGCCCAGGCGGCTCGCGGACGACCTCTGGTTGAGCAGATCGTCGTGGATCTGGAAGGCGAGGCCGAGATCGAGCCCCAGGCTCAGCAGGAGGGCACGGGTGACCTCGTCGGCTCCGCCCACGATGCCGCCCAGGGCCAGCGCCGCGCCCATGAGGTGCCCGGTCTTCAGGTAGTGAATGGTTCGCACCTCTTCGCGGCTTACCCCTCGGCCTTCCGCCTCGAGGTCGAGCGCCTGGCCGCCGACCAGCGCGCGGCTTCCCGCGGCGCGTGCCAGCGCCCTCACCGCCTCGACCACCCGGTCCGCCGGCACGCCTCGTTCGGCCAAGCGGGCGAGTTGCTCGAATGCCAGGGCGAGCAGCGCATCGCCGGCCAGGATCCCCAGGGGCTCGCCGAACTTGCGGTGGGTGGCGAGCCGGCCGCGGCGATAGTCGTCGTCGTCCATGGCCGGGAGGTCGTCGTGGATGAGCGAGAAGGCGTGCACGCACTCCACCGCCACCGCCGCGGGGAGCGCGTCGAGCCATCGCCCTCCCACCGCCTCGCACGCGGTGAGGACGAGGAGCGGTCTCACTCGCTTGCCGGGTGAGAGGACCCCGTAGCGCATCGCGGCGTGCAGCCGGCCCGGGGACAATGTCTCGCGGGGCAGCGCGCGCGCCAGGTAGCGCTCGACGCTGCGAAGCTTGAGCCGCAGGCCGCCCGGGAGCTCTCCCTTGAGCCGCGGCGCGGCCCGGGCGGGAGAAGTCGACATCAGAACGGCAGCTCTTCGGGACCGCGATCGGTGCGGGGAGGCTTGTCGGTCCGGCGCGGCGCGGCCGCGCGGGCTCCGGGCCGCGCGTGGCCTTCGTCGCGACGACTTACCGGCCCCTCGGTACCCTGGCCCTCGAGCTCGATCGGCTCGGTGGCGGTCGCGCCATCCTTCCCCGCCTCCACGCGGCGCTCGATCCGCTGCTCCGCCTCGTCCAGCGTCCGGGTGAGATGGCGCGCGAGCTGCACGCCTTCCTCGTAGCGGGCGATGGACTCTTCGAGGGTGAGGGCGCCGCCCTCGAGCTCCTCGACGATGGTCTCGAGCCTCGCGAGCGCTTCCTCGAAGCTCGGCCCCCGGTCGCCCTCGGCCTGGGCCGGCGTCCCCTGCTTCCTATCGGCCATCCTCTCCTCCTGGACGCACCGCCTCGATCCGGGCGTCGGCGTCGCCGCGGGCGAACTCGAGTAGCACCCGCTCGCCCACGTGGAGCATCGCAGCGGCGCGCACGAGCCTACCGTCGGGCGCGCGGGCGATGCAAAAGCCGCGCTCCAGGACCAGCCTCGGCGAGAGGGCACGCAGGCGGTCGGAATGGGCGGCGAGACGCGAGTGTTTCTCCTGGACGCCGCGCATCAGGGCCGCGGCGAGCCGCGAGCGCAGGCCCTCGGCCAGCTCGCGACGGCGGCGGAGCGAGCGCGGCCACTCGCGCAGGCCGTAGCGCAGGCTGCCCGCGCGCAAGCGTTCGCGCGCGCCGCGCAGCAGGGCCGAGAGAGACAGGGTCATGCGGCCCTGGAGGTCGTCGATCCGCTGCTGCATGAAGCTCACCGCGTCGCGCTGGCGGCGGAAGCCGTACTGCTCGATCAACGCCTGGACGACTCGCCGCCGCTCGGCGAGCAGGTGACGCGCGGCGCGAGCGGCGCGCTCGCCGAGCCGCAGCACCCGGTGGGCCACCTCGCGCCCGTCCGGCACCGCCATCTCGGCGGCGTTGGAGGGCGTGGCGGCGCGAACGTCGGCGACCATGTCGGTGAGTGTCCAGTCCACCTCGTGCCCGACCGCGGAGATCACCGGATGCCGCGAGCCGGCGACGGCGCGCACCACCGCCTCCTCGTTGAACGCCCACAGGTCCTCGAGCGACCCTCCGCCGCGCCCGACGATCAGGAGGTCCACGCCGGGGTAGCGGTTGAAGCGGTCGATGGCGGCGACGATCTCTTCCGCCGCCCCGGGCCCCTGGACCCGCACCGGGGCGAGCACGATCCCGATCGCGGGCCAGCGCGCGCGCAGCACCTTGACCAGGTCGCGCACCGCGGCCCCGACCGGCGAGGTCACGATGCCGATGCGCCGCGGGTAGAGCGGGAGCGGGCGCCTGCGCGCCGGATCGAACAACCCCTCCGCATCGAGCCGGCGCTTGAGCGCCTCCATGGAGAGGAGCAGCGCCCCGAGGCCGCCCGGCCTCAGCTCCTTGACCGCGAGCTGATACCTGCCGCGCGGCTCGTAAACGGTGATCGCCCCGAACGCCTCCACCTCGGTGCCGTCGCGGGGCTCGAACGTGAGGCGCGCCGCGCTCAGCCGGTACATAGCGCACTCGAGCACCGCCTCCTTGCCCTCCTTGAGGGTGAAGTAGAGGTGGCCGCTGTCGGGCCGCTTGAGGCCCGAGATCTCGCCCCTCACCCACACTCCGGGAAAGGTGGTCTCCAGCGCGGATCAGGCGCGTGAGCGCCGAGACCGAGAGAATCGATTCGGGATCCGGCGAGACCGCCATGGGACCCGCTACACGCGCGCGGCCGCCGACTGCTTCGCGGCCCGCACCGTGTTGGAGACCAGCATGGCCACCGTCATCGGTCCCACGCCGCCCGGCACCGGCGTCAGGGCCCCCGCCACGCGCGCGACGGACTCGGCCTCCACGTCCCCGACGAGCCGGGTCCCGCCGCGCCGGTTCTCGGCCGGCACGCGGTGGATCCCAACGTCGACCACCGTGGCTCCGGGCTTGACCCAGTCGGCGGTCACGGTCTCGGGCTTGCCGATCGCGGCCACCAGCACGTCCGCCTGGCGCGCCAGCTCCGTCAGCGCCGGGCCGCTCGCGCTGTGGCCGAGGGTCACCGTCATGTTGACGGCGCGACTGGAGAGCAGGGTGGCGAGCGGGCGGCCCACGATGTCACTCCTTCCGAGCACCACGGCGTGACGACCCGCCAGGGGCACCTCGTAGTGGCGCAGGAGCTCGAGGATGCCGAGCGGCGTCGCCGGGACGAATCCCGGGAGCCCGAGGCTCAGGCGTCCCACGTTGACCGGATGGAAGCCGTCGACGTCCTTGGACGGCGGGATCGCTTCCAGCACCGCGCGCGCATCGGCCGGGGCGGCCAGCGGGAGCTGGACCAGGATGCCGTGCACCTCGGGATCCTCCCCGAGGCCGCGCACCCGCTCCACCACGGTGCGGGTGTCGACTCCCTCGGAGAGCGCCACGCGCCGCACCTCGATCCCGACCTCGGCGCACGCCTCGCTCTTGCGCTTGAGATAGATCTGCGAGGCGGGGTTCTCCCCGACCGAGACCAGGGCGAGCAGCGGGACCACCCCGGCCTCGCGCAGGATCGCCACCTCGCCGCGGGCGGCGTAGCGAACCGTGGTCGCGGGCTCTTCGCCCTTGAGGAGCCGCGCCGCGCCCTGGGCCTCGACCTTCTGGTGCCGGATCTCGAGACGCCGGATCGAGCGCGCGGTCCCGCTCGCAGGATCGACTCCGATCAGGATCCCATCGAGCCTCGGGTCGCCGGTCGCTGGGCTCAGGCGCTCGGGCATCAGGGTCAGGAAGCGCCGCAGCGCCGCGTGCCGGTCCATGCCGATGACGGACTCGAAGCCCCCGGTCATTCCCGCGTCGCACACGAACGCCGTGCCGCCGGGGAAGATCCGCTCGTCGGCGGTCTGGACGTGGGTGTGGGTTCCGATCACCGCGCTGGCGCGCCCATCCAGGTGCCAGGCGAGAGCGATCTTCTCCGCCGTGGTCTCGGCGTGGAAGTCGAACAGCACGACCTTGCAGCGCTGCTTGAGCTCCTCGAGGGCGCGGTCGGCGGCCCGGAACGGGCAGTCGGCCTCCTTCATGAAGACGCGCCCGAGCAGGTTCACGATCCCAACCGGCGTGCCGTCGGCGGCCTTGAAGACGCCCCAGCCCTGCCCCGGCACGCCCGGCGGCAGGTTGGCGGGGCGCACGAGGCGCGGCTCCTCGGCCAGATAGCCAAGGCTCTCCTTGCGGTCCCAGAGGTGGTTGCCGCCGGTCAGGACGTCGACGCCGGCGGCGAGCAGGTCGTGGCCGGCGTCCCGCGTGAGGCCGAATCCTCCCGCCGAGTTCTCGCCGTTGCACACCACCAGGTGAATCCCGAGCCGCCGCCTCAGGTCGGGCAACAAAGAACGCACCACCTCGCGGCCCGGCGAGCCGATCACGTCGGCGATGAAGAGCAGGTTCAGCATGGGTCGAAGCGTCCCGGAATGTCGGGGGCGCGGCGAGTCCGGCGCGCGGGACAATCGAACCGTTCGGGCCAACGCCGAACCGCCGGTCTACTTCGCATAGTCGACGGCGCGCGTCTCGCGGATCACGGTGACGCGGATCTGTCCCGGGTACTGGAGCTCCTTTTCGATCCGCCGCGCGATCTCGGTGGCGAGGTTCTGCGCGCGCGCGTCGTCCACCTTGTGGTGCTCGACCATGATACGCACCTCGCGTCCGGCCTGGATGGCGTACGACTTCTCCACCCCGGGGAACGTGGAGGCGATCTTCTCCAGCGCCTCGAGCCTCTTGATGTAGATCTCGAGGCTCTCGCGCCGGGCACCGGGGCGCGCGCCCGACATGGCGTCGGCCGCCGACACCAGCACCGGCCACAGGCTCCCGCCAGCGTAGTCGTCGTGATGGTAGCCGATCGCCTCCAGCACCCCCTCGGGCTCGCCGTAGCGGGCCGCCACCTCCATTCCCAGCGCCGGGTGGCTGCCCTCGTGGTCGTGGTCGATCGCCTTGCCGATGTCGTGCAGCAGGCCGCCGCGCTTGGCGAGCTTCTGGTCCATGCCGATCTCGACGGCCATCATCCCCGCCAGGTGCGCCACCTCGATCGAGTGGCGCAGGATGTTCTGGCCGTACGAGGTGCGGTAGTGGAGCCGGCCGAGGAGGTTCTGGAGCTCGGGATGGATGCCGTGGATGCCGACCTCGGCGCACGCCAGCTCGCCGAGCTCGCGGATCCTTCCCTCCACCTCGGTGCGGACCTTGCCCACCACCTCCTCGATGCGGGCCGGGTGGATGCGGCCGTCCGCCACCAGCCGCTCGAGCGCCAGCCGGGCGATCTCGCGGCGCACCGGGTCGAAGCCCGAGAGGATCACCGCCTCGGGAGTGTCGTCGATGATGACGTCCACCCCGGTGATGATCTCGAACGACCGGATGTTCCGCCCCTCGCGCCCGATGATGCGGCCCTTCATGTCGTCGCTCGGCAGGTGCACCACCGACACCGCCGAGTCGGACACGTGGTCGGCGGCGTAGCGCTGGATAGCGAGCAGGATGATCTTCCGGGCCTCGCGCTCGGCGTTGCGCTGGGCGGCGTCCCGCACCTCGACCACCCGCCGCGCCGCATCGGCCCGCGCCTCGCTCTCGATCGAGGTCACGAGCTGGGCGCGGGCCTCGTCGGCGCTCAGGCCGGCGATCTTCTCCAGGCGCGCGGTCTGCTGCTGCATCAGCCCGTCGAGCTCGACGTCGCGGGCCTTGACCAGAGCCTCGCGCTGGCCCAGGTCGGTCTCGAGGCGCTTGAGGTCGCGGTCCTTCTTCTCGATCAGCTCGACGCGGCGGTTGAACGCCGCCTCCTTCTCCTGGAAGGCGCGCTCGGCGGCGAGCTGGTTGTTGCGCGCCGCCAGCATCTCGCGCTCGAGCTGCTGCTTGAGCCGCAGGGCCTCCTCGCGGCCCTCCAGCACGGCGTTGCGCTTGAGGGCCTCCGCGTCGCGGGCCGACTGATCCGTGACCGCGGCGGCCTGGCGCTCGGCGCTCTGGAGCCGCAGGGCGCCGAGGCGCGACCGCATCAGGTAGCCGAGAAAAAAAGACACGACGGCACCGAGGGCGATGCCGCCGATCCACAGCGTCACGTTCATGTCTTCTCCCCCGCGCCCCGGCGGCCGTGGCCCGCGCTCTCGGCGCTGGCCCGGCCGCCCGGGGCTTCAGGCAGGGAAGATTCCCCGCCGAAAAGCCGTGTGCCATTGGGTTCTTGTAACCTGGCGAACCAGGTGGGCGCTCCTTCGACCGGGTCGGTCCTCCGCCGATCCGTCCCCGCCCCCGCCCGTTTCCGGACGCTGGCTTCCTGGGACGTCTGCGGCGGCTCGACTTCGCCGGCCACCGGAACACCCTGAACGAAAGTGTTGGTTCAAGAACTCCGTGGCATCACGTGCCCGGCAGGGAATTCGCGTTGAAGCGGCCGATGCTCGTCAGCCCGGGGCGCCCTCTTGCAAGAGGTCGTCCAGGACCGCGTTGAGTCGCGCCGCCCGATGCTCGAGCTGTCGCTCTCGATCGTCTCGGTGGGCGCGCTCCTTGAACAGCTCATCGGCAATGTTGAGGGAGGCCAGGATGGCCACCTTGGAGAGCGAGGCCACCGGAAGCTTCTCCGTGACCTCACGCATCTTTCGATCCACGTAGGCGGCGACACCCATGATGTACTCCTGCTCGGCTTCGCCGCGAATGGTGTAGCTGTGGCCGAAGATCTGCACCTGGACTACGTTCTTGGCATCCATGACGACCCCGCCTCGCCGCTGATTCCCTGCTCATTGATCATGTGTCTGGTCGCCCGGCCCAGGGAGACCACGGGTGGTCCGACCGCCCCCGCCCGACACGGCGCTCCCCGTCCCTAGGCTTCCAGCTTCTCCAGCTTCATCACCAGCGACTCGACCCGCGATGCGACGTCGCGTCGCTCATTCTCCCAGTCCCGCTGTGCGCGCCGGAGCGCCGACACCTCCTGCATCAGGGCCGGCACATCCTGACCCTGCAGATTGTGCTCCAGCTCCCGGACGCGCTCCGACAGCAGGTTCCGCTCCCCCTCCAGCCGACTGCGGTCCTCGCGCAGTTGCTGAATCAGGGCCGCCGCCTTCTCGACGCGCTCCGCCAGCCGGTCGAGATCCGTCTGCATCACCAAGGTCTCGCTCATCGCTCTCTCAGCCGGCCGCCGCACGACTTCACCACGGCCGACACCATACGGTCCTGGATGGCCTGGACCTCCGCCTCCGTCAGGGTGCGCTCCGGGTTCTGGAACTGGAGCGCGTACGCCATGCTCTTCATGCCGGTCGGAGTGCCGGGGCCAGCGTAGACGTCGAACAGCTCGATCGAGCCCAGCCACTCCCCGGCCGCAGCGGCCAGGACGCGCTCGAGCTCGAGATGAGTCGCGGTCTCGGGAACGAAGAACGCGAGATCGCGCCGCACCGGCGGGAAGCGCCCGGGGAGCGAGACGGCAGGCCCCGCGACCGCATCCCGGAGTGGGTCGAGCAGCGCCACCATCGCATAGACCGGCGCTTCGATCTCCCAGCTCCGCAGCAGCGCTTGGCTCAGCGCCCCCGCCCATCCAATGCGCGAAGTGGCGGTTGCAACCTCCGCACTGGCACCGGGTTTCCAGCCGTTCGCAGAATAGGGCCGCCATATCGGGCTGTCAACGCGCATCTCCTCCAGCCAGCTCTCCCAGATACCTTTCGCGTCGTCGAAATCGACCGGCTGCTGGGAGGCATCGTGAGCATGCGCGTAACGCGGGCCGGCCAGCACGGCTGCGACCATGGGCGCCTCGACGGGTAGTTCCGCCCGAGCCGCCCGGGCGCCGGCCGGGCGCGACGACGTGGCGGCCTCCCGCTCGGCCGGCCACGAGAATCCCGGACCGATCTCGAACAGGCGCACCGCCCCGATCCCCTGGCGCAGGTTGTGGGCGCAGGCGCGCAGGAGGCCCGGCAGCGGGTTGAGGCGCAGCACCTCGCTCTCCCGGCTCATCGGGTTCTGGAGCCGCACGAGCCGCCCATCATCCTGGCCGAGGAGCCGCGCGGTCTCCCGGGCTTCGCGCTCCGAGACCATCGAGCTGGTCCAGGCCTCGGTGAGCCCGCGGGCGAGCATGGCGCGGCGCGCGCGCCCGACCAGGATCTCGCGCGCCGATCGCGTGGCGTAGGCCCCGCCGGTCTCGAGCGCCGCCTCGGGGATCATGTCGTAGCCGATCGAGCGCGCCACCTCCTCCACGAGATCGTCCTCGATCGTGACGTCCACGCGCCACGACGGCACCGTGACGCGCAGCGGGTCGCCGGGCTGGACTCCGAACTCGAACCGCTCGAGGTGCTCTGCGGCCTCCGCCGTGGAGACGGGCAGGCCGATCAGGCGCCGGCAACGCGAGGAGCGGAGCTCGATCCTCGGCGGCCCCGGGGCGGCCACCACCCGCTCGCGCCCCGGACCGAGCGTCATCCTCGGGCACACCTGGCCGAGCAGCTCCAGGAAGCGCTTGACCGCCGCCCGGCCTATCCCGGGGTCCACACCGCGCTCGAAACGCTTCGAGGCCTCGGTGGCGAGCCCGAGCGCGCGCGCCCCCCGCCTCACCCGCCGCGGATCGAACCACGCGCACTCGAGCAGGAGCCGGGTGCTCGACTCCGAGACCTCGGTGTCGGCGCCGCCCATCACGCCGGCCACCGCCACGGGCCGGTCGCGGTCGGCGATGACCAGGATCTCTCCGGTGAGCTCGCGGCGCTTGCCGTCCAGGGTGGTGAGCTTCTCGCCCGCCCGGGCGCGGCGCACGCGGATTGCCGGGCCGCTCAGGCGATCCAGGTCGAAGGCGTGAAGCGGCTGGCCGAGCTCGAAGAGGACGAAGTTCGTGATGTCGACGACGTTGTTGATGGCGCGCTGTCCCACGCTCTCGAGGCGGCAGGTCAGCCAGCGCGGCGATGGCCCGACCGCCACCCCCTCCAGGGCTTGCGCGATGTAGCGAGGGCAGCCCTCCTGGTCCTCGAGCTCGAGGTCGAACTCCTCCTTCCGGCGCGCGCCACCTCCGGCATCCTCGCCCTGGGGTCGCGCCAGACGAGGTCCGGCCCGTTCGGTCCAGCGCCCGCCCAGCGCCGCCCGCACCTCGCGGCCGAGCCCGACGACTCCGAGGGCGTCGGGACGGTTGAAGGGAATCTCGACCTCGAGCACCGTCTCGGGGGGACCGATCACGTCGTCGAGGGGCTTCCCGACCGCGGCCTCGGCGCCGCCGTCGAGATAGGCGGCGAGATCCAGGATGCCCTCGTGATCGTCGCTGAGCTCGAGCTCGCGCGCCGAGCACAGCATGCCCTGGCTCTCCTCGCCGCGGATCGTGCTCTTCCGGATCACCGTGCCCCCGGGCAGCGTGGCCCCCACGGTGGCGAGCGGCACCACCATCCCGGCGCGGACGTTGGGTGCCCCGCACACCACGCGCACCTCGCCGGCCCCGCTGTCGACGCGACACAGGGTGAGACGATCGGCGTTCGGGTGGCGCATGACCTCGAGCACGCGACCCACCACCACGCGCGGATAGCTGCGTCCGTGCGACTCGATCCCTTCCACGTAGAAGCCGCGATGGGTGAGCGCCGTGGCGATGTCCTCGGCCGCGGCCTCGACCTCGACCCATTCGCGCAGCCAGGAGAGCGGGAGCTTCATCGGGGGCCGCTCAGAACTGCCTCAGGAAACGCACGTCGTTCTCCAGGAACAGCCGGATCTCGGGGATGCCGTAGCGCAGCATGGCGATGCGCTCGATCCCCATCCCGAAGGCGAAACCGGTCCACTGCTCGGGGTCGTAGCCGACCGCCCGGAACACGTTCGGGTGCACCAACCCGGCGCCCAGCACTTCGAGCCATCCGGAGCCCTTGCAGACCGAGCAGCGCCGCCTGCCCTCGCGCTCGAGCCGTCCCGAGCCGCCGCAGATCACGCACGAGACATCCATCTGGGCGCCGGGCTCGACGAACGGGAAGTAGATCGGGACCAGGCGGGTCCTCACCGAGCCGCCGTAGAGGGAGCGAGCGAAGGTGTTGAGCGTGCTCTTCAGGTCGGCCATGCTCACGTCCCGGTCCACGTACAGCCCGTCGATCTGGTGGAACTGGTCCATGTGGCTGGCGTCCACCTGCTCGGCGCGATAGACCCGCCCCGGGAACACCAGCCGGAGAGGTGGCCGGCGCTCCTCCATGGCGCGCACCCAGCCCGGCGAGGTGTGGGTGCGCAGCAGGATCTGGTCGGAGACGAAGTAGGTATCGTGGGCGTCGCGCGCCGGGTGATCGGGCGGGAAGTTGAGCTTGCCGAAGTTGTACTCGTCGTGCTCGATCTCGGGGCTGGTGTACACGGAGTAGCCGAGGCCGTGGAACAGATCGAGCAGCTCGTCGAAGATCTGGCCGAGCACGTGCCGGCGGCCCACCCAGGGGCGACGGCCCGGGATCGTGACGTCGAGACCCGCCCGGTTCTCGGCGGCGCGCTCCAGCGCCAGCCGCTTCGCCGCCTCGAGATCGGAGAGCAGGCGCTTGGCTTCGTTCAGCGCCCGCCCGCGGGTCTTGCGGCGCTCCAGAGGCAGGTTGGGAAGCTCGCCGAGCGCGCGCGTCAGGGCCCCGCGCTCCCTTCCGAGCGCGGCCGCGTGAGCCAGGGTGAGCGCTGCCGGATCTCCCGCGCCCGCGATCACCTCTCCATGGGTCGCGGTGGCGGCGGCCACCTCGGCGTCCAGGGGCTCGAGGCGGCTCAAGCGCTCGCGCCAGTCCTCCAGCAGCGAAGCCGGATCGGCCTTGCTCCAGCCGGGATCGATCCCGGCGAGCAGAAGGTCCGTCATCGGGCTCACACCACCGCCGTCTTCGCCACCTCCGCCAGCTTCGCGAACGCCGCCGCGTCGCGCACCGCAAGGTCGGCGAGCAGCTTGCGATTCACGTCGATGTTGGCGCGCTTGAGCCCCGAGATCAGCGTGCTGTACGAGAGCCCATTGATGCGTGCCGCGGCGTTGATGCGCGTGATCCACAGCTTGCGGAAGTCGCGCTTGCGGGTCCGCCGGTGCTCGTAGGCGTACTGACCGGCGCGCTGCTGGGTCTGGAGCGCGGTCTTGTACAGCTTGCGGCGGCCGCTGTAGTTGCCCTTGGCGGCCTTGAGCACCTTGCGGCGGCGGGCGCGACCCGGGACCACGGTCTTGGCGCGTGGCATCGTCGATTACCTCCTGCCCGGCCGCCTGCTCTCGCGACGGGCCGGTCGAAATGGTTCTGCGGTCGGGGGTCTCAGCGCTTGCCGAGCATACGGAGCACGCGCGGCTGATCGACCTCGGCCACCATGACCGTCCCGGTGAGCCGGCGCTTGCGGTCGCGCGGCTTGCTGATCATGCCGTGGCGGACTCCCGAACGGGCGCGCATGACCTTGCCGCTGCCGGTGATCTTGAAGCGCTTGGCGGCGGCGCGGTTGGATTTCTGCTTGGGCATCCGGTGTTACTCCTTGGTCCCGGCCTCGATCCGAGGCCGGGCTTCCGCGGCTCCGGGCTTGGCCTCGGGGGCCGCGCCGGGCTTGTGATCCTTGATGCCCGTCTTCGGCGCCTTGGGCATCAGGACGGTGGTGATCGTGCGACCCTCGGAGCGCGGCGTCGACTCGACCAATGAGACGTCGGCCAGCGCCCCGATCACCTTCTGGATCAGCTTGTAGCCGATGTCCTGGTGCGCGATCTCGCGCCCGCGGAACGTGACGGTGACCTTGACCTTGTCGCGCGCCAGCAAGAAGGTGCGCGCGTGCTGGAGCTTGAATTCATAATCGTGGTCATCGATCTTGGGTCGCATCTTGATCTCTTTGAGCTGCATCTGGTGCTGCTTCTTCTTCGCCTTGCGAGCCCGGCGGTTCTGCTCGTACTTGAATTTTCCGTAGTCCATGATGCGGCACACGGGCGGTCGGGCCGTCGGGGAGACCTCGACGAGATCGAGGCCCCTGGACTGCGCGAGGGCGAGCGCCTCACGCACCGGAACCACACCCACCTGCTGGCCGTCGTCGCCGATCACCCTCACCTGCGGCACCCGGATCCGCTCGTTGACGCGAACCTCGGGCTGCTTGCTCACCGTAATGGAGTCACCTCCGTGGCTGGGGTCGATGGTGTGCCCGAGCGCGCGTGACGCGGCACGCAAGAAAAAGCGCCGGGCGGGTTCTCACGTTGCAGAGACCCCGCCCGGCGGAAACCGGTCCGCGAGCGCTGGGGCTCGCGGCAGGAACCCTTGAGCGGGCCCGAAGGCCCACGGGGGTGAGAAGCGCGGGGCTTCTGCTTGGTGCTGCGATGCTGCGGGCCGCAGTTTAGTGACGCGCGACCCGTCATGCAAGTGAAGACCGTAACGACGGCGTCATGGCGCAACCAATTGACACCCGCCGCCAGCCGCCCCTAGCCTCGCGCGATCCTCGGCCACCATGGTGGCCGGGGGCGGCTCCCGCCGCCGCTCAACACAGGGAGGTGCACATGAAGCTCGCCCGCCTGATCTCTGCCGTGCTCCTCGTTCCCTGCCTGCTCGCGCCTGCGGCCGGCGCGGCCCGCCTCGGCACCGGCAAGTCGGTGGTCTGGCTCGGGCTCAACGGTAACCAGACGCAGCTCGTCGGCCCCACCACCGGGCTCTTGGACCCCGCCGGCCAGATCGCCACCGGCCGCCGTTTCGAGGAGGGCGAGGTCGGACTGCACGCCGCTTACTCCTATTTCCTGAGCGACGTCTGGAGCCTCGTGCTCTCGGGCGGGCTCGCCGTCGGTCACGAGACCTACGAGCCCAAGGTGGGCAACAAGCAGGTGCTCTCGAGCTTCTCGTGGAACGCGCGGGTCGGCTTCGACCGCTACGCCTTCATCACCGACGACGTGGCGCTGTACGCCGGGCCGGGAGTGCTCATCTGGGACGGGAGCGCCGAGTTCGACGGCAGCCGCAACCCCGCGATCGACATCGAGTGGCCCGAGACCCACCAAGTCGGGTTCAACGGCCGGGTGGGGATGTATGCGCGCTTCGCGCCCCACTACGCGCTGTTCGGCCACCTAGGTCAGGTGATCGCCCACAACATCGCCAAGGACAGCGCCGGGAAGAACGTGTGGTGGTCGAACCACCACGAGGGATCGGTGGGGCTGGCGGTGGATTACTAGCCGGGCGCAGGCACGTGATGGGCTACGTGATGCGCTGGCGCGTCTCCTCGAGCACGCGCTCGAGAAACGCCTGGCGGTGCTTGCGGCGCGGCGCGACGGTGCCGGCTTCGGCCTCGCGCGGCCCGACCACCACCATGTAAGGGACCTTCTCGAGCTCCGCGTCGCGGATCTTGGCGCCGAGCTTCTCGTCGCGGAGGTCGACCTCGGCCCTGACGCCGCCCTCCCGCAGCATCCTGCCGGTGTCGGCGGCGTAGTCGAACGCCTTGGGGTTGGCCGGGATGATGACGGCCTGGACGGGCGCCACCCACACCGGGAACTCCCCGCCGGTGTGCTCGATGTAGATCCCCACGAAGCGCTCCATCGAGCCGAGCAGCGCGCGGTGGAGCATGACGCACTCGTGCTCCTGGCCGTCGCTCCCGGTGTAGGTGACGCGGAAGCGCTTGGGGAGGTTCAGGTCGACCTGGATGGTGGGGCATTGCCACTCGCGCCCGATCGCGTCCTTGAGCTTGACGTCGATCTTGGGAGCGTAGAAGGCCCCTCCCCCTTCATCCACCTCGAAGGGCAGCTCGCGACGCTCGAGTGCCTGGCGCAAGGCCTGGGTGGCGAAGTCCCACTCCTCCTCGCTCCCGAGGTACTTGTCGTGCGGCCGGGTGGCGAGATAGCAGGTGTAGTCGTACTTGAAGGTGTGGAGCAGCACGTCCATGAGGTCGAGGATGCCGGCCACCTCGTCGGCCAGCTGCTCGCGGGTGCAGAAGACGTGCGAGTCGTCCTGCGTGAAGCCGCGCACCCGCTCCATGCCGTGCAGCACGCCGGAGCGCTCGTAGCGATACACAGTGCCGAGCTCGGCGTAGCGGATCGGGAGCTCGCGATACGAGTGCTTGCGGGTCTTGTAGATCATGATGTGCCCGGGGCAGTTCATCGGCTTGGCCCGGTAAGGCTGCCCGTCGATGTCCATGGGCGCGTACATGAGATCCGCGTAGTTCTCGAGGTGACCGGAGATCTCGTAGAGCTTCTCGCTGGCGATGTGCGGCGTGTAGACGAGCTGGTAGCCGCGCCGGAGATGCTCGTCCTTCCAGAACTGCTCGATCAGGTGGCGCAGCATGCCGCCCCGGGGATGCCAGTGGATGAGCCCCGGCCCCACCTCCTCGTGGACCGAGAACAGGTCGAGGTCCTTGCCCAGCCGCCGGTGGTCGCGCTTGAGAGATTCCTCGATGCGCTTGAGGTAGGCCTCCAGGTCCTCCTGGCTCGGGAAGGCGGTGCCGTAGATGCGCTGCAGCATCTCGTTGCGTTCGTTGCCCAGCCAGTAGGCCCCGGCGGCGTGGGTGAGCTTGAACGCCCCGATCTCGCCGGTGCTCCCCGCGTGCGGGCCCCGGCACAGGTCGAGGAAGCGCCCGTTGCGGTAGTAGGTCACCTTGCCGCCGGGCGGAATCTGCGAGACGAAATGGAGCTTGTACTTCTCTCCCGCCGCGGTGAACCGCTCGATCGCCTCCTCGCGGCTGGTCTCCAGGTACTCGAACGGCTGATTCTCCGCCACGATCTCCCGCATCCGCGCCTCGATCTTCTCGAGGTCGGCGGGCGTGAACGGCTGCTCGCGCGCGAAGTCGTAATAGAACCCGTTCTCGATCGGCGGGCCGCCCGCGACCTTGACTTCGGGGAAGAGGTCGGTGACGGCCGCGGCCAGCACGTGAGCCGCCGAGTGGCGCAGCCGATAGAGGGCCTCGCCGCCCGGGTAGCGCGCGATGTCGGGACGGTCTTCGACCAGCGTGCTCATGATCCGGCTCCCTCGACCGGCGCGCCGATTGAATCACGGACGCCGAACCGCCTGGGTTGCAACACCATCGGTGCGCTTCCTCCGGTTCCAGATGAGCGGACGATCGCGGACGCAGCGGGACTGCCCGTGGCTGCGCGGGCGTCCGACGGCCCGAGCAAAGTGGTGGGCGATACTGGACTTGAACCAGTGACCCCTTGCTTGTCGAGCAAGTGCTCTACCAGCTGAGCTAATCGCCCATCGTGTTCAGTCTCTAATGTTTACGCCCGCCACCGAGTGAAGGCAACGGGCGCAAAGGGACAGGAAAGGGACAGAATAGCAAAATCTCAGCCCATTTTCGGCCCGCTCCTGGACCCGTGCCGCGTCCTTCTGTACATGCGCGAGCAGGAGCTTCGCGTACCTCTCGGTCGTGCGGATACTCGCATGCCCCAGAATCTCCTTCAAGGCGGCGAGCTGCCCTCCACTCTCGAGGTACCGGGACGCGAACGTGTGACGGAGGCGGTGGACGTGGAACACGACGCAACCGCTCCGGCGCCGCACCGCGCGGTTGAACGAGCCCGTGGAGTTCGGCGAGAAGGCGACGAGGCGACCAACACGACCGCGGATCTCCTGCAGTCGCCGACCGCGACGGTGGGGAGCGCCGGGAGCTTCTCGAGTCTTCCCGCGCGGTAGGCGAGCCTGAGCATGTGGCCAAGCAACGCTCGATCGTAGCGGCAGCCCCAAGCGCGGTGACGGGTTCCGGGCCCGTCCCCTCCCGTCGAATTCCGGAGCTTCGCGGCGGGCGCGGGGTACAGACTGCATTGGAGTCAGGATCGAGCGCGGGAGGCACTCCTCCCCCCACGTCCACGCCCGGACGCCTCGGATCGCTGATACGGCAGAAGAGAGAACCCCATGAGAGTCACCACCTTCATTCCGGCACTCCTCGTCCTCGTCGTCCTGACCGCCACGAGCCCGTTCGGGGCTGCGGAGGCGGGATCCGGCGCATGGACGGATCCGGCCGGCGACGTGCCCCTGCCCAACGCGGATATCCTCTCCGGATCCGCCACCGTTGCCGCGGGCATGGTCGACCTCAGGATCCAGTTCGCCGCTCCTCCCTTCCCAACCACGGCCACCCACCACGTCACCTGGTGCTTCGACACGGATCAGGATCCCTCGACCGGAAGCGCCTGCGGCTCGGGCGGCGACTTCCAGGGAGCCGACCGGGGTTTCACCCTCTTCGGTGGCCTGGGCGCGCTGTCGACGTGTGAGTTCTCATTCAGCCAGGGCGTTCCCGGGCTCGACGCTTCCTCTCATCTGTGGTTCGACCCGGCCACCAACACGCTCCGGCTGCTCTTCCCGCTGTCCCTGCTCTCCGATGATGGCGTCTTCAACTGCGCCGTCGAGTCGGCATTCGGCGGGAGCTTCGGTGCCAACGAGCGGGCGCCCAATTCGGCCAGCTTAGGATCTCCGGGCCGCTCTTTCATGAGCGCGTCCGGCGAGTGGCCTCCCTTCAACGGCACCCTCTGGTGTCCGAACCGGCCGCCGGTCTGCCTTGCGGCCACGGCCAGCCCGGCCGAGCTGGGACCTCCCAATCACAGCCTCGTGCCGATCGAGATCGTGGGCGTGACCGATCCGGATGGCGATCCGGTCACGATCGTGGTCACGGGCGTGACCCAGGACGAACCGCTCGAGGGGCAGGGGAACGGAAGCACGTGCCCGGACGCCGTGATCGAGGACGGCAGAGCGAGCGTGCGCGCGGAGCGCGGCGGCCCTGACCACGACCGCGTCTACGTGATCTCGTTCACCGCCACCGACGACGAGGGGGCCTCGTGCGTGGGCGCGGTCAGCGTTTGCGTCCCGCACGATCCGGTCTCGGCGGCAGTGCCCGGCGGCGCGGTGCGGCTGATCGAGTGCCAGGACGACGGCCAGACAGTGAACTCCCTCGGGCCCTGTGCCGCGCCGGCGACGGATCCCGTGGTGAGCATCCGTTCCGTGGGGTTGACGGTACAGGGTCGCGCAACACTCGAGTTCTCGCTGCCCGAGGAGGCCGAAGTCGATCTGGCGGTGTACGACATTCTGGGGCGCAGGGTGGCCACGCTCGAGAACTCCCACCGCACTGCCGGGGCGCACCGGGTGGAGTGGAACACCTCGGGGCTTCCCGCGGGCACGTATTTCTATCGCCTGCGGGCGAGCGGCGTGCTGCTGTCGAAGCCGGTGCTGATTCTCCGTTGAGCTGATCCGGACACCGGACCCCGTTCGCCGGCCCGGCTCGCCAGGAAGGTCCCTCGCCCTCGGGCCATTCGCTTGACCGTGCGGGCACCATGGCCGATCTGCGCCATCGTGGCCTGGGACAACGAGGTCGCGAACGGCGACGCACGATCGCGTGCGACCCCCGGTGGGCACCCCCCGATGCTGGGGCGTCATGGGTCTTCCGAGGCAACGTGTTCGGTTCTCCGACGCCAGCGAAGCAGGAGAGCTGGGGCCGGCTCAAGGCCCGGTACAAGTAGACCTGGGCGCCCTTCAAGCAAGGTGGCGGGTGGTGAAGCGGTTCATCCTGCGGCGAGTCCTACACACCGTTCTCATGGTATTGGGTGTGATCACGCTTACCTTCATTCTGGGCCAGCTCGTTCCTGGCGACTTTTCGAACACGATTGCCGGGGATCCCCTCGTCTCGTCCGAAACCATCGAGGCCATGCGCCACCGCTTCGGCCTCGACAGCCCGTGGTACGTGCAGTACGGGCTCTACCTCAAGAATCTCTTCCTCCCCCTCGATTTCGGGGACTCGTTCTCGCAACACCGGCCTGTCTTCGTGGTGCTGCGGGAGGGCTTCGCGAACACGCTGCTGCTGGCGAGCACGGCCGCGATCATTACCTGGGGGCTGGCGATCCCGCTCGGCGTGTGGGCGGCGGTGCGGCAGCACTCGTGGGTGGACAAATCGCTCTCGGTCCTCGCCTTCGTCTGGCTCTCGGTCCCCGAGGTCCTCTCCGGGCTCCTGCTGCTCATGCTCGCCGGGCGCACCGGGTGGCTCCCCGTCGGGGGCATGCATTCGCTGGACTGGGACGACCTGGGCCGCGTGGGGAAGGCGCTCGATCTCCTGCGCCACCTCGCCCTTCCCGCGCTGGTGGTGGGGCTCATCCCGCTGGCGGGCCGGATGAGGCAGATGCGGGGAAACCTGCTCGACGTGTTGAGGCTCGACTACGTGACCACCGCCCGCGCCAAGGGCCTGGACGAGAACGTGGTGGTCTTCAAGCACGCGCTGCGCAACGCCCTCAATCCTATGATCACGCTGTTCGGCTACACGCTCGGCGCGTTGATCTCGGGATCGCTGATCGCCGAGACCATCTTCTCGTGGCCTGGTCTCGGACTCATCACCTTCGACGCGCTCTTCACTCAGGACCAGTACCTGGCCCTTGGTGGTGTGATCATGGCCTCGGCCATGCTCGCGCTTGGGAACCTCATCGCCGACCTCTTCCTTGCCGTCGTAGATCCCCGAATCGTATATGATTGAGACCTGGGAACATGTGAAAGCGCGATACCGCTGACAATCGCAGATTCTCTCGGGGGCTTCTTGCTTTTTGGCAGACCCCCAAGTCCGCGGATGGCTCGCGCCCTGGATGATACTAACGAAGGCCGCGGGGGGTCGTACCGGGGGACTCCGTCGCGAGGCGTCTCGCGCGCGTGCGCGCACACACGCTCATCATCCGAGCACATGCGGCCGGGGGACTCGCGCGCTCGCCGCCGAGCCCGCCGCGAAGTATGCTCCCTCGCTGCCGGGCAGTCGGGTCCGGCTCAACGGGGAGAACGGTCGCATGAAGAAGTCCCTCATTCTGCTCACTGCGCTCGCGCTGTTCGACGCAACCCCCGGGGTGGCCGCCAAGGGCGACAGGTGGGTCGGTCCTCAGTTCGGCGGTTCAGTGCCCACCAGCGACTTCACTAAGTCGGCCAAGACCGGCTTCCAAGGCGGCTTGGCGGCAACGTATATGGAGACCGAGCAGGCAGGAATCGGCGTGGACGTGGCCTATCACTTGTGGAGCGGTTCCAACGACGCCAACGCCGATGCCGTAGCCCGCTTTGGTCCAGGCTCGGAACTCAAGTTCAGCGCGATCCAGGCCACCGCGCACGTGCTCTACGCCTTCCGGACCGGCGGGAAGGCGAGACCCTATGCCAAGGTCGGCTTTGGCCCCTACTGGCTGAAGACCAAGGTCGACACGCGGACGTACACCTACAACGTGGGCGATGCGCTGCAGAAGTTCGGCTACAACATGGGGCATCGGCGGCATGTACCACGTCATCGTGACCGGCGGGCCGGGCCCGAGCGCCGGGTCCCGTTCTGCGGTAAATCTCTTCACGCTCGGCGTGAGCCTGATGTGGGGGGCGGGCGCCAAGTAAATGCGCTCGCCAGAAGGGATCGCGGCGGGCCGGCCCCGGAGCAATGATCTGACCGAAGGGAGGTCGGTGAATGTTGGCGAAGCGATTCTTCTTCGTGTGCGTAGGCGTGCTCTGCCTCGCGGTCGTCTACCACCTCGGTGCGAGAAGTGTTCGGGCACAGCAGGGAGGCCAGATCACGGCCTTCTGGTCCGAGCCACAAAACTGCACTGCCAGCTTTGTCGTGGGACGGACCTACTTCTATGGCGGCTTGGGGGGTTACACGCCTTATAGGTAGCCCGTGACTGACTACGTCGAGGGTGCGGCTTGAGAAGGGCCCGGGCAGGCGCGTGCGCCTACTGCCTCGGCAAGGGCGAGATGTCGCGGGAGCACGTCCTGCCGAGATGGGCGCGACGCCTGCTCGGCGGCTACGAGTGCTTCGTGCCGAGGCGCACCAAGCACCCGTGGGGCGGCGAGCCCGTGGTCACCGACGTCTGCGCGGCGTGCAACAGCGGCCCGCTGAGTCGGCTCGACAAGGCAGCCAGTTGCATCTACCTCGCGTTGGACGCGGGGTCGACGACGTTGGACGCCGCGGACGCGAGCGACCTCGGCAAGTGGTCCGTCAAGGTCGCGTACAACAGCCACCGCGCCGTCCGGGCGACGGCGCCCTCGGGAACGAGCCCGGCTTCCCCCCCTCTCGGCCGGCCGGTGGGTGGCTGGCGTGGCCCCGTCGTGCGCCGCGGTTGCGGGCTGCGGTGCCACAGTTCGCAGAGTTCCCATCGACCATGCGGAAACCGAGGCCGCACGCTTCGACCAGCATCCGTGCAAGCCGAGATCAGAGTGGCCGCCACGGAACGAGACCCGGCCTGCATCTCGGCAGTTACCGAGTGAGCGTAGGAAGGCCCGCGAACGAGCTAGACAGGAAGGCTGACCACCGCTGGCGACGGCTTCCGGCCCGAACACGAGCGCGTTATCTTTGAGGGTCGAGATGCGACCGAACATGGTGCTCCTCACAACCATCGCTCTGCTCATCAACCGGGCGGTGGTTCGCGAGGCTGCCGCGTCTGACAGCGGCGGCTACCACATCGTGTTCCCCCGGCGAGCCGTCGGCGCTGGCGAGCGGGTCGAACTGAGCCTCGAGCCGCCCGTGCCGGCTGGTCTGCGGGTGAACTGGGCGGTTGTCGGCCTGGGTAATCACATGACCGGCCTCATTCTCCCGGTCTATCGCGCCCCCTACGTGATACCGCCGGGAACCCCACCCGCCATGGTGACCGCAAACTTCTCGGCACAAGGCGTGAGGGCCGGCGCCTCAGCCGAGATTGAGCTGCGGCCGAGCAGGCTGCCCGGCGCCGAGGGCTGCCTCGGTCCGGGGGAGGTCTTCTCCACGGTGTTGGGGGACATCGAGCTCACCCGGAACTTCTACGTTGACACGCTTCCGGCCTTGATACGTCGCGTCGAGCCCGTATATCCGCGGAGCGACTTCGTGCGCGGGGTCGAGGACACTTTCCTCATCAACGCGCTCGTGTGCAGGTCGGGGAGCGTGCTCGACGCCTACGCCGTCCCGCGGCACCGCGACAGGTTCGACCTCGAGCCCATCCGGGACGATCCGAAGCTCGTCGAGGCGGCCATCACGGCGGTGCGGCAGTACCGATTCCGTCCGGCGAAGTCCGGCGCCCAAGCAGAGGCAGTGTGGGTAGCCGTGCCAGTCATCTTCAGAGACTGAGCGCTGGCGGCTGGCGGCGCCTCCGCGCGGGTCCTTCCTCTACGAGCGACCCGAGGGTGCCGCCGGCCCCGATGTTCCGCTAGCGTCCGGCCCCGTTCGTGGTAGCCAGTAGCCGCATGGGGAAGGTCGGCTCGCAGCGCGCGTACGCCAAGCACCGCGGCGTCTCGCACCGCGCGGTGCCGTGGCGGCTGGGCTGCGGACTGAGCCAACCCGCCCGGCCGAGGGGGTGTCGAACAAGATCCGCAGCCGAACGTCGCCTACGAGGCCCGTGGAGGGCCCTGCGGTGCCCGTACGGCCCACGATCACCCGCAGCACGGCCAACCGGGGCGGCGAGTGGACATGTTGCCGTGCCGGCGAACCCAGGCGCTCTCCGCACCGCGAGCAGATCACGCCCGCGGTCCCCGAGAAGCCGCGAGGCCCCGAAACCCGCTCACAAACCTCTCGTGGAGAGCGGCACCGGAAGTCTCCTCCAGCCGGGCTCGCGCCTCGGTGCGGGCGGCACGCAAGAGCCGTACCGCGCCCGTGATATGGTGAGGACCGTGCGGCAGATCGCTGCCCTTCTGATCGCGCTCGGGACGCTATCTGGGCCCGAGGTTTCGGCGCAGCTCCCGGTTCGCTCCCTTCGGCTTGCCCTTGGCTTTGGAGTCGACACGACCGGCTCGCCGGCCCGCGAAGTCTTTGATCTCTGGCAGCGCTACCTCGTCGAGAGCTCGGATTCGGTGCGGGCCGGCCTGTGGTCACAGGCCGAGCGAGCCACCTGGCACCCGTTCGATCTTGTCTCTCCGTACGTCTACCAGGGCTTTTCCGACTACACCGTCATCCGCCTGGCCCCAGCGGTCGGATTGCCCGAGACCTATCTGATCACGACCCTTGTCTCCGCCGTGGACGACTCGACGCATGCTGTCCGTCCCCTGGCCCTCTATCGCGTCTATGCCACCATG
>VBOT01000125.1:34832-36054 GCA_005893225.1 Candidatus Eiseniibacteriota bacterium
GGTGCTGGCAAACGCGCTCCCGCGCATGACTCGCACCTGGCGCCGGGAGACCATCGGAGCCATTACCTTCGTCTTCCCTTCGGCGCACGTCTTCGACCGGCGGCTCGCGCGAGCAACGGCCACCTTTGCAGACAGCCTAGCGAATGCCTTCGGTCAGCCCGCTCCGCAGCCGATCTCCTATTACTTCACCGCCGATCTCGAAGAGACGTTACGCGCTCTGGGCCTCGAGTTCTTCCCCCTCGGGCCCGACACCATCGGCGGCCGCTCGAACAGGTTCGTGCGTCACGTCTACGTCGGCGCATCCACCAATGGCGAAGGGTATCTGCACGAACTTGCCCACGTCATTCTGCCCCCTGAGGTAAGCGGCCGAGCCGCTCCGTTGGTGGCCGAGGGCCTGATGACCTGGACCGGGGGATCTGCGGGCCTGGGCTATCCACAGCTCCTGCCGGGCCTCGCTCGCTATGTCGCCGCCCATCCGTCACTGTCCATCGAGGTGGTCATGGCAGATCCACCGCCGCGGATCGGGACTCTCGACGTCGGCTACGACGGCCTTGCCGTACTCTGTGAGCTCGTCCACCGCAACCGGGGCCTCGCGGGTCTTCGTGCCGTCCTGCAGGCTGGGAGGACTCCCGCAGAAGTCCTCGACACCGCCGCCCGCCAGCTTGGGATCGCTCGCGGTTCCCTGGATTCGCTCTGGCGGGCCATGATCCTGAAGCACCAGCGTTGAGGCCGACCGCGACCTGCCAGGAAAGAGAGGTCATCTCCCGGCCGGAAAGGATTTCCCGACCGCACGCGGCCGGCCCCCGGTCGCTCACGCCCCTGCGAGGGAGTTCCGCCGTGCTGCCCCCACTCGGTCACGCCCTGACGCGGTATCCCAACGCCGCGAACGCTTGGGTCGCCGTAACGGCTGGGCTGCGGACCGAGCGGACCCGCCCGCCGAAGGGGTGTCGAACAAGATCCGCAGCTCGGCCAACGTGGCCTGCGAGGCGCGTGGAGGGGCCAACGAGGGAGCGGAGTGCAGCTGTTGCGCTGCCGGCCAACCCGGCGTTCTTCCGCGCCGAGAGCAGAGCAAGCATGGAGTCCATGAAACGGCCGAGGCCCCGGACAGGCGCCCCGGGGCCCGGGACACCTGCCCGAGCCCGCACCGTCATGTCCTGGCCGGTAGGTCCTATCGCATTACCGGTAGAGCAACTTCAGCCGTCCCCATGTCGAAAGGGGAATA
>VBOT01000125.1:36122-36570 GCA_005893225.1 Candidatus Eiseniibacteriota bacterium
CCTCAGCGTCGTAGGAAGCCGTGGTGGTGTAGTTCGTCGCGCCGACTACGACCGTACCCACGGCCTGGGCTGGACGGAACGATCCTTGGAAGTGGTTCTCCACGACGAAGCCGGGTGTGGTCGAGTGAGGGTCGTTCGTCACATCCCTAGAGATGGGACCCGTGGCGGTCCAGGTGAGATCGATAGAGACAGCGTAAGCTCTCCTGCTTACGACATCAGCAACGGACTGAGTCACATGGAGGGAGGCCGTGCTCAGGTCCCGACTGCTAGTCCCTGAACAAGCGCGATTTCATAGCTGAGGAGAGAGAAAAAGCTCGAAAGGCCCGCCCAGAGCGGCTAAGAAGGAGTTGTTCAGTCAACCTTCAGACGCCAGGGAGGGCCTTTCGAGTGAGCTCAGCAATACAGAAGCGCGAGGCGCGTTGCAAGCAGCGAATTCGCCGGCGGCTGC
>VBOT01000197.1 GCA_005893225.1 Candidatus Eiseniibacteriota bacterium
ATCGCCGCCGATCTCGTGGGGCTGGATCCGGCCGATGATCTCAAGTTCCGGACCTGGCTGCGGCTGACCCTGACCGAGGTGCTGGATACCAAGACCCTGCGGTCGACGCACGAGGAACGGCCGAACAACTGGGGCGCGCACGCGGGCGACAGCCGGGCCGCGGTGGCGGCCTACCTGGGTGACTCGGTGGAGCTGGCGCGATGCGCCAAGGTCTTCAAGGGCTGGCTCGGGGATCGCGCGTCGTATGCCGGCTTTTCGTTCGGGGACCTGTCGTGGCAGGCCGATTCCACTCACCCGGTGGGGGTCAACCCCAAGGGCGGGGTGAAGAACGGGGAGTCGATCGACGGGGCGATTCCGGATGACATGCGGCGGGGGTGCGCCTTCAAGTTCCCGCCTTGCCCGACGAACTACCCGTGGGGCGCGCTGGAGGGGGCCGTGGGCCAGGCCGAGATCCTCTACCGCCAGGGTTACGACACCTGGAACTGGCAGGACCAGGCCATGAAGCGGGCGGTGCAGTTCCTGTACAACCTGAACCTCCGCTATCCCAGCGACGGCTGGTGGGCGCACGGCGACGACGAATGGATGGTCTGGGTCATAAACCACAGATACGGGACCCGCTTCCCGGCGGTGACCCCCGCGCACCCGGGGAAGAACCTGGCGTGGACGGACTGGACCCATGCGGGCGTGGCGGCGCCCCGGGACACCATCCCTCCCGCCGCGATCACGACGCTGAAGTGATCTAGCCCAACCTGCCCTACACCTCGGCCATCGGGTCGAATCACCCAGTCCCACCGGCGCGGCGCGACATGCGACCGCGCCGGAGCCGTCTCCGCCGGGTTCCGTACTCGGTGATATTCACGGCGTTCCCGCGGGCCGGCTCCCATTCATACCTTGCGGCGTTCGTCCGTCGGGCGGTAACATTGTTTGCCTCGCCGTTTGCCTCGCCCTGCCGCCGTCAGCACGCCTCCCCGACCCCCACTCCCCCATGGCCCCGCCCCCCCACGCGACGCCCCCCATTTCCGAGAAACACGAGCCGTGATCCAACATTCGCGCCTCCAGGGACCGGTCGACTTCGACCTCCACGGGCGGGTCGGCATCCGTCTCGTCGATGCCGCGCCTGGCGACGCGCGCGCCGTGGCCGCCCAGCTCGGGCCCCTTCGATCCACCTTGAACCGCGAGCCCGACATCGTGATCCGCTTCGTGGATCGCATCGCGCACGCCTCGCGGCTCCGCTACCTCGGCGTGGACGACGCCGCCTTCACCGACGATGCTTTCCTGGTCCTCAAGAGCAAGCACAAGGTCAAGGCTCGCGTGATGATCCCGTTTCAGGACATCGGAGGCCGCTGCGAGATCGTCTGCGAGTCCGGCCTGCCCGCGGTGCCGCTGCTGATCCCGATCCTCAATCTCACCGCGCTCACGCGCGGAGCGGTTCCCCTCCATGCGTCGGCTTTCGTCTGTGACGGAACCGGCGTGCTCGTGACCGGCTGGTCCAAGGGAGGAAAGACGGAAGCCCTGCTGGCGTTCATGTCGCGGGGCGCCGAGTACCTCGGCGACGAGTGGATCTACCTGGACCCGGACACCCAGCGGATGTTCGGGATCCCGCAGCCCATCCGGCTCTGGGACTGGCACCTGAGGCAGCTCCACCAGTACCGGCAGCGGATCGGCTGGGGAAAGCGCGGCCGCCTGCGGGTGCTCCGCGCGGCCGCCGGCGTGGGACGGGGACTGACGGAAGGCAGCTGGCCGGGCATGCCGGCGCGGGCCCTCGACCGGGTGCAGGCTCTGGTGCAGCGCCAGACCCATGTGGATGTCGCTCCCGAACGTCTGTTCGGACCCTGCGGGACCGCCCCGCGACCCATGGATCGCGTATTCCTGCTCGCGAGCGCCGCCGGCGAGGAGGTGAGGGCCGAGCCGATCGATACCGCCGAAATAGCGAGGAGAATGGTATACTCCGTCCTGTACGAGCTGGAGAGCTTCATGTCGTATTACCACATGTTCAGGTTCGCCTTCCCCGGATCCACCAACGATACGATCGACACCACAGAACAACGTCTTCGTGCCGCGCTTCAGCGCAGCCTCGAGGGCCGGCCGGCTCACTGCATCTACCATCCCTATCCCATGTGCATCGCGTCGCTCTACGATGCGATGAGACCCCTGATCTAGCTCACTTCGCCGGCCCGGCCCCTCGCCGGACTCACCGCGGAACCTGCATGCGAATCCTCTACATCACGAACGGCTTTCCTTACCCGCTGACGAGCGGCTACCTGAGGCACTTCTTCCTCATCCGGGGCCTCTCCAGGCACCACGAGGTCTCTCTGCTGTCGCTGGCGGGGAGGACGTTCCGCAGCGAGCACGCCGAGGCGCTGGTCCCCTTCACCGCGCGGGTGCAGACATTCGGCGATTCGATCGCGCGCCGCTCCAAGGCGTTCAAGGCAGTCCGCGCGATCCGTTCCCTGCTGCCCGGAGCCGGGGGCGGGCGGGCGATCCGTCAGATGCGAGCCGCGGTGCAGCGGTGCCTCGAGCAGGACCAGCCCGACGTGGTGGTGTTCAGCGGCAAGCGCACCTACCCGGCGATCGCGGGCCTCCGGGGGATTCCCCTGGTGGCCGACATGTGCGACGCCACCTCGGTGAGGCTCCGGGGAGCGATGCGGCACAGCGGGATCGGGGAGCTCCCGGCACTGGGACTCGAGTACCTTCGCGTCCGGTCGGTGGAGCGCCGTCTCGCGCGGGAAGCGAATCACCTGCTGTTCGCGTCCTGCCGGGACCGTGAAGCCATCGCCGGCACCAACGGGAATCACGCCACGGTGGTCCCCAACGGCGTCGACCTCGACTATTGGTGCCGGCGCTCGGCCAAGCTGGGCAGGGACACGATCGTGATGACCGGGGCGATGGACTACCCGCCCAACGCCGACGCCGCGCTGCACCTGATCGAAAACGTCCTTCCCCGCGTGCGTCGATCGGTTCCCGCGGCCCGGCTCCTGATCGTCGGCCGGGACGCTCCCGCCCGGCTGATCGAGGCCGGCAGGCGCTCCGGGGCGTGCGTGACCGGAATGGTGCCCGATGTCCGGCCCTATCTGGAGCGCGCCAGCGTGTTCGCGGCCCCGCTCCGGTTCGGAGCCGGCGTCCAGAACAAGCTGCTCGAGGCGATGGCGATGGGGGTCCCGGTCGTGGCCTCGCGGCTCGCGGCCGAGGGGCTCCGTACCGAGGAAGGCGCCGCGCCGCCGGTCGCCGTGGCGGGCAGCGCCGACGAGTTCGCCGCGCACGTCGTCCGAAAGCTGGCGGAGGCCCGCCTCGACCCCGCTCCGTGCACGGCCTCACGCTGCTTCGTGGAGCAGAACTTCGTGTGGGCGAGGAGCACGAGCAAGCTCGAGGAAGTGATCGCCGCCGTGGCCGCCCGGCCCATCCCATGACGGGATTCACGGTGGCGCTGATCGGTCCGGATGGGGCCGGCAAGACGACCGTCAGCCGACGGATCGAGCAGAGCCTGCCGGTGCCGGTGAAGTACATCTACATGGGCGTCAACACGGACGCGAGCAACGTCATGCTCCCGACAACGCGCGCGATCCATGCGCTGAAGCGGCTGCGCGGGACCCGCCCGCAGGGGGGCCCGCCCGATCCGACTCGCAGGCGGCCCGAGCCGAGAGGCGGCCTGCGGCGCGTGCTGAGAGAGGCGCGCTCGCTGCTCGCACTGACCCATCGACTGGCCGAGGAGTGGTTCCGCCAAACACTCGCCTGGTATCACGTCTGCCGCGGCCGCATCGTGCTCTTCGACCGGCATTTCTATTCCGACTACTACGCGCACGACATCTCGAACGGTGCCGGCGAGCGGACCGCCAGCCGCCGGGTCCACGGGTTCGTGCTCAAGTGGTTGTACCCCAAGCCGGACCTGGTGATCCTGCTGGACGCGCCCCCGGAGATGCTGTGGGCGCGCAAGCAGGAGGGCACGTTCGAGGCGCTGGCGCGGCGACCTGCGGCTCCGGGAGGCCGTCGAAGGAGTGAAGACCGTCGACGCCACGCAGCCCGAGGATGCCGTGGTCCGCCAGACTTCCCGGCTGATCCTCGATCGGCTGGGGATGAGGAACGGAACGTGAGCCCCGGCCAGACGTCCCGGCCGACGATCCTCGTCACGGATGCCGGGCGCGGGAGCGCCGTCTCCATCATCCGCTCCCTGGGGCGCCGGGGCTGGCGCGTGATCGCGGCCGACGCGGACCGCCGCAGCCTGGGCTTCCGCTCGCGTCACGCCGAAGAGCGGCTCGTCTATCCATCTCCCGCCCACTCTCCCGGGGCGTTCGTCCAGTGGATGATCGAAGCGATCTCCCGCTGGCGGGTGGACCTGGTCATCCCGGTGACCGATGCCGCGATCCTCCCGCTCTCGGAAGAGCGCGACCGACTCCCTCCCGCCTGCCGGGTGGCCATGCCCGAGCCCGAGCCCCTTCGCGTCGTGACCGACAAGCGGAGAACGCTGGAGCTCGCCTCGCGGCTCGGGATTCCCACCCCGAGGAGCGTGCTGGTCGATTCGGCGGAGGCCGCGCGCGAGGCCGCGGGCGACCTCGGATGGCCGGTGGTCCTCAAGCCGATGTCCTCGAGGGTGTACCGGGATCGGAAATCCGTCGAGGCCTTCGAGGTCTCCTACGCCAATGGCGCGGATGAGGTGATGGCCCGCGCGCGCCCCCTCGAGGGTCGCGTCGAGGTCCTGGTGCAGGAGTACTGCGCCGGAGCCGGGCATGGCGTGGGCCTGCTCATGCACGAGGGACGCCCGCTGGCGGCCTTCCAGCACCGCCGGGTTCACGAGGTCCCGCTCACCGGCGGGCCGAGCTCGCTCAGGGAGAGCGTGGCTCTCGACCCGGTGCTCTACGACTGCTCGGTCCGGCTCCTCGCCGCGCTCCGGTGGACCGGGCTCGCCATGGTGGAGTTCAAGGTCGGACCCCGCGGTCCCATCCTCATGGAGGTCAACGGCCGGGTGTGGGGCTCCCTGCCCCTTGCGGTGATGAGCGGGGTCGACTTCCCGCGCTTGCTGGCCGAGCTCTACCTGCTCGGTCCCCCCACCAACGGCGCCGCCCCCCAGCTTCGCTATCGCCTGAACGTGCGCGCGAGGAACCTGGCGCTCGACCTGGTCTGGATCGCCTCGGCGTTGAGCGGCAGGCGAGGCTACGCGTTCCTCGAGGTTCCGGGACCGCGCGAGGGAATCGGCGGCCTCCTGGGCCTGCTCGATCCGCGGTGCGGATACGACCTGCTGTCGGTCGACGATCCCGGGCCGGCGATCGGCGAGATCCCGGTCATCGCGCGGAGGATGTGGCGCGGGGCTCG
Organism: Candidatus Eiseniibacteriota bacterium; assembly: GCA_005893225.1. Lineage (GTDB taxonomy): Bacteria > Eisenbacteria > RBG-16-71-46 > RBG-16-71-46 > RBG-16-71-46 > WS-3. The sequence goes on from VBOT01000197.1 coordinate 5,305, forward strand.
AAGCTCCGCCTGAGCGGCTTCAGCCCCGGCCAGGGGTGAAGCGGCCGCCGACTTCGGACATCTCCTTCCAACCCCACCGCAAAGTCCCACTCAAGCGAAAAGGCGACTCGGTCTCACGATCGGGTCGCCTTCTGCGCTCTCGTCATCACGACGAGTTGAGGCTCGTCTTTCAGCAGGCTCCGCGGCCGGCGAGCACCTTGAACGGGGTCAGAACCAGGATCTTGAGATCCAGGAGGAACGATTGCTCCTGGATGTACTTCGAGTCCAGTTTGACCCGGTCGTCGAAGTCGATCTCGCAGCGACCCGAGATCTGCCACAGCCCCGTGATCCCCGGCGGCACCGCGAGCCGTCTCAGGTGCCAATCCTCGTAGACCTCGATTCCGAACGAGGTCGGCCGCGGCCCGACGAGGCTCATCTCGCCGCGAAACACGTTGAGGAAGTTGGGCAGCTCGTCCAGGCTGGCACGCCTCAGGTAGCGGCCCACGCGCGTGACTCTCGGATCATCCAGTATCTTGAAGTCCACCGAGTTCGGGCCATGATGATTGAGGGAGCGCAGCGACTCCTTCATCTTCTCCGCATCCCTTTTCATCGTGCGGAACTTGAATATTCTGAACCTGCGCCCGACCAGCCCCGTCCTCCACTGGCGGAAGAACACCGGCCCCGGACTGTCCAGCTTGATCGCGATCGCGATCAGCGCCAGGGCGGGCGACAGAATCAGTAGGATCACACCCGCCCCAACGATATCGACCATCCGTTTCGCGCGGGACAGGCACCACGGGCTCAGCCAGTGGCGCCTCGCTCTTCCGTTCAGGTTCAGGAAGAGGTGAGCCTTCGGCCGCTGCTCGCCGCGACGCTCTTCCTCCTGGGGCGGCGCAAGAGCTTCGGCCCGTTCTCCGCGCCCTATCTCATCGAGCTCCGGCGCCGCCACGCGTTCCATGGCGCTGGAGCGCACCGCCCACCACAGACCTGCTGACACGGAGCGTCCCTCCTTCTAGCTCCGCGCCACAAGGATCGCTACGCCCCGATCAGCCGGGCAATGTGTGTCAACGCGGGGGTGCGCCGAAGCGATGCAGAGCATGATGTTGTGTGTCTCGGAAGACGGGGATTCGGCCCGGTCGCGGCGGGATCAACCCGGATCTGTTTCTGATCCGCCCGTCGGGCAGCTCGAGTGCAGCCGAACGTCGGCCACCACCCTTGATCAATACGTAATAAATGATACCGAATATATATGTGCCCGCAATACTAATCGTCAAGAACGCCGACGGTTTTATGCCAGAGCGAATGACGATGATTCAATGGCAGCGTCTTTCGCGAGGTGGACGTCATACGAGCGTAGAGAGTTGGGTACCAATGACATGTTGTGTAGTACTAAACCTGGCGGGCGCTGATGGATCCCTCTTCATCGGGCTCGATCCAGGCCAATAATCCTTCCCGAGATAGTGTCGGCGTTTCATACAAAGCGTCTCGGGGCTCGGAAGCTGGAGAGCGTGGCCGGATGGAGGGGAACCGGCATCGCCGCGCGAGGCGCAGCACGTTTCCGGAGCGCGACTTGGGCGCCTCGTGGAGGCGAGGCGTGTGGCGGAACGCCCGCGACGATCGGCGGGCCGGGCGTGGCCAGGCTGGAGCGAAGATTCGACGGGGCCCCGCCGGGGCGCCCTATTCGACGATGACCACCCTGCCGACGATGCTCGGGAGCGGGTTTCGCTCCAGCAAAACGAAATAGACTCCGGGCGCCACTCGCCGGCCGTCGCCGTCCCGGGCGTCCCAGGTCATGGCATGGGTCCCCGCGGCGAGCGTTCCCTCGTGCAACAGGCGGAGACGGCGCCCGGCGCCATCGTAGATGGCGAGGCGGTCATGAGTCTCTCGGGGGAGATGGAAGCTCACCCGGGCGCCGGCTCGCGCCGGGTTGGGAACGACGCGAAGGGAAATCGGCAAGAGGGCGGGCGGCGGCACGTCCGCGATCCTGGGATGGCGCGGGTCCCAGTACTGGGTCTCGACCGGGAGGCCAAGCGCCGCCGCGATGTCGCCCCATTTCACGAGCTCCACCGGGTAGGGAGCGGCGGCGCCGTTGTGGCACACGAAGAGCCCGAGAGAGAATCGCGCACCGAGCGGCAGGTTGATGACGTCCAGGCCGTCGGTCTGCGTGACGCCATCGATGGTGAAGGTTCCGAGGTAGGCGTGCGGAGGCCGGCGGTCGTACACGTTGAAGGCGCTGTTGCCCTGACTCGAGACCAGGATGTAGCCGGCGCCGTTCGCGCGATAGTAGAGGCTGATTCCCTCGACATCCGCCGTCAGCCCGTTCTCGCCCACCGGAGTGATCTTGGCGCCCGTCGCCCCTTGGTCCGGCTCGGCCGAATACTTCCAGATCCCGCCCGACTTCCGCCACCATTCCTTCCACGGTGCCGCCGGGCTGGAACTGCCGCAGCGGCCCCACCCCCGCGACTCGACCCGCTCCGTTGTCGACCAGCTCCCACTCTTGGACCACCGTGGCGCTCTTGGGTCCGGTGAAGCCGTAGAGCTTGCCCGTCCTGGCGCTCCGGAAGAGGGTGAAGCCGTAGTTGGGACCGGTATCGATCCCGCCGTTGTCGACCTGCTGGAGCTGTCGGGTCGACGGATCCACCTTGTAGACCCGGATCTTGGAAGTGCCGCGTTCGTTCAGGGCAACGATGTCCACGAGCCTGCCCCCCAGGGGAAACTGATATCGAACGTCGATGTTCCCGGGATGCTCCGCCGCGATCACCTGGATCGTGTTGCCGTTCAAGTCGTAGACGAACAGCTTGTACGCCGTCTTGTCGGAGCAGATGACGGTGCTGCGCGAGAGATCGGAGGGGTGGAGCCAGATGCACATGTCGTCCTGGTCCGCGATTCCGGTGTCGCGCAGCGTGACCTGGAACGAGACGGCAGCCCGAGCCGCAACGGGCCAGCTTGCCATCAGGACCAGGCACCCTAGAGCCCAGAGCCGAACCAGGCGGGATGCTCCGCCCACGCGGTACCTCCCTGCGCCGTTTCGATCCGGATCACGAGCCGAACGCGCTCGCGGCTCGGAACGGTCGATGTCATTCGAGATGTGGTCGGGAACTGCCTATCAAGGGATGTGGCAGTCGCGCGAATGTATATCAAAGCGAATGGCCGATCACGGGTCAATCGGAAGTTCGCTGATGAATCCTCCCATGAATGGCCGCTGAACGGCGCTCCAGAGTCGCAAGCGACGTCTCCGATTAGTACTGCTATACAACGCAGCAGTGGCCGGACCAGAACCGATTCGATACCACGAGATCACCCACTTGACCCGCGCGCATCGGCGGCGTGTCGGTCGTGACCCGGAACGCCGGCTCGATGTGCGTCCCGCCGGCGGTGCCGGTCCAGCGCACCTGGTACCAGTAAGGCGTGCCCGCCACCAGCCCCGGATCCGTGTCGGTCAACGTGTAGCTGGTGCGGTTGGGCGAACGCTCGATCACGGCGCTCCCGGTCGGCGTCACGTCCGGGCTCACGCTCGCGAAGTTGCCGGCGTAGCCTCCCAAGTCGGGAGCCCGGTAAACGTTGAAATGCGCCACGTCGATCTCGCGCTGCGTGGTCCAGCGCACCTGTACCTGGAGCTGGCCCATGATCAGCGCGGGCGTCGCGCCCTCGGCGATCACCTGCGTGGTGTTGCTGTTGAGCGCCTCCTTGACCGCCGCGTAGGCGTCGGGCTCGCCCCAGCCCCAGGACGGGTGATAGTTGGGGTCGAGGTGAAACGGATCGGAGGCCGAGGGCGGCTGCTGGCCGTGGTCGGTGCGATGCTCCGCCGTGTTCTGGAGGATGTCGCGCACCTGGAGCGGCGTGAGGTTCGGGTTCGCCTGCCGGACCAGTGCGCACAACCCGGCGATCGTCGGCGTGGCCATGCTGGTGCCGTTGATGTTGTGGTAGCGCTTGCCGTCCGTGGTCGGGTCGCCGAGCGCGGAGACGATGTCCGAGCCCGAGCCCAGCACCGAGGGCTTCATCTCGTCGAAGTGGTCAGAGTCCCCGTCGTCCGTGCGGGGGCCCTCGTTGGAGTAGTCGGCAACGATGTCGTCCGAGTGCTGGAGGCTGTTGGCATCCTGGAGCGCCCCCACAGCGATGTCGAGGTCGGCCGCGGCCGGACTCGGCATGTAGTGGGTGTTCCCGTCGTTCCCGGTGGCGACGCAGACCGCGATGCCGGCCTTGACGGCGGCGTTCACCTCCGCGCAGTCGGCATCGCTGCCGTCGGAATCCGAGATGCCGCCGAGGCTCATGTTCACGACCTGGATGCCGCGGTAGACCGTGCCGTCGGGGTCGGTGCCCCAAAGCGTGTTGCGGTGGTTGATGCACCACTCGAGGGCCTCGGCCGAGCCCCCGCCGGCGCCGGCGTCGGTCAGGACCTTGCAGTCCACGAGCCGCGCCCCGGGGGCCATTCCCGCGTAGGGCCCCGGCGCGGCACCGTTCAGGAAGCCCTGCGGCCCGCCGCTCCCGATCGCCGTCCCGGCGACGTGCGTGGCATGGTAATCACCCAGCGGGTCGACGCTGTTGGCCGGATTGGCGCTCGAATCGGGTGGCGTGTTCTGCGACTCGTCGGGGTTGGAGAAGTCCCCGCCTCCGACGAACTTGCCGATCAAGGACTCGTGTGCCGGGTAGCTCCCCATCGTGGCGTCGTTCACCCCGGTGTCGAGGATCCCCACCACGACACCCTTTCCGGTGATCCCGAGCTCCTTCCAGACGGACGGGAACACTCCCGCGCCCACGCCCCCGTCGGCGGCCCTGGCCCTGAAGGTCCGCGTGGCGTTGTCATTGGTGGCGTACATCACCTGCCATGCCTCGACCCGGGTCACTCCGGATGCGTGAGCCATGGCCTGGATCTGGGTGAAGCTGGCCCGGGCGCGAAGGTAGTTGATGTAGCGCGGCCGCCATAGCAGGGTCGCCCCGGCAGCCCGTAGCTCGGCGACGTCGCCGTCGGTGGGCGGGTGATCGTAGCCCACGTACACGCCGTAGCTGACCGGCGCCCCCGAGCTGATGGAGCTCCGGGATGCCGTCTCGGGAAAGACGAAGAAGACGGTCCGCTTGCCGAGGTCGTTGTCGACATGGGCGGCCGCGATCCCGTTGGCGTTCACGGCTTCGATGCGATCATCGATGCGGTTGTTGTTTCGGTCCCAGACCCATGCCTGGGCGGTGAGGGGCGCCATCGAGACGAGCAGGACGCCGAGTCCGACGGCGACGAGCGGACGTGGCCACATGGGTGAGCGTCTCCTTCCTGAGGTGTGGGGCTTCCCCACGACGAGCGCCCTCGCGCCGAGTCGTCGTGCCAGGCTAATGGGAAGCGAACGCCCGGAAGGATTGCAGCTGAGGCTTGAGCTGGGCTTGAGTGAGGACTCGATCGGGGCGTGGGGCGTCGACTCCGCCTCC
>VBOT01000200.1 GCA_005893225.1 Candidatus Eiseniibacteriota bacterium
TCATCGACTGCGACCCTGCCCGGAGAGCCGCGGCGGCGACGCGGTTCCAGCAGGCCCTCGGAGGGGCTCTGGGCTGGCCCGAGCTGTCGGACACCATCGTTGCCGGGACGTGGGACCGGCTGCTGGCGAAGCGCCGCAGGCTCGCCCTGGAGATCTTCCGGCGCGACCCCGCCGGCTGCGCGCGCCTGTGGCTCGTCGGCCACGGGGCTCGTCTGGTCCGCCCGCTGCTCGTGCTGTTCGGCCGGAAGGGGTTCTCGGTGGCGCTCATGGGCCCCGACGGGGCGGGCAAGACGACTCTCGCCCGCGCCCTGGCCGCGGACCCTCAGATCCGGGCCCGGGTCGTTTACATGGGCTCGAATGTGAGCCAGAGCACGCTCGGGCTGCGCTCGACCGGCTGGATCGAGCGGCAGCGGAAATCCCCCGGGCGAGGGAACGCGCGACTCGTGCGCCCGCTCGCCTACGGCAACCGGCTGCTGGAGCAGGCCTACCGGTCGCTCGGGGCCCTGGCGCTCAGGCTCCGCGGAAGATTCGTCGTCTTCGACCGCCATCCGTACGAGCTCCTGGTTTCCGAGACGCCCAAGGGTCGGGGGGCGAGGTGGCGCCGCCGGCTGCTCCGGATGGCGAGCCCGCGGCCGGACCTGGTCCTGGTGCTCGATGTTCCTCCCGAGGTCCTTCGCGCAAGGAAGCAGGAGCACAGCCTCGAGTGGCTCGCGAGGCAACGGGAGCGATATCGATCGTTGCGGCTCGCGGTGCGCGGGGCGGTTCTGCTGGACACGTCGGACTCCGAGGAAGGCACGGTGCGGCTCGCGACCGAGATGATCTGGAATCGGTACCGCCGCCGCGTCGCGCACTTCCACACCCTGGAGAGAGACGGCTCGGGCGCAGGCCGTCGCACGAACGGAACAGCGCCATCCCAGGAGGAGGTCGGTTCGTGACGAAGGCAGGCAGGCGCATCGGAGCGGTCGCGAGCACGCTCGCGGGGACCGTGGGCGCGGGAACCGCGCTGTCGCTCGGGGGGCTCCTGCCCACCCTGCTTCTCCTGGCCGCGGCCGGAATGGCGGCGCTCACCTTGTTCGTCCCCGACACCGTAACGCTCTTCGGCATCTCGGCGCTCTACATGAACCTCCCCGGGATCGCGGTCAACCTGTACCGCATGCCGGTGCTGCTGGCCGGATCGGCCTTCCTGCTCCTCCTGATGCCGTTTCTGTCCCGCTACCTGCTGCGACGGGACCCCATCATCGTGGACTACCCGCTGCTCCTGATCGTGGCTTTCCTCGGCGCCGTGCTGGTGTCCTTCCTGGTGGTCAAGGACTACCAGGCCGCGTTCGGGTGGCTGGGAACGTTCATGGCCGAAGGCCTGATGATGTACTTCCTGGTGCTGAACCTGATCCGGACGCCCAGGAACCTGACGCGGGTCATCGATGTCTTGATGCTCTGCGGGGCGCTGCTCGCGGGTCTCACCGTGTACCAGCAGGCGACGAAGTCCTTTTCCCAGCAGTTCTTCGGCCTGGCCCAGCGCAACATCGAGTTCGTGGACGGAGGCGATGCGTTGCACGAGCCAGACAAGATGCGCCTGGTCGAACGGGCCGGCGGTCCCTTGGGGCAGCCGAACCGGTATGCCCAGAACCTGCTCTATCTGCTGCCCCTGGTTTTCTACCGGATGCGCTCGCACAAGAAGGCCCTCCCCCGGCTGATCTGCGCGGGATGCGGACTCGTCATCCTGGGCGGCACCCTCTTGACCTTTTCCCGCGGGGCGTTCATCGGGCTCGCCGCCGTGGTCCTGCTGCTGGCGCTCATGAAGGAGATCCGGCTGAGAGAGCTGGCGCTGGTAGGGGCCGTGGCGGTCATGGGCATCGTGGTCTTCGCACCCAGCTACGTCGGCCGGATCGCAACCCTGGCCGGGGTCACGACCGATGTCCGCGACGCGCGAAGCGGAGAGATGGACGGGGCGATCCGGGGCCGGCTCACCGAGATGCTGGCGGCCTTCTCGCTCTTCCTGGATCATCCGCTCATCGGGGTCGGCGCCGGGCAGTTCATGCCCGTCTATTCGCAGGACTACATGAGCGATCCCGACATCGCGTTCCGTCACGTCACCACCGAGCGCCGCGCCCACATCATGTACTTCGAGATGGCCGCGGAGACCGGCATCCTGGGGCTCGGCATCTTCCTGGCCGTGATCGCCTTGATGCAGATGCGCCTGTGGCGCGCTTGGCACCGGTGGCGGAAGGAGAGGCCCGAGCTTGGAGGACTGGCGGCCGCGTTCTTCCTCAGCATCTGCAGCTATCTCGTGACCGCGATCTTCCTCCAGCTCGCCTACCAGCGATACTTCTGGCTGCTGCTCGGGCTGGCGGGCGCCGCGGTCCAGATCCTGACCGCGGAGGACCGGCGATCGCGGATACCGCAGGAAGCCCCGGCGTGAGAAACGCCGCGTGTTTGGTATTGCCTAACGTCCATGCTGTAGTATGATTTACCGTTAGAACCTGATCCGAAACCGAACTGCTCCACGGTCGCCCGACCATCGCAGTTCAGTACCAAGTAACACCTCATACATCGGTATAGCCGCGTTCCCTCCGGAATAGTTTGCGTCTCTCCTAACCACAGCCTAATATTGCTGGTGGAGCGGAGCTCCCAGACGCGCAGTCCAGGGGGCGAGCTCGTAGTCATCACGGCCGCGGCCGTGCGTCTATCAGAAGGTCGCCCCCGCCAATTCGCTGGTCGATCGAGAACCAGAAAAGCACGCAGGAGAACTATGGACCCTGGGGCCGAAACAGCCAGGGGTGGTCGCAAGCCGGTCGAGATCCACGCTGCCCCGCTGGGCCGGCTGTTCGCCTTCCTCGTGGACGCTTTGCTGCTGACGGGCGTCGTGTTCGCGTTCTCCATGGCGCTGGATGCGACCGTCGGGCCCGCCGTTTCGTTCCGTGCGGAGGAGGGCGGCGCCGGGAACGGCTTCATGATCCATCGCGACCGCGTGATGCTCGCGTGGATCTTGAACGTGGCGCTGGGGGCCGGGTACTTCATAGGCTCCTGGGCAAGGCGGTCGGGCAGGGACCTCCCCTCGACGCCCGGGCAGCGTCTGCTGCGGATCGCCGTGGGGCGAACCGGGGGATCGCGCCCGATCACGCTGGCGCAAGCGACCGCACGCTGGCTGCTCCTGATGGGGCCCGTGAGCCTTTGCGCGCTGCTGGGCATCGTGGCGCCGGCCTCCCGGGCTCCGGTCGCGCTGGCCTCGCTGGCCTGGTACCTGATCCTTCTCGTGACGACGCTGCGGAGCCCCGCGGGACGCGGACTCCATGACCGATTCTCGGGCAGCATCGTGACCGTGCGCGCGCGCCGCGCCGGGCCGGGTTCCTCGCCATGATCGTCGACAGCCGCAGCATTCCCCACGGCAGCCGGATCGAGGCCGACCTCTGCATCGTCGGCGCGGGAGCGGCCGGGATCAGCATCGCCCGGCGGTTCGCGGGGACTTCGACCCGGGTGGTGGTGCTCGAGAGCGGCGGGGAGGCGTTCGAGGCCACGACCCAGGATCTGTCGCGGGGCGAGAACGTGGGTCTGCCGTATTTCCCGCTCGACACCGCGCGACTCCGCTGGCTCGGCGGCACCACCAACCACTGGGGCGGCATCTGCCGTCCGATGGACCCCGAGGACTTCGAGTCGAAGGCCTGGATACCCAACAGCGGCTGGCCGATCGCCGAGCGGGATCTGGAGTCCTACTACGAGCCGGCGCGGGTCATGTGCGGCGTCTCGAGCGGGGACTGGGGGCTCGAGACCTGGCGCCAGCGGGACCGGTTCAAGCCGCTCCCGGTGCGCGGCGACCGCCTGGACACGCGGATCGCGCAGATCGTGTCCCCGGAAGCGCGCAGCTTCCGCATCACGCACCGGGCGGGGATCCAGGCGGCCCGGAACGTGGTCCTCCAGTGCCACGCCAACGTCACCGAGATCGAGACCAACAGCGAAGGCACGCTGGCGACCCTCTTCCACGTCGCCACGCTCGACGGCAACCGGTACACGGTGGCGGCACGCCAGGGGGTCCTGGCCGCGGGAGGGATCGAGAACCCCCGGATCCTCCTGGCTTCGAATCGGCAGTGGCACGAGGGGGTGGGCAACCGGAACGACCTCGTGGGCCGGTTCTTCCTCGAACACCCGCGATTCGTGGGCGGCGTGCTGGTGCCCTTCGATCGGCGCCTGTCGGTGGGCCTCTACGACCATCACAAGGTGGGCGCCGTGAGGCTCCTGGGCTACCTGGGCCTGAAGCAGGCCACGCGGGACCAGGAGCAGCTCGTCGACGTCCAGATGAGTCTCCATCCCACGCTCGCCGGCTCGTTCCAGCGGTCGGCCGAGTCCGAGGACATGAAGGCGCTGCACGCGCTCGTTCCGGCCCTCCGGCAAGGACACATCCATCAACTGGGCGGCCACCTGGCCAGGGTGGCCGAAGATCTGACGTCCTGGCAGGCCCTGCTGATCCCGGGGGCTCCGCTGCCGGCGCCGTTTCCGGAGGTCGTCGGCAAGCTGATGCGCTCGACGCCCTTCGAGGCGCAGGCGCTGATCCCCGACCTCATGGGGGACATCGCCGCCCGGGGCTACGCGAAGAAGTTCGGGGCTCCGATCGAGAGCATCCTGCTCCGCACCCGCATCAACGCGGTTCCGAACCCGGACAGCCGCGTCACGCTCGGCGACGACCGCGACCCGCTGGGAATCCCGAGGGTGCGGCTCGACTGGCGTCTCACCTCGCTCGATCGTCACAGCGTCCGGCGGAGTCTTGAGGTTCTTGGCTCCGAGGTGGGTCGGGCGGGTCTCGGGCGGGTCCGGGTCATGCTCGACGACCACGATGGTCCGTGGCCCGAGGATCTGGCCGGCGGCTGGCATCACATGGGCACGACACGGATGGCGGACGATCCGCGGTGGGGAGTGGTCGATCGCAACTGCCGGGTCCACGGGATCCGCAATCTCTACATCGCGGGGAGCTCGGTCTTCCCGACCGCCGGCTCCGGCACGCCCACGCTCACGATCGTGGCGCTGGCGCTGCGACTGGCGGACCATCTCAAGGGGCTCCTCGCATGATCGAACGCCACGGTCTCAGCCGGCGTCAGTTCCTCGTCCTCTCGGCGGCGTGCGGAGCGTCGCTCGTCGCCCGGTCGTCGATCCCCTCGTGGCTTTCCATCCCCGACCGATCCACGCCGGCCGAACGACTGGCGAGGCTGCTCCGCCACCGGTCGAGCGCCCGCGTGATCGGAGCCGCCTATCTGAGACACGAGCCCTCCGAGGCTCGGCTCACCTCCCTGGTCGAGCTGATCGCCGGCGGTTTGCCGGGCGGGGCGGGCGCGTTGCGGTCCGCCGATGACGCGCTCCGCGCGTTGCTCGCCGGTCGCGTCCAGCAGGATTTCGCCGAGGAGCGGACCGTCTGCCTCGAAGGCTGGATCGTGTCGCGGACCGAGGCGCGACTCTGCGGCCTCGCGGCCCTGACGTAGGTCAGGCCGGGCTCGGCTCGCCGGGCTCGACGAGCGGGTGGAGCCGGTTGAGCCCCACCGACCATCCGGTGAGCTGCGCCCGCATGAGGGCGAGGCTCGTCCGCTGGCCGACGTTGATCCGGCGCAGCTTGAGCGGATGGGCGGTGCGGAGCGGGTTCACGCCCCTCACGGTCGTGAAGCCCAGCGCCA
>VBOT01000206.1:0-756 GCA_005893225.1 Candidatus Eiseniibacteriota bacterium
GGTGGGACGCCCGCCCGGCGCGCTTCTTCCTCCAGATCGGCCAGCGCTTTCTTGTCGTCGTCGATCTGCTTCTTCAGATTGGAGAGCTCGGTGAGCGCTTTCTGTCGATCCCGCTCGATGACGGCTCGCTGCGCCGGGTCGGAGCGGTTCACGAAATCTGTCGTCAGCGCATTGATGCGGGATTGAAGGGCGTCTGAGAACGTCTGGTCGCGGTCCAGCTGGCCCTGCATCGTTTTCTTGCGTTCGGCCCAGTAGGCCTGATCTTTGACCGCCGGCTTGTCTTTCGTGTCCGCCTGAGTCTCCGTCTTTTTGTCTTTCGAAGCGTCGTCGGTCTTGGTTTCAGCCGTTGCCGCTGCAGGAGGTGTCGTGGGCGACGGCTTAGGTGTGCTGCGCGCGGCCAAGGATTTCGAGCCCGAGTTGCCCGTGATTGTCATGACCGCATACGGCAGTATTCAGGACGCGGTGGCGGCGATGAAAGAAGGCGCCCTCGACTTTCTTGCGAAGCCGGTCGATCCCGATGTGCTGCTGCTCATGGTGGAGCGTGCGCTGGTGCAGCGCCGGCTGACCACCGAGAACATCCTGCTGAAAGAGGAGCTCGCTCAGCGGCGCGGCGCGCCGCAAATCGTCGGAGACGATCCCAAGCTGAAAGCCGTCTCCATGTCGCTGCACCGCGCGGCGGTAACCGACACGACCGTGCTCATCGAAGGCGAGAGCGGTACTGGCAAGGAACTGTTCGCGCGGGCGCTGCACATGCTG
>VBOT01000206.1:806-4576 GCA_005893225.1 Candidatus Eiseniibacteriota bacterium
AGACCGAGCTGTTCGGGTACGAAAAGGGGGCATTCACCGGTGCGGCGAACCGCAAGCTTGGAAAATTCGAGCTTGCGCACCGGGGCACGCTCTTCCTGGACGAAATCGGCGATCTGCCGCTCCCGCTGCAGGCAAAGATCCTGCGCGCGCTCGAGGAGAAACGATTCGAGCGCGTGGGCGGCACGTCACCCCTGCAGGTGGACGTGCGGGTGGTCGCCGCAACCAACCGGAACCTGAAGGCCGCCGTCGCGGCGCGCCAGTATCGCGAGGATCTGTATTTCCGGTTGTCCGTGTTTCCGGTCACGATTCCGCCGCTCCGCGAGCGATCCAGCGACATCGCCACGCTTGCGCGCTACTTCATCGAAAAGTATTGTCGCGATCTGAACAAGAAGCCGCTCATCCTGGCGCCGGCGGCTGAAGAGGAGCTGCGGACCTACCCCTGGCCCGGCAATGTCCGCGAGCTCCAGAATTGCATCGAGCGGTCGGTCATCCTCACAGACGGGGATACGATCCATCCGCGGCACCTGAATCTGTCGTTCCGCGCCGCCGCCGCACAACTGGCGACCGAGCAGGCGAGTCCGTGGGACAAAATCGACCTGTCCGGCACGCTGGCAGAGGCGTCCCGGCGAGTGAACGGCGAAGTCGAGCGACGGAAAATCGAGCGGGCGCTCAAGGATGCGGCGGGGAACCGGGCGCGCGCCGCCGACATGCTGCAGGTGAATTTCAAGGTGCTCACCTCGAAGCTCAGAGAGTACGGGCTCGAGTAATCTAGCAGGTCGCTGAAATGCGCCGACCTGAACTGAAAACTGAAAACCTAAAAGTAAAAGTCGAAATGCAGGCCTAGTTTTAAGTTTTCAGTTTTAACTTTTCACTTCAGGCTGCGTTTTTCAGCAGCCTGCTAGGCCTTGAATCCAACGCGCTTCAACGCGGCCTTCAACTCGTTTTCGGTGACATCGTCGGCTATCGTCGTCGCGCCGACCGCGACGGGCAGCACGAAATGCAACCGGCCTGCGACCATCTTCTTATCGTGCTGCACGGCTTCGAGCATGTGCGTCACTCCGATGTCGCCGATTGGCGGCAGCGGGCCCAGGCTCGCGATGAGGTCCGACAGGGCCTGACGGTCGTGCTCCGCGAGGGCGCCGCGGCTCTTCGCCAGGTCTGCGGCGACGAGCATGCCGTAGCCGATCGCTTCGCCGTGACGAAAGCGACGGTACTTGGTGACGGCTTCGATGGCGTGTCCCGCCGTATGCCCGAAGTTCAGCACGCGTCGCGGGCCCGCTTCACGCTCATCCGCCGCCACGACGTCCGCTTTGATGCGGCACGACTCGGCAATCACCGGCGTCAAGGCTTCGGCCACTCGTGCGAAGATGCCTTTCTGCTCCCGGGCGACGCGGTCGAAGAGCGCAGCGCTCGACGTCATCCCGTACTTGACGACTTCGTAGAGGCCCGCACGGAACTCGCGCCGTGCCAGCGTGCGGAGCATTTCCGGATCGATGACGACGGCGTGTGGCTGGTAGAAGGCGCCGATCAGGTTCTTGCCCAGCGGGTGGTTGCAGCCCACCTTCCCGCCGATGGCGCTGTCGACCTGCGCGAGCAGCGTGGTCGGCACGTGCACGAGGGCGATTCCGCGCAGGTACGTGGCGGCTGCGAATCCTGCCATGTCGCCGATGACGCCGCCGCCGAATGTGAGAACCATTGACGCGCGGTCCGCGTTCAGTCGGACGAGCGCATCGTAAATGCGGGCGACGGTAGGCAGTTGCTTGAACCGCTCGCCGTCGGGGACGAGGATCGGCTCGCCGGCGACGTTCACGGCCCGCTGAAACTGGGGGCCGTGCAAACGCCAGACAGTCGGACTCGACACGACGAAGCGGCGTTCCGGCAGGTGAAGCTCGTCGAGCAGACGACCGATGTGATCAACAGCGCCATCGGCGATCGTCACCACATACGGGCGCGACGGCGTCGGAACCTCAATGCGGACCGGGTCCATATGAATGCGAATGCTGGTTACGGGACGCTACGAGTTCGTCCGAGTAAACGGCACGGAGGAGGCGGGTGAGCTCATGCTGACTCTGTGAACTCTAGGATAACATTCACGGGCAGGACGAGATTCTGACGGAGGTCGATTTCATCATCATTGGCGGCGGCGTCGCAGGACTGCGCGCAACAATCGGCCTCGCCGCCGGCCGCGTCCTCATCCTGACCAAGGCCGGGCCGGCCGAGGGCAATACCGGGTATGCGCAGGGCGGCATTGCCGCCGCGCTGGGCGCCGACGACACGCCGGCCCTGCATGGGGCCGACACCGTGCGCGCAGGCGACGGGCTGTGCGACGAGGCCGCGGTCGGCGTGCTCGTGGAGGAGGGCCCGCGGTACGTCGGCGAGTTGCTCGAGTGGGGCGCACGCTTCGATCGCGACGCCAACGGCCAGCCGGCGCTCGGGCGCGAAGCGGCCCACAGCGTGAGGCGCGTGCTCCACGCCGGTGATGCGACGGGACGCGAGATCGGCCGCGTGCTCTGGGAGCGCGTCCGGGCGCTGCCGACGGTCCGCGTCGTCGACCACGCGCTGGTGACGGAGCTGATCGTGACGGGTGGCCGCGTCGAGGGCGTCGTGTTCTCCGATCGGGAGGGGTATCTCCAGGAAGCTCGCGCGGCGGCCACGCTCCTGGCGACAGGAGGCGCCGGCCAGGTCTTTCGGGAGACCACGAATCCGGCCGTGGCGACGGGCGACGGCATCGCGCTCGCGTATCGGGCGGGAGCGAGGGTCGCCGACCTCGAGTTCGTGCAGTTTCATCCGACGGCGCTCAATCGGCCCGGTGCGCCGCGCTTCCTGATTTCGGAAGCCCTTCGCGGCGAGGGCGCGCGCCTCGTCAACGATCGCCACGAGGCGTTCATGGCCCGCTATCATCCGGACGCGGATCTCGCGCCGCGCGACATCGTGGCGCGGAGCATCGCGCGCGAATCGGACGGGACCGGCGGTCCCGTGTATCTGACCCTCGCGCATCTCGACGAGGCGTACGTCCGCAGGCGGTTTCCGACCATCGACGAGATGTGCCGCGGGGTCGGTCTCGACCTGGCGCACGATTTCATTCCGGTCGGTCCGGCTGCCCACTACGTCATGGGCGGCGTCGACACCGACGACTGGAGCCGGACCTCGCTGCCCGGGCTGTACGCCGCCGGTGAGGTGGCGTGCACGGGCCTGCACGGCGCGAACCGTCTCGCGAGCAATTCGCTGCTGGAGGGGCTGGTGTTCGGCGCCCGCGCGGCCGTGGCGATGCAGGAGCCGCCGCGCGCCGCCGCGCTGAAAGCGGATCGCATCGTCGCTCGTGGCTCGTGGCTCACTGTCCGGGACGATCATCACACGCGTGGCTCCGCCTCACAGCTGCGTGGGGCCGGGCTTCACCCTTCGCGACTGACCGCCGATGCCGTTCGCGATCTGATGTGGCGAAGCGCTGGCCTGTTTCGCACGCGCGACGATCTGCAATCGGCGGTGCGGGCGCTCGATCGTGCACAGGCGCAGGCGTTTGAACCCGGCCTCGAAGGGTGGCGGCTTCGCAACCTCGTCACGGTCGCCGGCCTGATTGCGCGCGCCGCCGTGCGCCGCGAAGAGAGTCGTGGCGGGCACTTCAGGGCCGACTTTCCAACGCGCGCCGATCGCAGCTGGCGGGTTCATATCGTGGACGAGATCGGCTGCTAGCAGGCTGCTGAAAAACGCAGCCAGAAGTGAAAAGTTAAAACAGAAAGTCAAAAGCAGGCGGAAAATCGCACTTTTCTGTT
>VBOT01000053.1 GCA_005893225.1 Candidatus Eiseniibacteriota bacterium
GTTCGCGATCGCGCTCCAGGGCACCGCCCTCTACCTGCTGCTCGGGCACGCTAGCCCGCGCTCCGTGGCCGCCGCGGGGCTGGTGGCGGCGCTGGCCTTCCTCACCCGGTACAACTCGATCTACCTCTTGCCGGCCGGCTTGATCGCGGTCCTCGGCGGAGGGACTCGCTTCCAGCCGCGCAGCCGGGAGGCGCTGCTCTTCACCGCCGGGTTCCTGGCCCCGGTGGTGCCGTGGGTGCTCTACTCGCTGGCCCGCGGCGGCGGCTTCTCGTTCCAGCTCCACCACAACATCGCCTACGAGGTGTTCGCCCGCGCGCGCGGCATCACCTGGGACGAGTACCAGCAGAAGCTCCAGCCCCAGTTCAAGTCCCTCTGGGACGTGATCCGGCGCGACCCGGGCGCGGTCTCGCGCCGCCTGCTGTTCAACGCCGGCGACCACCTGCGGCTCGACGCCCAGAGCCTGCTCGGCTGGCCGACCGCGATCGCCGCCCTGATCGGCGCGGCCGTCTCGGTCCGCGACGGCAGCATGAGCCGCCTCTGGCCGCTGGTGGTGGCCGCGGGCCTGCTCTCGGCGACCCTGGTGCCGGTGTTCTACTCGGAGCGGTACTCGCTCGGGATGCTCCCGCTCTATGCGACGCTCGCCGCCACGGCGTTCGCCTCGCCGCTCGGAGCGCTCGTGGTGGGCAGGAAGCGGCGGCTCTGGCTCAAGCCCCTCCTGGCCTCCGTCCCGCTCGCCTTCGCGGTGATGGCCTCGTGGCGACTCGAGCGGAGGGCCATCGACCAGCTCCCCGTCGAGGTGCTGGAGTGCGCCCGGACGCTTCGCCAACTCGAGCACCCCGGCGACCGCGTGATCGCCCGCAAGGGCCACATCGCCTACCACGCCGGGGCCGAGCCGCTGCCGTTTCCGTTCACGAACACGATCCCCGAGCTGGCCGACTACGCGCACCGCCACCAGGCGCGCTGGCTCTACTTCTCGTGGCCCGAGGCGGAGACGCGACCCCAGTACTTCTTCCTGCTCGACACCTCGTCGGTGGTTCCGGGCCTCCGCCCGCGCAAGGTCACCGCGCCTCATCCGGCAGTCCTCTACGAGATCGGCCCCGAGTTCGGCGCGATTCCCGATTGGTTCGCGAACGACACGCTGCACGCCTGGCACAACGTCTACGGGCAGCTCCTCGTGGACGCGAACAATCCCAAGCTGCTTTACGACTTCGGCGGCCTCTCGCAGCTCCTCGGGCGCTCCGATGTGGCGCGGGGCGCGCTCGTGCGGGCCGCGCGGCTCGATCCGCGCAACCCCGACATCCCGCTGCTGCTCGGCAGCGTGCTGCTCGATGCGAGCGAGTTCGACGCGGCCGAGCGGGCCTTCGAGCGCGCCGAGGCCCTGAATCCGGACAACCTGGAGGCCCGTCTCGGCCGCGGATGGGCGACCCTGCTCGCCGGCCGCGAGCAGGAGGCGGCGGCGCTGTGGCGCCCGGTGATCGGGGCGACCCGGAAGCGGCCCGTGCTCGAGAGCATGATCCAGCTCTACGCCCGGCTCGGCGACCGCGAGGCGGAGGGCCGCGCCCGGGCGGCGCTCGCCGGTCTGGGGCCGGCGCGATGAGAGGGAGCGCCGCGCTGGCCCTCGTGATCGCCGCGCCGCTCGCGGCCTCCTGCATGCACGCCGCCCGGCCGCCGGGTCCGGTCCCGATCGTCGCCCCGCCGGCGGCGGACTCACTCACCGTGGGGCTGTGGCGCATGGACGAGACCGGAGGAAGCGGAGTCGCGGACTCCAGCCGCCTCGGGCTCGACGGCACCGCGGGCGCCGAGGCCCGCACGGATCTCGGGCGCTTCGGCAGGGCACGGGAGTTCTCGCGGTCGATCGACTCGTTCGTCTTCGTGCCTTACCAGCCGGCGCTCGACACGCCGCGAGGGCTGACCGTCGAGGCCTGGATCTTCCCCGTCTCGCTGGGATCCTTCGAGGACACCCCGCTGGCCGCCCGGTGGACCGAGCAGGCGAACGACCGGAGCTGGATCCAGCCTCGTGGGGCTCCACCTGGCCCCCCCGATCACGAGCTCCCAGAGCCCCGGCTTCCACGAAGACCTGGTCCAGAACGCCGAGCCGGGACACCTGATGTTCGCGCTCCAGCCGGAGGTCGCGAGCCAGCCGCTGGCCTACTCCTCCGCGACCGAGATCCCGCTGCAGCGCTGGACCCACGTCGCCGTGACCTTCGACGGCCAGGTGGTGCGGTTCTTCATCGACGGGCGCCTCGACTCGCAGTACGCCCTTGCTGCCCGCATCCGCTCGAGCCCAGCCCCGCTCCTTCTCGGCAACTACTTCGACCCGCTCTTGCTCACCCGCTTCGGCGGCCGGCTGCGGGTTCGCGACGGGGCGGACCAGACGCCCTATTACGCCTACCAGGGGGCGATCGACGAGCTCAGGATCTCGAGCGCGGCGCGGGAGGGGTTCCCGGTCACCACCGGACGCTGAGCTCGCCGAGCCCATTTCCGCCTGGAGCGTGACCGATGCGCCGGTTGCCGTCTCCTCTTGCCCCCGTGACGATCGAGATCTATCGCTGCGGGTCGGCCCCATAGCTGATCGTGCGGGTGATCCCGGTCTCCAGCAGCTTGCCGTCGACTTCGACGTAGGCGCCGGTCGGTAGGTAGTTCAGGGGCGCCCCTTTCATCCCCGGCAGCACGACGTCGCGACCGCGCGAAAACGTGATCCGATCCGCATCGAGGTGGCCGTAGAAGTAGCTCGCCTTCTCCGGATGCTTGTCGGCTTCGGAGATGTCCACCGGCACCCAGCCCTTCGCGCGATCGTCGTAGAACCATGCCCAGCAATGATACCCACCGGCTTGATTCGTTTCGCCCCCGGGCAAGGTCGAGTATCCCATCTCGAACACCGCCGGCACGCCTTCCGCACGCGAGAGCGACATGAACAGTGAATGGAAATCCGTGCAGTTGCCCTTGTTCACATCGCACGCGCGCTCGGAATCGCCACGCCCCCAGCCCGGCACCGTCTTGTCGTAGTCCATCTTCGCAAGCACGAAGTCATATCGAGCGCGGCTGTCTCCGCCCACGCTGTCCGCGAGCGCGCGGATCCGTGGGCTGAGACTGACGAGGGCTTCCTTGCGCAGGTAGAGCGCCCGCTCCTTCGCATCGAGCTTCGCCCGGCGCGGCCCCTCGATCGCGTCGCGCACGACGTGGGCTCGGAGCTTGACCCGGATGGGCGAGGGGGGCCGCGGAACATCCACCAGCACGACCTTGTTATGGAAGGTCGCGTCCTGAACGATCGTCCACCTGAGGCCCGTATCCACCTCGAGGCCGGACACTCGCTGCTCCGGCAACTCTTGTGGAATCGCGATCCACGCCCGCGCCTCCTGGGCGCCGGCCGGAACGCCCTCCACCGTGATCGTCCAGCCCAGGTCGTACTCGCGAGACGGGGCCGCGGCTCCCACCCGCGTGACGCCGCACGCCGCCAGGGCCGCCAGTTTCAGGACACGCTTCACCACCGTTGATCGATTCATGGAAATGTCCCCGACGCAGGTGCCGCCCCGACCTGCCGGCTGGAAGTCGTACGTAACCCAGGCCGACCGACACGGAACGGGAGCACGCGATGTCCGATGCCGGTCACGCTCGGCGGCCCACCGGATCCCGGCGGCGTGCCGGGGGCCGAGGCGGCCTCGGCCGACGCGAGGCAGACGCCTCGCGTCGCGGGAGGAACTTAGGGGAGAAGGCGCAGACCTGCGCCCGAAGCCCTAGTTCACCTGCGCGTGAACACGGCGGACACAGATCTCCCTTCGCATGGCGTGGCCTGACAGGAACGTGGCTCGCAGACGCAAGCCGTTGGGCAGTATCGGCTTCCTCCGGCGGGGCTGTCAACTTCGAACCGGGTCCTCGACGTATCCCTCCGCGAGCGGGGCCCGCTCGCTCCGAGGAAGGTCCCGAGAAGATCGCCACGCGAGGGCCTGGGCGACTTCTCTTCCGCCTAATACCAGCCAAACCGCAGTCAGTAGCATTCGATACTAAATTCGCAATGTTATATACTATTGATAATTGCGTCGATCGTAGGCTGGGCGGGGAGCGCATCCCATCGATGTTCCCATCCGGCAAGACGTTCGAACGAGGAGGTCGACCATGCCGCGCGTGCCACGCACCACCTTCGGGCGGAACCCAACCCCCTTCGTCCTTCCTAGGTCACGGAGCCTGTCGGTCGCCTGGGGAGCCGCCCTTGCCGCCCTGCTCATCGGTGTCGCCTGGAATCTCGCCGCCGCCCCTCCCCCCCTCGACCCCATCACATCGTCGTCGTCATGGAGAACCGGCCCTACGACAAGGTCGTGAACCAGCCCTATATCTCGAGCCTGATCGCGAACGGCGCCGTGTTCACGAACTCGTTCGCGCTCCTCCATCCGTCCCAGCCCAACTACATCGCGCTCTGGTCCGGCAGCACCCAGGGATGCGTGAACGACGTGTGCCCGGTGCCGGGCTCCCCCTTCACCACCGAGAACCTCGGCCACGCCTGCGAGGCCGCGGGTCTCAGGTGGCGCGCCTATTCCGAGGACTTGCCCTGGGCGGGCTCGGACACCTGCCGGGCCAACAACCTCTACGCCCGGAAGCACGACCCCTGGGCGGATTTCGCGAACCTCAACCACGCCAACGAGCGTCCCTACACCGATCTCGCCGTCGACATCGCCAACGGCGCGTTGCCGGACCTGGCGTTCGTGATTCCCAACCTCTGTAACGACATGCACGACTGCTCGACGGCTCAGGGCGACACGTGGCTCGCGGGCAACGTTCCGGCCATGCTCGCCGCGCTGGGCCCGAACGGCCTGCTCGTGCTCACCTGGGACGAGGCCGACCATTCGCCCGGCAACCACATCCTCACCGTCTTCTGCGGCCAGCCGGTGAAGCGCGGGTTCGCCAGCGCGGACACGGTCAACCACTACACGCTGCTGCGGGCGATCTGCGAGGGCCTCGGTCTAACGCCATTCATGGCCGCGGCGAGCGAACGGCCGATCGCCGGCGTATGGGCCGATCGCAACCTCGTCACCAACCCGTCCTTCGAGTCCTCCACCGCCGGATGGAACGCCTACCACGGCGCCACCATCGCGCGCGTCCCGGGCGGGACCGACGGAGCCTACGCGCTCGAGATCCAGGGCCCCGCCAACACCGGTCCGTTCGGAGTCAACGACGCCCCCAACTGGGTGAGCCCGGTGGCCGCGGCCGGCGCCCGCTACCGCTGCACCGCCTGGGTCCGGTCCGCCACCGGCACGGGCAATGCCCAAATCCAGGTCCGGGAGTTCGTGAGCGGAGTGCAGAAGGGAACCATGTTCCGCTCGCCGGCGGTGCCGCTGTCATCCGCCTGGCAGATGATCGCCACCGATTATGTCGTCGCGAATCCCGGCACCACGCTCGACCTCCAGGTGATCGACGTTCCCGTGACGCCTGGCGAGGTGTTCCAGGCTGACGCCGTCTCGATCTACCTCGCCGGCACCGACCGGGCACCGGTGGTCACCGCGCCGGCCGTGACCGGCGCCGAGGGCTCGCCCATCACCGTGAACGTGACCGCCGTGGACCCGGACAAGAATCCGATCGGCACGCTCTCCGCCGACCTCTCGGCGCTGCCTCCGGGCAACAACGCGACCTTCGTTCCCGGCCCGGGCAATACCACGGGAACCCTGACCTGGACTCCGAGCTTCGCCGACGGGGGCCGTTCCTATCCGGTGTCGTTCACGGCCGGCAACGCTCTCACGGGCTCGACGCTCACCACCCTCACGATCGCCAACGTGAATCGGCGGCCCCAAGCGTCTCTGGCCGTCGCCCCGGCGACCGGGGTGGCCCCGCTCGCGGTGAGAGCCGACGCCTCCGCCTCGACCGACCCCGACGGGCCGCTCGCGAGCTACACGTTCGACTTCGGCGACGGCACGGTGGTCGGCCCGCAGAGCTCCCCGGTCGCGACGCACACCCTTGCTCCCGGAGGGTGGACCGTCACGCTCGGGGTGAACGATGGCGAGGGCGGCACGGGCAGCGCCTCCATGCCCGTCACCGCCTACCCCAACCTGGTCGAGAATCCTTCGTTCGAATCTTCGACCGCGGGATGGAAGGCCTCGAGCGGCGTCACCCTCACGCGCGTTCCCGGCGGCTACGACGGCGCCTGGGCGCTCGAGGTTCAAGGCCCTCAGACCCTCACCATCTTCGAGGTCAACGACGCCCCCAACTGGGTGAACCCCGTGGCGGCGCCGGGGAGCCGCTACCGGTACACCGCCTGGGTACGCTCCGCCGCCGGCATCGGCAGCGCCAGGCTCAGAGTCCGCGAATTCCTGGGTGGGGTGCAGATCGGAGCCGTCGTCCGCTCGCAGGCCGTGGCGCTCTCGCCCGCCTGGCAGATGCTCACCTCGGAATTCGTGGCCACCACCGCTGGCTCGACCCTCGACTTCCAGGTGACCGACACCCCGGCCGCGCCCGGAGAAGTCTTCGATGTCGACGCCGTCTCGATCTACCTGGCCGGAACCGACGCGGCCCCCACCGTCACCGCTCCCGGCGCGACCAGCGGCTCCGCGGGCACGCCGATCACCGTGAGGGTCACCGCCTCGGACCCCGATGGCGATGCGATTCGCTCGCTGGTCGCCGACCTCTCCAGTCTGCCGCCGGGCAACGACGCGACGTTCACGCCCGATCCGAGCAACACCTCGGGGAGCCTGACCTGGACGCCGGACCTCGCCGACGCCGGCAGGTCCTACTCCGTGACCTTCACCGCTTCCAATCCGCTCTCGGGCT
This sequence comes from Candidatus Eiseniibacteriota bacterium, assembly GCA_005893225.1. Lineage (GTDB taxonomy): Bacteria > Eisenbacteria > RBG-16-71-46 > RBG-16-71-46 > RBG-16-71-46 > WS-3. Next base: position 6,754 of record VBOT01000053.1, read on the forward strand.
CGGCCGTCACGATCATCTCCGTCACGCGACCGAATCACCTTCCGATCGCGGCGCTCTCCGTGACGCCCCCCGCCGGCGTGGCGCCGCTCGCGGTCACCGCGGACGCGTCGGCCTCGACCGATCTCGACGGGCCGCTCGCAAGCTACGCGTTCGACTTCGGCGACGGCACGGTGGTCGGGCCGCAGGGCTCGCCGGTCGCCACCCACACCTTCGCGCCGGGCGTCTGGAGGGTCACCCTCCGCGTCGACGACGGCGATGGCGGCAGCGATTTCGCCACGGCGTCCGTCACCGCGTACCGCAATCTGGTGACGAACCCCTCGTTCGAGACATCGACCACCGGCTGGAACGGCTACGCCGGCGCCACCGTGGCGCGCACCCTGGGCGGTCATTCGGGAGCCTTCGCGCTGGCGGTCAAGGGCCCCGACACGACCACCGTGTTCGGGGTCAACGACGCTCCCGACTGGGTCAGCCCGGTTGCCGGCGCGGGCACTCGCTACCGTTTCGCTGCCTGGGTGCGTTCCGGCGGGGAGACCGACGGCAGCGCCGGGCTCCAGATCCGCGAGCTCCTGAACGGAGTCCAGCAGGCCCCCACGCTGCGCTCACCGGCGGTCCCGCTGTCGGCCGCCTGGCAGATGCTCACCGTCGATTACGTGGCGACGACAGCCGGGTCGAACCTCAACTTCCAGGTGATCGATTACCCGGTCGCGCGGGGCGAGACCTTCCTCACCGACGACATCTCGATCGTGATCGCTCCGGACGCCGCGACGGCCGCCGCGGCAGGGCGCGACTCGCGGGAGGAGAGCGGCGAGAGACCGGCGGCACCGACGTCGGCCGGCCCGCTCGGCTCACAAGAGGGCTGGGCAGGCCCGGAAGAGGCGTTCCGGGCCTCGGTCTCTCCCAATCCGTTCCTCTCCGGCGGCGCGCTGAGCTTCGGGATGCGCCGGGCCGGGCCGGTGCGTGCCCAGGTCTTCGATGTGCGCGGCCGATGCGTGCGGACCCTGATCGACGGGGACTGGCCCGCGGGACGTCAGATCATCGCGCTCGATGGTCGGGACGATCGGGGCGCGATGCTCCCGGCCGGGGTGTATTACTACCGCGTGCGCACTGCCGAAGGATCGCAGACGGGGCGGTTCCTGCTGCTGAGGTAGAGCGTCACCATCGCCTGACGATCGCCTCGCGCTTCTTTCACTCGCGCTTCTTTCTCTTGCGTCGCGCTCAGCCCGTGCACTAGCGTGGCGATCCGGCTCCCGTGCCTCCTTCACCCGCCCCGCACGGGACGCCCATGCATCATCCTCGCCTCTCGCTCGCCGCCCTCGCGCTCGGGATCTTCTTCGCTCGCTCGGCCCCTGCCCAACCCCGACCACAGCTCGTCGTCCAGCTCGTCCCCGCGGCCCGCCCGGCCCAGGTCGCGGCGAGAGCCCGCGGAGCGACGTCGCTCGAATCGACCGGGCTCCTGCCGCTCCGATCGCTGGCGGAGGGCCTCCCGGTTCCCGTGTCCGCGCGCGACGGCGAAACCCGCAATCCCTTCGATCTCGATCCCGAGCGCGTCTGGCTCTTCGAGGCCCGTGACTCGGCCGCCGCCGAGGCCGCCGCACGCGCTCTGGCCGACGATCCCGACGTCGAATGGGTCGAGCGCAACCAGCCGCGAGAACCCGCTGTCACCGCCCCCGCCTCACCCGCCGCGCCCACCGGCCTCGACCCTACATTCCCCAACGATCCCCTGTTCCGCGACTCGCGCCAGTGGGCGCTCGCGAACCGCGGGCCCTCAGGTGTCTACGGAGGGGCGGCGGGCGCCGACATCCACGCGCTGGAAGCGTGGGCTCTCTCGACCGGATCGAACGACCTGAGGCTCGCGGTCGCCGACACTGGGGTCGACCCCGATCATCCCGACCTCCAGGCTGCCGTCCCGGACGGCGGCCTCCGCATCGTGCTCGGCCTCAACGTCACGGCCGACCCGAGCTCCGGCGCGTGGGCGGATACCTACGGTCACGGCACCCCGGTCGCGGGCGTGATGGCGGCGCGCACGGGAGAAGGCGCCCACTTCGATTCGCTCGGGATCGCGGGAGTGTGCGGCGGCGACGGGCTCCTCAACGCCGGCTGCCGGATCGTGCCGATCAGGATCACCGCCGGCACGGCGAGCGGCGCGTCATCGTTCGACATCGCGCGCGCCGCGCTCTACGCCGCGGCGGTGGGCGCTCGCGCCATGAACCTCTCGTACGCGGGCTCGGGACCGAGCCGCCTCGAGCGCGAGGCGCTCTACCACGCGCTCACGCACGGCTGCGTGGTCGTGGCGGCGGCCGGGAACCGTGGCGCGATCGGGCGCGGGGACGCGCCTCAGTACCCGGCCGCCTACGCCGCCGACGGCCTCTGCATCCAGGTCGGGGCGAGCGACTCCTTCGACCGGCGCGCGGCGTTCTCCTCGTTCGGCCCCGGGCTCGATCTCGTGGCGCCGGGGGTCGACATCTGGACCACGTCCATGCTGCATCCGAGCCCCTACGGCGCCCTCTACGACGGCTACCTCGCGGCCTCCGGCACCTCGTTCGCGGCGCCGCTCGTCACCGGATCGGTGGGCCTCCTCGCCGCCGCGCGGCCCGAGTTGCTCGATACCGACTTCCAGCATCTCGTCCGCGAAAGCGCCGGCGACATCGGCCAGCCGGGCGTCGATCGCGAGACCGGATGGGGGAGGCTCGACGCCGCGGCGGCGCTCCGATCGGTCACGCCCGAGATGGGAATCTGGCACGACGAGGCCGCGGCCGAATCCCTCGCCCCGACGACACTCGATTCGCTCTCGGTGGGAGAGGCCGGCCCGGGCACGATGGACCGGGTGCGGAGCTGGCCCAGAGCGCGCCGCATCGAAGCCAGCGCCATCGTGGCGCTTCCCGATTCGTTCCTGGGGCCGGTCCGCGTCTGGCCGCGCGTGGGCGGCACCATGACCGTGCGGGGCGAGTTCCGTCTCCCCTACTTCGCCCCCTGGGCCGAGGTCGCCCGCGCCGATTCCGGCTCGTTCACGCTGCGCGGCTACCTCTACCGCTCCGAGGACTGCGTGGAGTGCCCGGAAGACGACTTCCTCCCGCTCCCGCCCGACCAGGCGCGATTCGGGTTCACCGTGATCGGTCGCGTGGACCGGCCGCCGAGCCTCGTCCTCGCAGCTCCCGACACCGCCTACCGCGCCGCGCCCGGCGACACGCTGCGGCTCGCGTGGCGGGCCGAGGATCCGGACCAGGTCTCGGCGATGGAGGTGTGGATTGAGGGGCGAGTCGCCTCGGTGAGGCTCGCGCGCCTTCCCGGCAACGAGACGAGCGTGGCCCTGGTCGTGCCCTGCCCGGCTCCTTTCGAGGGTCCTGGGCTGCTGCGCGTCATCGCGCTCGACGAGCACGGGCATCGCGATGCCTCGTCACGCACCCGGCCGATTGAGTTGGGTGCACGTCCGTGCCCCGGGGCGCGCATGACGGCCACACGCCTTGTCACAACCCCCAACCCGTTTCGAGATGCAATATGGATCTCGGCGCCCCATACTCGATTCATAACCATCCTCGATGTTTGCGGACGGATCGTGCGCCGCACTCTCTCCGATGATTCCGTCCGCGGTTTCCAGTGGGACGGGCGTGATGACGCCGGCCGTGGCCTCGGACCGGGGCTCTACCTGGTGCGAGCCGAGGGCGTGGGGGGATCCGTGAACCGCAAGGTGCTCAAGATTGAGTAGAGCGGGCCGCCGGCCGCGACACCGCGCGCGGTCGTCCCTCCTCGCCATCGTGGCGCTGGGCGGGGCGACCGGCTGCGGCGAGCCGCACCATCTCGAGGACTGGGTCTCGGTGCGCGAGGTCACGCCCTCGTTCCTGCTCCCGATCGAGGCCTCGGACCCGGCCCTGGCCGCCGACGCTCACGGGCGCGTGGCGCTCACCTACGTGACGGGCTCCGGAACCTCGAAGGACCTCTGGCTGTCCATCTCGCAGGACAGCGGCGTCACGTTCGCATCCGCCATGCGAATGAACGAGCGCACGGGGAGCGTCGCTTCGTTCCCCGAGGGCCGCCCGTGCGCGGCCCTCGGCCCCAGCGGCCAGATCGCCGTGGCGTGGGCCGAGCGACGCGCCGCCGACTCCTCGGCCGCCATCGTGCTGCGCGCGAGCGGGGACGGTGGCGCCACGTTCGGCCCTCCGGTCCCGCTCGGCCACGGGGAACGCCCGCCCGATTCAGCTCTCTACGGGCTTCCTTGCCTCACCTACCTTCCCGATGGATCGCTGTTCGCCGCCTGGTTCGAGGGTAGTCGTCCGGCGCGCGGACCCCGGGTCGCGTCGCTCTACGGATCGGTGAGCCCCGACGGCGGCATGACCTGGCCCGGGAGCCGCAGGCTCTCCGACGACGCATGCCCCTGCTGCCGGCCGGTGGCGCTCGGCGACGTCGAGGGACGCCTGGTGCTCGGCTACCGCCGCCGTGACGGAGACCTGCTCGATCCGGCGCTCGCGATCCTCGACGATGTGGGCCGCGTGACGCTCGACACGGTGATTTCGAACGAGCGGTGGCTGGCCGTCGCCTGTCCTGCCGAGGGGCCCGCGCTCTCGGCGAGCGGCCCGGGCTCGGGACGCTATGCCTGGTACACGGGTTCCGGGGACGCGGGAGTCTACGTGGTCGCCTGGCGCGCCGATCGAGGAGCCGCCGGCGTGCCGCGCCGGCTGGACGACAGCCTCGCCGAGGCTCGCAGCCCGCGGCTCGCGGCGATGAGCCGGGCCACGCTGGTGGCCGTGGACGCTCGCCCCCTGCGCGACAGCAGCGAGTCGGTGATCGCGGTGCGCGTGCTCGACGAGACCGGAACCCTCACCCCCTGGACCTTCCTCGGCGCCGAGGCCAGCGGCGGCTGGATCGCGGGCACCGATTCGCGCACCGCGCTGGCGTGCTGGATCGAGCGAGGCGGCGAAAAGGATCGCGTGAGGGTGGCGAGGCTCAGGCGGAGGTAACGCCTGGATGCACGGTCGTCCGACCGAAACGCGAGACTGATATAGTGAAGATATGAGAAGGAAACGGGTCTCTCGCCGGACGGCCCCGGGCGGCGTGGCCGCAAGACGTCTCGCCGAGGCGGAGCGGCTGTTCCAGGACTTCAGGGAGCTCACGCCCTATCGCTTCAGACCGTTCGTCCGGAGCTTCGCGAGCTTCGCCCAATACGAGCGCTGGAGACGTGCCCAGAAGAACCCCTGGTACCGATAACCGCGTCCTGCGCCTGTGCCGACTGCTCAACCGGCATCGCGTCCGGTACCTGCTGGCCGGAGGTGTCGCGGCGAACCTCCACGGCTCCGTCCGGGCAACCAAGGACGTCGATATCCTGGTCCCCAGGGACCGGGCCAACATGGAGCGCCTTCTCGAGGCTCTCGGCGAGCTTCCCTGGGGCGTGGCCCGGGATCTGGACCCGGCCGAGGTGTCCGAGAAGGCGGTCACCATCGTGGGTGATGATCCGAGAGTGGACATTCTCACCATCGCCTGGAGCGTGACCTTCGAGCGCGCCGACCGCTCCAAGATCGTGCGGCGCATCCAGGGCGTCCGCGTGCCGTACCTCGGACTGCGGGACCTCATCCTCTCCAAGAAGACCGGGCGCGCGAGGGACGACGCCGACATCGAAGCGCTCGAGCCGGCGCGACCGAGACGCCGGCGCCGGCGACCCTAGATCGGCGCGAACGAGATCCGCCTCGCGAGATCTCGCTCGCAATTGCCCGTCCATTCGGCCGCATGCTAGGCTGCGCGAACTTTTTCACCGTCGGCCGGATGTCGGGCGCGGCTGGCGCGAAGGTAGGCTGCCCGACCCGCGCCAGGACGCCCGCAACCTCACCGAGGACTCCACCGTGACGCTGGAAACCGGCACTTCCGACCTCAAGGCCGTCGAGGCGCTCAAGCAGGCCCGCGAGCGCATCCTCGCCGAGCTGCGCAAGGTGATCGTGGGGCAGGATCAGGTGGTGGAGCAGCTCCTCACCGCCCTCTTCGCGAACGGTCACGTGCTGCTGGTGGGCGTGCCGGGACTCGCGAAGACGCTGCTCATCTCGAGCCTCGCGCGCGTGCTCGACCTCAAGTTCAGCCGCATCCAGTTCACGCCCGACCTGATGCCGAGCGACATCACCGGCACCGACGTGATCGAGGAGGACCAGGCCACCGGCAAGCGCACGTTCCGCTTCATCCAGGGGCCGGTGTTCGCCAACATCCTCCTGGCGGACGAGATCAACCGCACTCCCCCCAAGACGCAGGCGGCGCTGCTCCAGGCGATGCAGGAGAAGGAAGTGACGGCGGGCGGCCAGACCATGAAGCTCACGCTCCCGTTCTTCGTGCTCGCCACCCAGAACCCGATCGAGCTCGAGGGAACGTACCCGCTGCCGGAGGCGCAGCTCGACCGCTTCATGTTCAACGTCCTGGTCGACTATCCCTCGGAAGCGGAGGAGGAGAAGATCGTCGCCGCGACCACGTCGGACTACGAGGCGCGGCTCGAGCGGGTGCTCGGCGGGGCCGATATCCTCGAGCTCCAGAAGCTGATCCGGCGCGTCCCGGTGGCCGACCACGTGGTGCGCTACGCGGTGCGCCTGGCGCGCGCCACGCGCGGGCGCGAGGGCGCTCCCCCGTTCGTCAAGCAATGGGTGTCGTGGGGGGCGGGGCCGCGCGCCTCGCAGTACCTGGTGCTGGGCGCCAAGACGCGCGCGGTGCTGCTGGGGCGCTACGCTCCGGGCATCGAGGACGTGAAGGCGGTGGCCCCCGCGGTCCTCCGTCACCGCATCATCAGCAACTTCACGGCCGAGGCCGAGGGCATCCGCCCCGAACGCATCATCGAGGACCTGCTCCACACGGTCCCGAGCGAGTGAGGGGCGAGGTGCGCCCCGGCCGGCCCGGAGCCGCGTGATGCCCGACCGGAGACGGGAATCGAGGGGGGCGAGCGGCGGAACCGCCGTGGCGCCGAGGGCCCTGGCACTCGAGGGAGCCGAGACCCACCTCAAGCGCCAGATCGGCCTCTACGCCGCGACCGCGATCACGGTCGGCAACATCATCGGCTCGGGGATCTTCCGCTCGCCGCACTCCGTGGCGCAGCACATCAGCGCCTTTCCGCTCGTCATCCTGGCGTGGGTGATCGGCGGCGTGCTGTCGCTGTGCGGCTCGCTCGCCCTGGCCGAGCTGGCGGTCACCCACCCGCGCACCGGCGGGCTCTACGTGTTCATCCGCGAGGGCTTCGGCGACGCCCGGGCGTTCGTGTTCGGCTGGTCCAACCTGTGGGTCATCAAGCCGACCGTCATCGCCTCGATCACCACCGTGTTCGCGCTCTACTTCTGCCAGGTCCTCCACTGGCCCAAGGCCGCCGAGTTCCCGGTGGGCGCGGCGGCGATCCTGCTCCTCACCTTCGTCAACTGGCTCGGCGTGCGGCAGGGCGCCGGGACGCAGTCGCTGTTCACCACCGCCAAGGTGATCGGCATCCTCGCGCTGTGCATCGCGGCGTTCACGGTGCCGGCCACCTATCGAGCGAGCGCGATGGGCGCGGCTCCGGCGCTGGAGACGCGCTCGTTCCTCTCGGCCCTGGCGCTGGCCATGATCTCGATCCTCTTCGCCTACGATGGCTGGACCGATTCCACCTACGTCGCGGGCGAGATCGTCGAACCGAAGCGCACCTTGCCGATCGCGATCGTGTGGGGCACCTGGCTCGTGATCGCGGTCTACGTGCTCACCAACGTCGCCTACTTCCACGTGCTCGGCGCCGAGGGCGTGGCGCGCTACGAGGCGGTGGGCTCGGAGACCATCCACCGCCTGCTCGGCGACTGGGGGGCGCGGGCGCTCGCCGTCCTGGTGGCGGTCTCGACCTTCGGCACCATCAACGGCGCCGTCTTGACCGGACCGCGCGTGACCCAGGCCATGGCGGCGGACGGCTTGCTGTGGAAGCCGCTCGCGCGACTCGACCCGGCCCGCGGGACGCCGGCGATGGCGCTGTGGGTGCAAGGCGTGCTCTCGTGCGTGTGGCTGTGGTGCGCGAGCGGGTTCGAGGACGTCTCGGGCTGGTTCGTGACCACGTCCTGGCTGTTCTACGCGCTCACCACCGCGTCGCTCTTCGTCCAGCGCCGGCGCGAGGCGCGCGGCGAGATCGCGCAGCCGTCCTACCGGACGCCGCTCTATCCGTGGACGCCGATCCTGTTCGTGCTCGCCACCGCCCTGATCATCGCCAGCGACCTGCACGACAGCGGCTGGAAGGCCTGGGCGGGGGTGGGGATCGCTGCACTCGGCTTCCCTGTCTACTACCTGTGGAAGGGGCGGGGCCCGCGAACGGCCTGAGCGAGCGTGTCATGGGATCCGAAACCATCAGCGATTACATCGAGCCCGAGCTCTACGACGCCATCTACTCGTGGTACCGGGAGGATCCCGCCTTCTACCTGGAGACCGCGCGCGCGGCCGGCGGCCCGGTGCTGGAGGTGGGCTGCGGCACCGGAAGGCTCCTGATCCCCACGCTCGAGGCGGGCGCGGAAATCGACGGGATCGACCTGAGCCCCGGCATGCTCGAGGTGCTGCGACGGAAGGCGGCCGCGCGGGGGCTCCAGGCCAGGGTGGCGGTCGGGGACATGCGCGACTTCACCATGCCGCGGCGCTACGCGCTGATCACGATCCCGTTCCGGACCTTCCTGCACAACCTCACCGCCGAGGACCAGATCGCGACCCTGCGGTGCTGCCGGGAGCACCTCGAGCCGGGCGGGGCGCTGGTGCTCAACCTGTTCCACCTGGATTTCGCGCGGGTGATCGCCCGCGAGAAGGAGGAGCGAACCCTGGAGCGCGAGCTGGTCCATCCCGAGAGCGGGCTCCCGATGAAGATCTTCTCGCGCCACCGCTACGACCGCGTGAACCAGATCCTGGATGCCGACAAGGAGATCCAGGTCCTCGACGAGCACGGCGCGGTCGCCTCGACCCATGCTCACCGCTTCCGCCTGCGCTGGATCTACAAGGCGGAGATGGAGCTGCTGCTGCGGCTCGCGGGCTTCAACCGCTGGCAGGTGTGGGGCGGATTCGACCGGCGCCCGCTCGCCAGGGACACCGACGAGATGGTGTGGACGGCATGGAAGGATTGAGCGCAGGAGAGCTTCGCAGCCCCGCGGCGCCCCTCCCCTCGCCCTACGACGACGGCGCGCTGCGCGACTTCTCGCTGCCGCGCCGCTACACGCTGGTCACGATCCCATTCAACGCCTTCCTCCACAACCTCACGACCGAGGACCAGCTCGCCACGCTCTGCCGCTGTCGCGACCACCTGGCCCCGGGAGGGGCCCTGGTGGTGCATGCTTCGCTCTTCACCAGCCCGGAGATCCTTTCCTCGACGAACACTCCGATTCTCGAGCTCGAGACCGTCGATCCCGGGACCGGGCACACGCTCCAGCACTACGACACCCGCTCGATCGACCCGGTGAACCAGATCCAGCACTCGACCAACGAGGTCCGCGAGCTCGACCGTGATGGGCCCCTGGTGTCGTCGCGCCGGACCGAGACCGCGGTGCGCTGGGTCAACCGGGCCGAGTTCGAGCTGCTGCTGCGGGTTGCGGGGTTCACCCGCTGGGAGCTCTACGGCGGCTTCCGGCGCGAGCCGCTCGACGTCGAGCACCAGCAGATGGTGGCCTTCGCGTGGAAGGATTAAGGGTGGCGATCCGCCTGCGCCGCTTGCGCGCACCGGACGAGGAGGTCCGCTCGTGACCGGCTCGTTCCCGCGCGCCTCGTCCGGAGCCCAGCCGGACCGCGGGCTCGCCGGCGCGCGCGGCGCGGGAGGGGCGCGGCAGTTCCTCGACCCGGCCGTGGTGGCGCGCCTCGCGCACCTCGACGTGCGGGCCCGCCTGGTGGTGGAGGGCTTCATCGCGGGGATGCATCGCAGCCCGTTCCACGGCTTCAGCATCGAGTTCGCGGAGCACCGCCCCTACATGCCCGGCGACCCGCTCAAGAACCTGGACTGGAAGGTGTGGGCGCGGAGCGATCGCTACCTGGTGAAGCAGTACACCGAGGAGACCAACCTGCGCTGCCACCTGCTGCTCGACCTCTCGGGCTCGATGGGCTTCCGGTCCGAGCGGGCCTCGATGAGCAAGCTCGAGTACGCGCAGTCGCTGGCGGCGGCGCTCGCCTACCTGATGCTCCACCAGCAGGACGCGGTGGGCACGCTCCTGTTCGCCGACCGGCCGCTGGCCTACGTCCCGGCGCGCGCGGTCCGCTCGCACCTGGACGTCCTGCTCAAGACGCTCGGCACGCTCGTGCCGCAGGGACGCACGCGCCTCGGCCCCGCGCTCCACGAGCTGGCCGAGCGCATCAAGCGGCGCGGGCTCATCATCCTGTGCTCCGACCTCATGGACCTGCCCGCCGAGGTGCTCTCGGGGCTCCAGCACTTCCGCCACCGGCACCACGAGGTGATCGTGTTCCACATCCTCGACCCGGACGAGACCGACTTCCCCTACACCGACACCGCGACTTTCGTGGACATGGAGAGCGGCGAGCGGCTCACCACCGAGCCCTGGGAGATCGCGCGGCGCTACCGCGAGCGGCTCGCGGCCTGGAGCGAGCAGTACCAGCGCAACTGCCGCGAGCGGCGCATCGACTACGTGCGGCTCGACACGCGCACGCCGTTCGACCGGGCCCTGCTCGCCTATCTCGAGAAGCGCGCGAGGCTCCTGTGACGCTGCGGATCGCCGCGGCGGCAGCCTTGATCCTGGGCCTGACGACGCTGCTGCTCTATCTCCACGGGATCGGCAAGGGGCCGTGGGCCGACCCGGCCGCGCGCAACCTGCGCCGGATGAAGGAACGCGCCTGGCCCCCGGCCGCCACCGAGCCCTTCACCATCGCCGCCATGACGGCGCTGCCGCGGTGGGCGGGGCTGTCCGTGTACGCCCCCATCGAGCGGCGCGGCGTGGCGGTCGAGGGCTACGTCCAGCGCATGGTGCGCGCCGGGGACGACGACATCCACCTGGACTTCGCCCCCGAGACCCGGGGGTCCGAAGGCCCGCTCGTCCCTTTCCTCTCCGCCGAGATCACACCGGCATGGCACCGTGGCTCGACGGCCTGGCGCTACCCGCGCCTCGTCGAGGCGCTGCGGCCGATCTTCGGCGGCGTCACGCAGTGGGACCAGCCGCCGCGCCGCGTGCGCCTGAGCGGCTGGCTGATGTACGACTATCCGTTCGAGGGAAGCCCCCCGAAGGGCGGGTTCCCCAGGCACGTCTCGTTCTGGGAGATCCACCCGGTCACGGGAGTGGAGCTCTGGGATGACTCGCTCGCCAGGTTCGTGGAGTACCCGCGTTGAGCTTTCTCAACCCGCTGTTCCTCTTCGGGCTCCTCGCGGCCGCGATCCCGGTCATCATCCATCTCTTCACCCGCCGCCGGCCGCGCGAGGTGCCCTTCCCCTCGCTCGAGTTCCTCTCGGAGGTGAACCAGAGCGAGATCCGCCGGCTCAGGCTCAAGCAATGGCTGTTGCTGCTGCTGCGCACGCTGGCGATCGTGGCGATCGCGCTGGCGATCGCGCGCCCGGCGGTGAGAGGCAGCGTGGGGCCGAGGAGCGGAGCGGCGACCACCGTGGTGGTGCTGGTCGACCAGAGCGGAAGCATGGGGGCGGCGGCGGTGGGAAGCACCGGGGGCCCAGCGAGCGCCGGCCCGGCGAGCGCGAGTGGGACCCTGCTCGGCGAGGCGAAGCGCGCGATCGAGGACGTGCTCTCCACCCTCGGCCCCGCGGACGAGCTCCTGCTCGTCCCCTACGATCGGGCGCCGCACCCGGCCACGCCGCGGCCGAGCTCGGACCTGGGCCGCCTGCGGGCTGCGGTCCAGGGCCTCGCCCCCACGGCCTACACCACCGATCATCGCCAGGCGCTCGAGTTCGCCGCCAGCGCGCTGGCCCATTCGAACGCGCTGAACCGCGAGCTGTTCTGGGTCTCCGATTTCCAGGCCGCGGGGTTCGCGGGCCCCGGAGACGCCGGGCCTTCCGCCGCGATCGTCGCGCCGGCCGGGCCGTGGCAGCAGTCGCGGGCCTACCTGATCCCGATCGCCCCGCGCAGTCCCGCCAACGTGGGGCTCTCCGACGCCGCGCTCTCGCCGGCCGAGACCGAGATCGGGCTCTCGGTGACGGCCTCGAGCTACGGCGCGCGTCCCGGGGACCTGGCGGTCGAGGTGCGCGACCTCGAGGGCCAGGCCGAGCTGGGGCGCGGATTCCTGAACCTGCCCGAGCGCGGCGAAGCCACGACGCTGCTGCCGCTCGCGCGCCTCCCCAGGGAGGGCGGCGCGGTGGTGGTTCCCGACGATGCGCTCGGGCTCGACAACCGCCGCGTGTTCGCGGCCGGGCGCGCCGGGACACTCAAGGTGCTGGTGCGCGAGGACGGGCCGCCCTCCGCGCTGCGGTTGGCGCTCGAGGCCGGCTCCCCGGCCTCCGGGATCGCGGTCGAGACGGTCGGCGGGGCCGAGCTGGCCCAGGCCGCGCGCGACGCCGATGCCGTCGTGCTCAACGATCTCGAGCGCCTCGGAGCGGCCGAGCTCCAGGCCGTGCTCGACTTCTATCGCGGCGGTGGCGGCGTGCTCGTGGTGCTCGGGGACCGCGCCGATCCCGGGTTCTGGAACTCCGCCGTGCTCGGCGAGCTCGGCGCCGGACGGCTTGGAGGGCTGGACCAGGCGCCCACCGGGAGCGCGTGGCGCCTGATGCGCGCCACCGCCGGACACCCGGTGCTGACGGGATTCCCGGCCCGGCCCGGCGAGCCGCTCTCGACCGCGCGCTTCACGGCGATCCGCGCCTTCGCGCCGGCTCCCGGCACCCGCACCTTGCTCGAGTTCGACCGCGCCCACCCGGCGCTCCTTGAAGCGCCGCGCGCATTGATCTTCGCGGCCTCCCTCGAGCCGAGCCGCTCGGACTTCCCGGTGAGCGGCGCCTACCTGCCGCTGCTCCATCAGGCGGTCAAGGTGCTCGGCCGCGGCACCGCCGCCTCGTCGCTCGTTCCCGGCGACCGCTACAGCTTCCCGGCCGGGACCGGAGCCTGGCGCATCGAGGACGAGCAGGGCCGCGAGATCCCCTCCGAGCTCGCGGCCGAGCGCGGCGCCACGCGGCTGCGCTCGGATCCGCTCGAGCACCCCGGCCTCTACCGCGTGATGCAGGGCGGCACGATGCGCAGCACCTTCGCCGTCAACCCGGATCCGCGAGAGTCCGACCTCACCCCGGTTCCCGAGCGCGCGATGGTCAGGGCGTTCCCTCCGGGCCGGGCCCAGGTGGTGCGCCCGGGCGAGAACCTGGCGCGGCGGGTGCGCGAGGCGCGCTACGGCCGCGAGCTATGGAGTTGGTTCATCGTGATGGCCCTGGTGCTGCTCGCGGCCGAGACCGTGATCGGGCGGTGGGGGCTCGGCAGTCGCGTGCCCGAAGCGGTGGGGGCGGGTGCGTAGGCGTCCCATGACGCCTCTCCCTTCTTCGCGTGGCTGACCGAGATCATGAACCACCACTTTGCGGAGCTGGGCGACGTGTGGAAGCACTTGCCGCTTGCCGAGGTCCTGCGCGTGAATCCGCCGCGTCTGTACTGGGAGACGCACGCTGGCTCGGCGTCATACCTCCTGACGGAGAGCCCGTCGCGACTGCACGGGGCTCTTCGATTCTTGGCGCTCGCTCCGGACGATCCAGCTCTCGAGGGCTGCGCGTACCTCAAGGCGCTCATGGACGTGCCGGGGTTGTATCCAGGTTCTGCGACGCTTGCGATGCGAGCTCTCGGAACGAGCGCGACGTACGTCCTTTGCGACGTCGATCCTGAGAGCGCGGCTACCCTGCGAGCTGCTGGCGCAGGTCTCGACGTGCGCGTTGTCGACACCGACGGCGTCTCGGCGATCGAACGTGAGGCGCACCTTGCTCGCGTGAATGCTCGAGACGTCCTGGTTCATGTCGATCCGTTTGATCCGTTCGAGCGCGTCACGCCTGACAGTAAGACGCCAGTGGAGCTGGCGGGGTGGCTTGCTGACGCAGGCTACCGGCTCATGTATTGGTATGGCTACGACTCTGTGGAGCGGCGCGGGTGGGCGCGCGACGTGATCGCCAGGCTTGCCCCGCATGCCGAACTTTGGTGCGGGGATGCACTGATCCCGGCTTCGTTGGTCTACCCGGAGAGGTCGGGCGCTTGGGGTTGTGGGGTGGTGCTGGCGAATGCCACGGCGGAGGAGGTGCGCGCCTGCGAGCGGCTGGGGCGCGGGCTCGAGCGGGTGAGCGAGACGGACGTTGTCGAGGGCAACGATCCTTCGCGGCTTTCGTTCGCCGTGATGGCGTGAAGTTGCAGCCGACGCCTCACTCAGTCGATCACGACCGCCGCAGCCACCACTAACCTCAGTTGAGCAGAAAATCGAAGCGCATCGAACTTCGTGATTGAAAAAAGGCCTCTCGTTGTGGTTTGAAAGGGCTGTTGCGAGCAGTTCCTCTCACCCCAACGAAAGGCCATGAACGATGAGGCGAACAGCGATGTATCAAGCAGAATGAGCCGCTCAGGAACCGAGGGGGCGCGCCTCTCCGAGTCGGTCGACGGATCGAGGCGATCGAGGACGTTAGAAGGCGGCGAGCAACGCCTGCACGCGGCAGAAGGCCGCGACGGCATCGGGCCCGCGTGCCAGCGCCAGGATCCAGCGCGGTCCGATGTTGAACCAATGGAGCCGGAGCTTCTTGAGCTGATCGGCGTGCCATTCCACCCCCAACAACAGGAGCTTGAAGGCTTGCGCCAGGTTGTAGGCGATGCCCGCGATCAGGAGCCACGCCCAGTTGGCGAGGAAGCGCTGCGAGGGCAGATGGGCGGCGCCCAGTCCGTTTTTGAACTCCTCGAGGTAGTTCTCCATCCCGCCGCGGGTCAGGTGGTAGCGGATCAGGCTACTGCCCGCTCCGACGAGGTTGGTGATGACGGCGGTATAGAAGTACTCGCCGATGACGCGCTGCTCCTTCTCGTACCACGGCGTGCGCTTGACCAGCAGCCGGTGCTCGCGCGACCAGCCGTTGGGCTGATAGCGGAACTCGGTCCACTCGGCTTCGTTCTCCCACGGATAGGCGGACCAGACGCTCTCGGGAAGCGCGTCAATCGCGGGCCGCAGACGTTCGGTCAGCTTGGCGCTGATGCTAAAGCCGAGCCCGCGGGTGACGCACAGCTGCTCCACCTGGCGGTGCATAGAAGCCGGCGTCCATCCGGAGGCGCACCCGTCGCTCGGCCGGAGCCGCCTTGAGTACTTGCCGTAGGAACGGCACCGCGCCGTCGCTCGAGGTGCGCTGGCCGGCGCGCAGTCGCGCTCCCAGCAGCACCCGCTCCTCATAGGCGAAGGCCAGGAACGGATGGTAACCCCGCACCTTGCGATAGCTGTAGCGCGCTCCCTCTTTGAGGTAGCCGTGGACCTCGAAGATCGAGCTGTCGGCGTCCACGGTGAGGGGGCTCGAGCCGCCGACGCGCGCGAGGATCGTGCCGGCCGCGCGCCGCTGAATGCGCTCGAGCTGGTAGATGTGACCGAGCGAGAAGGTACGCAGGCGCTCGCCCGCGGTGGTGGGAGCCGGGACCTCGAGGCCGTAGCACAGCTCGCGCGTCACGGTTTCATCGCGCAGCACCTGCAGGTCGCTCAAGCTGTCGCCCCCGACCAGGAAGTTCGACGCCAATCCCAGCACGAAGTCCTCGATCGGAATGCCGCGCCGGCGCTTCTTGACGGTGAGGGTGCGGAGGTCCTGGGTCAAGCCGAGCTTGTGAGCGAGATCGAATACGAATCGCAAGCCGGCGAACGAGGTGGTGTGGTGTGCAGCAGATTGGAAGTTGACGCGGCGGAGACGGCGTGGAATCTTCACCTGACGAGTGCTCCTTCCTTGGAACGGGAAACGTCCTTGAACAACGCTTCCTTACCATGGCTGGAGCACTTTTTCTATGCTTCGTTCACGCTGCGGACCGATCCGATCCCGGTCTTACCCGTGGATCTGGGCTAAATCTGAGCGACTGCCGCTCAGATTTCAAGGTCGCGGCTCGCCGGGGAATTCCCCTCTTTGGAGAGGCTGCCCCGAGGCAGGCGAGAGCGGCGCCGGCGGCCGGGGCCAGCGCCGCCATGCCGCTACTTCTTGTTCTCCTTCTCCACTTTGACGCCCTTCGGCAGCGCCTCCGGATTCAGCACCTTGAGCACCACGCGCCGGTTCCGCAGCATCTCTTCCTCGTTCCGCTCCTCGGTCTCGGGGCGCATCTCGCCGTAGCCGCGCGCGATGTAGTTCTCGGGCTTGAGCTTGAAGTACTGGAGCAGGAACGATCGCACCGCCTCGGCGCGCGTCTCGCTCAGCCGCTTGTTGTAGCGCGCCCAGCCGCGAGTGTCGGTGTGTCCCTGGACCTCGATCCTGAGCTCGGGGTAGCGCTCCAGCGTCTCTCCGGCCTCGCGCAGCGCGGCCTCGGACTCGGGGAGCAGCCGCGAGCTCGCGGTCTCGAAGTAGATATTCTCGAGCCGGATGCTGCCGGTCTCGACGAGCTGCCGCTCCATCTCACTCCGCGGCCTGGCCGGCTCGGGGGCCGGTGGCGGCGCGGGCGTCGGCGGTGTCTGTGGTGTCGGGACGCGGTGGGCGCCGCCCGGGCAGCCGTGGCTGTCGACCACGGTGTGGGGCGGGGTGTCGGGGCACTGGTCGAGCCCGTCGCACACGCCGTCATGGTCGGAGTCGGTCTCGCAGCCGTACTGGTCCACCACGCAGCCCTTGGGCGTGTTCACGCAATGGTCGATGCGATCGAAGACACCGTCACCGTCCATGTCGACCGCCGGGTAGCGGAAGCATGGGGCCTTCGGATCCACGTGCGGGCCGGTCAGCGCTCGAGCCTGGGCCGTCATCAGCGCCAGCGCCGCGAGGCCCGCCATCACGAGCCGTTTCATCGGTCCTCCATGGGTCTGGGACCTGTCGAGGCCGCGAGCCGCGCGGCCCGCTTGCCTGGGGGTCGTAACCCTTCACCTTTACATATACATGAATGGGCAGGCCGGCGCACATGGTAGGCTCGTGGCACCATGCGAATGCTCCTCTCCCTGGGCGCGGCCATCCTGATCGTCGCTGCCGCGCCCCCGGGCCGGCGCCCCCAGGCCGCCACGACTGGCCCCGACTCCGGGGCCGAGCTGATCGGGCGACCCGCGCCCCGGTGGACCTTCGACCGCTGGATCGGGACCGAGCCCATGACCCTGGAGAAGCTCCGCGGCAAGGTGGTGCTCCTCCGCTGGTGGACCGAGGGCTGCCACTTCTGCAGCACCACGCTTCCGGTTGTCGATCGGCTGCGGAAAGCAGACCAAGCCTCGGGGTTGGTCGTGATCGGCGTCTTCCATCCCAAGCCGCCTCATCCGGTGAGCGACAAGCATATCCTCGCGGTGGCGAGGAGGATCGGCTTCTCGGGCCCGATCGCGGTGGATGGCACCTGGTCGACGCTCGATCGCTACTGGCTCGACGGCCACCCCGAGCGCGACTGGACCTCGGTCTCGTTCCTGATCGACCGGGAGGGAGTGATCCGCTGGGTGCACGGCGGAGGCGAGTATCATCCCAGCCGGGATCCGGCTCACGCGCGCTGCGATCTCGAGTATCGCGATCTCGAGAAGGCGCTGTCCGCCGCCCTGGCGGAGCAGGGCCAGGGAACCCGCCGAGGAGCGGGATGACCTCGGCGAATTGAGAATCCCCCGAGCGCTCTGATAGGCTCGGTGTCGCCTCGCGAAAGCGAGGCGTGTTCGTATAGAGCCGCGACCGTCGCGGGAGAATCCGCGACGGCTTTTGGCGTTTGGTGCGCGATCGAGGTCGATGCGATGGGCTCTCCTCCGCAGCGCGTGCTGGGCGCGGCCCCGCCCCGGGCCGCGCCGGACGTGTACCTCAGGGACGAGATCGCCGAGTCGCTGGCGAAGCACGCCGAGCGCCTTCCCGAGGCGCGCGAGTTGCTCGCCGCGCTGGACGGCCGGGGCCCGGAAGCCGCGCGCCCTCCATCGCCCGGGGCCGCCACGTCCCGCCTCGCGGTGCGCGGGCTCACGGGCTCGGCGCGCGGCTTCCTCGCCTCGTGGCTCCAGCGCGCGACCGGGCGCACCGTCCTCTATCTCGTGGCGCACGGCGAGGGCTTCGAGGAGGCGCGCGACGACGTCGAGTACTTCCGCGGCGCCGCCCAGACGCTGGCCTTCCCCGAGCCGGACAACCTCCCCTACGACCCCTCCTCGCCTCACACGGGCATCACCGCCCAGCGGCTCGAGACCCTGGCCCGGCTGGCCCGCGGCGAGCAGGGGGTGGTGCTCGGCACGGTGCGCGGTCTGATCCAGCGCGTCCCGCTGCCGGCCCGCCTGGGGAAGGTACTGCTGACGCTCTCGGTCGGGAGCGACTACGCTCCCCAGGAGCTGGTCCAGCGCCTCGCCTACATGGGCTACGAACGGTTGCCCGAGGTCGAGGCGGTGGGGCAGTTCGCGCGTCGCGGCGGGATCCTCGACGTCTATCCGGTCGGGCTCGCCGACCCGATCCGGCTCGAGTTCGATGGGGACACGCTGATCTCGCTCCGGCGCTTCGACGCCGGATCGCAGCGCTCGCTGGAGCAGCTCCCCCACGCCCAGATCACGCCGCGCTACGAGGTGGTGGTCGGGCCGGAGGAGGTGGAGGCGGTGACGGAACGGCTCGAGCGGGCCGCCGCGATCGGGGCCGTCGAGGGCGCAGCGCCCGACGACGATGACGGGCCCACTGGGACCCGCCGGTCGCCGGCGGGGGACGGCAGTGTGGGAACCCTCTTCCACGACGGGATGGAGCGGTTCGCGGCCCACTACGATCCCGATCTCGGCTCCCTGGCCGACTACCTTCCCGAGGACATGATCGTGGTGCGCGACGATCCCGGCAAGCTCCGCCAGCGCGCCGAGGACCTGGAGCGCACGATCGAGCGCGGCTTCCACGAGTGGCGGGCGCACTACCCTTCGATCTCGCGGCCCGAGGAGCTCTTCCTGCCTGCCGGAACACTCGACGAGATCGCCGCCCGCTACCCGGGAGTCGACTGGATGGGCCCGGTCGGGGAGACCTGGGAGCGCGGCGCCTACGCCGGCGATCTGCTGGTCGACTGCGTGCCGCCCGAGCCGGTGCAGCGCTCGATCGAGCGCCTGAAGGCCCACCTCGCCGAGCTCGGCGCCAACCGCATCCGCCCGGTGATCCTGTGCGACAACCCGGGGCAGCGCGACCGGCTCTTGGAGATGCTGGGGGACACCGGCGCCACGCTCGGAGTGGGCCTGGTCTCGGAGGGTTTCACGCTCAAGGGGGCAGGGCTCGCGGTCCTCACCGACCACGAGATCTTCGCCCGCTACCGGCGCCGCCGCCGCCGGCTCAAGCGCACCGGTGGCCTCTCGCTCATGGAGCTCTCGGCGCTCAAGCTCGGCGACTACGTGGTGCACGAGGACCACGGCATCGGGGTCTATCGCGGGATGAAGCGCCTCACCTTGAACGGGCAGGAGACCGATTGCGTCGAGATCTCCTACGCCGAGAGCGACCGGCTCTTCGTTCCGGTGCAGCAACTCGCCCTGGTGTCGCGCTACTCCGCCGGCGAGGGCGCCCGTCCGAGCGTCCATCGGCTCGGCTCGGGGAGCTGGCAGAAGACCAAGGCGCGCGCCAAGAAGGCGATCCAGGACATGGCCGAGAGCCTGGTGAAGGCTTATGCCGCGCGCAAGGCCCTGCCGGGTCACGCCTTCAAGCCCGACACGGTGTGGCAGCGCGAGCTCGAGGCGTCGTTCCCCTACGAGGAGACTCCCGACCAGATGCGCGCCATCGAGGAAGTGAAGGAGGACCTCGAGTCGACGCTGCCGATGGACCGTCTGATCTGCGGAGACGTGGGATACGGCAAGACCGAGGTGGCGATCCGCGCCGCCTTCAAGGTGGTGCAGGAGGGCATGCAGGTGGCCGTCCTGGTCCCCACCACCATCCTCGCGCAGCAGCACCTGCTGACCTTCCGCGAGCGCCTCGCCGACTACCCGGTGCGGGTCGAGGTGCTCTCGCGGTTCCGCACCGCGCGCGACCAGAAGGCAGTGCTGAAGAGTCTCGAGAAGGGCGAGGTCGACATTGTCGTCGGCACCCACCGGCTGCTCTCCAAGGACGTGCGCTTCCGGAAGCTCGGGCTGGTGGTGATCGACGAGGAGCACCGCTTCGGCGTGGCGCAGAAGGAGAAGATCCGCCAGATGACGCGGCTGGTGGACGTGCTGGCCATGACCGCCACGCCGATCCCGCGCACCCTGAACCTGAGCCTCGCCGGGGCGCGCGACATGTCGGTGATCGAGACGCCCCCGCGCGACCGGCTGCCGGTCCACACCGAGACGCTCGAGTACGACGAGGAGGTGATCGCTGACGCGATCCTGCGCGAGGTGGACCGCGGCGGGCAGGTGTTCTTCGTCCACAACCGGGTGGAGACCATCCACAACGTGGCGCTCCGCGTCCAGAAGCTGGTGCCGCAGGTGCGGGTGGCGGTCGGCCACGGGCAGATGGCGGAGCGCCAGCTCGAGCATGTGATGCTCGACTTCCTGGAGAAGAAGACCGACGTGCTGGTCTCGACCATGATCATCGAGTCCGGGCTCGACATCCCGAGCGTCAACACCCTGGTGGTGGACCGCGCCGACACGCTGGGGCTGGCCCAGCTCTACCAGCTCCGCGGCCGCGTGGGCCGCTCGTCCCATCGCGCCTACGCCTACCTGCTCGTGCCCTCGCGCCGCGTGCTCACCGAGGACGCCGAGAAGCGGCTGCGGGTGATCGAGGAGTTCGACGATCTCGGCGTGGGCTTCAAGATCGCGCTCAAAGACCTGGAGATCCGGGGTGCGGGGAACCTGCTCGGGCCCGAGCAGAGCGGCTTCATCACGGGGCTCGGCTTCGACCTCTACGTCAAGCTGCTCGAGGAGGCGGTCACGGAGCTCAAGGGCGAGGCCGCGGAGGTCGGGCCCGAGCCGCGCCTCCTGACCGACTGGAGCGCCTACCTACCCGACGATTACGTCCCCGACGAGCACGAGAAGCTCAACCTCTACCGGCGGCTGGCCGAGACGCGCTCGCTGGACGAGCTGGACGACCTGACCCTGGAGATGCTCGACCGGTTCGGCCAGCTGCCCCCGCCCGCGGTGGCGCTGTTCGAGCTGCGGAGGCTCAGGCTCCTCGGGCGCGGCGGGCCGCTGCGCGGCGGAGAAACACCGCGAGGCCGCGGCCTGGTCGAGAGCCTGCGCGTGTTCCAGGAGGTGGCCGAGCTCACCCTGCGCCGCCCGCTCAAGCCCGACGAGATCCGGGTGGTCGTGGGCTCCCTCAACTTCCAGGTCGAGTTCGCCTCCGGTCGGGAGTTCGGGATGAGGGTGCGGGGGCAGTGGATCGCGCTGCTCAACCGGACGCGGGAGATGCTGGAGGTGATGGGGGCCACGGTGGGCGGCGGGGATTGAGGGGCACGCTCCCCTCTCGCCACGCGCTCGTTGCCGGGCCCCAGTCTCCCGGGCTCTTGCGCCCCCACCGGACCTCCTCTACGGTGGTCGGCCGACCTCGACCTGGAGGACCATGACCGCTCTCGATCGGCGCCTCGCCCTTCTCTCGGCGCTCGCCCTCGCGCTCGCCGGCTGCTCGCAAGGCTCGCCGGTGCTGGCGAGGATCGGCAGCCGCACCATCACCGTGGCCGAGTTCACCGACGTCGCGCGCGGCGCCGGGGGGCGCTATCCGGGTTCGCCCGACAGCGCCAAGGCCATGCTGCTCGAGGACCTCATCCGCCGCTCCCAGATGCTCGAGCGCGCCTGGCGGAGCGGACTCCTCGTGGACAGCCTGGTGCGCCGCTATCGACGGAACGTCGAGGGCGAGGTCCTCGCGGCCGCGCTGGTCGAGCGCGAGGTGCCGCGCGACGTCCCCGTGACCGACGCCGAGGTGGCACAGTTCTACGAATGGCGCAAGACGTCGGCCCACGTCCAGGCGATCTACGCCTCGGATCGAGGGATGGCCGAACAGGCGATGCGCGACCTCGAGCGCGGCGAGGACTTCGCCGCCGTGGCCGACCACTACAACCAGCAGGGAATGATCCCGCGCGGAGGGGACCTGGGCTTCCTCACGCCGGGAACGCTCGTCAATCCCCTCGACGGCTACGTGCGCGACGCCCCGCTCGGTCGGCCCGTGGGCCCGATCGAGGTGCACGGCCAGGGCTGGTTCATCCTCAGGGTGATGGAGCGCAGGCGCGAGGCCCAGGAGCCGCTGGCGCTCCAGCAGGCCAACCTCCGGGCCATGTTGCAGCAGCGCAAGCAGCGGGCGCTGGCGATGCGCGTCTTCGAGAACCTGCGCGAAGCCTACCGCCTCGAGGTCGACCCCGAAGGTCCGAGGACGCTGTTCGCGCGCTTCAACACCCCGCCGCTGATCGAGGGCATGGGAGGGGAGTCCGCGCCCCCGCCGCCGAGCCCGGGAGAGCGCGCGCGGGTGCTGGCGCGTTACGACGGCGGCGAGGGGTACCGCGGCGTCTACACCCTAGGGGACGCCGTCGACGAGCTCGACCAGGGCGCCGACCCCCCGCCGGCAAAGATGCTGCCCGCGTTCCAGATCTGGATCGAGTCGCGGGTGCTGCAGCGCCTGCTCGTGCTCGAGGCGCGGCGCCGGCACCTCCACCAGGAGCCCGCGATCGCCCGGCGCATCGAGAATCGCGTCGACGACTACGTGCTCGATTCCATCTATCAGGCCGAGGTGCTCACCCGCGCCGAGACCACCGACGACGAGGTTCGAGCCGCCTACGAGCGGCAGTCACCCTCGCTGGCCGAGCTCGGCGGGGCCCACGTGATGCACCTCACCGTTCCCGACTCGGCGCTGGCCGAGATGGTGATCCAGCATGCGCGGGCCGCGCCCACGCTGCGGGACGCCATCCTTCATTCCTCCCCGGGCATCCAGGTGCACGAGGAGGACGTGCGCTATCCGACCACGGATTCGCTGTGGAGCGGGCTCAGGCCGGCGCTGGCCGCGACCGAGCCCGGCGCCTACGTCGGGCCGCTGCCGGCCGGCAAGGGCTGGATCGTCATCCAGGTGATCTCCAAGCAACAGGAGATCCCGCCGTTCGAGAAGCTCACTCCCGTGCTCCAGCACAACCTGCGGGCCGAGGCGGCGCAGCTCGCCCAGGAGCGGCTGCTCGGCCGGCTCCTCGACTCGCTCAGGCGCGCGCTTCCGCCGTGGGTGGATCGCGCGCAGCTCAAGCGGATCCCCTGGCCGGTCGGGGCCGAGGGCGCCCCAGGGGCCTAGGGACGGTCCGGCCCGAGGGCCGTAGAGAGACTCTCGCAGCGCGCGGAGGCAGGAGCCGGAGCGCGCGTCGCGAGTCAGCGAGCCGGAGACAGGATGGCGGAGGCCGCGGGTCTCTCGGAGGCCCTCGGGCCAGACCGTCCCTCGATTCACCTCAGGCGCCGGCGCACCTCGGCGGCGCGCCGCTCGCTCGCCTCGACCCGGGTGCCGTCCTTGAGCTTCAGGACCAGCACTCCGTCCTCGCCGCCGTACGACTCGACGGCATCGAGATTGACGAGCGCCGCGCGGTGGACGCGCACGAACCGGCCCGGCGGCAGGCGGCGCTCCAGCTCCTGGAGCGTGTAGTCGACCAGGTACTCGCGCCCCTCCGAGCGGGCCAGCACCAGCCGGTCGCGCGAGAACACCAGCGGCACCTGGTCGAGCTCGAGCAGCCTCACCTCGCGGCGGTGGCGCACCGGCAAGCGCCTGAGCTCGGGCATGCGCTCGCGGAGGCCCGGCGAGGCCAGCGCCTTCTCGAGCGCCCTCGCGTGCGCCGTGCGGTCGGGGTCGCTGGCCTCGGCGGCCACCCGCCGCACCGTCTCGGCCAGGCGCTCGCGGCGGATCGGCTTGAGCACGTAGTCGAGCGCCGCCACCTCGAAGGCCTCCACGGCGTAACGGTCGTAGGCCGTCACGAACACCACCAGAGGGGCCCCGGGCCCCTCGAGGTGCCGGGCCACCTCGAGGCCGGAGAGGTCGGGCATGTGGATGTCGAGGAACGCCACGTCGGGGGCGTGCTCCGCGATCATGGCCAGGGCCTCGGCGCCGCTCTTCGCCGCCGCCACCACCTCGACCGAATCGTGCTCGGAGAGCAGCTTCTCGAGGAACTGGCGCGCGCGCGGCTCGTCGTCGGCGATCAGCACGCGCACCGGGCGGCCTCCCGGCGGCCCGGGCCCCGCCGCGCTCATGCCGCGGCCTTCGAGCGCGAGCACCAGCGCATCGTCACCGCGAATCCCCCTTCCGGCCGCGGCACGGCATCCATCACCGCGGCGCTCCCCGCGAACCGCTTGAGGCGCTGCTCGAGATTGCCGAGACCCAGACCGAGCCCGGGCGCCCCGTTGCCGGACGCGCCGTCGTCGCTGAACACCAGCGTCAGCCAGTCCGCCTCGCGCCGGGCCTCGAGCCGCAGGTGGAGGGCCCCGTTCCCGGGCGCGCAGCCGTGCTTCAGGCTGTTCTCCACCAGCGGCTGGAGCAGGAGCGGCGGCACCGCCGCCGAGAGCAGCTCCGGGGTCCCGCGGTACTCGAAGCTCAGCGGGTTCTCGTAGCGCTCGCGCGCCACGCCCAGGTAGTCCTCCACGAAGGCGATCTCCTCCGACAGCAGCGCCGCCCGCCGCTGGCCCGCCTCGATGGTGTAGCGCAGCATGTCGGCGAGCCGCTCGGTGAAGCGCTGGGCGGCCTTGGGATCGGTCTCGGTGAGGTAGGAGAGCGCGTTCAGGGCGTTGAACAGGAAGTGGGGCTGGACCTGGGCGTGCAGCGCGACCAGCTCGGCCCGGGTGGCCGCCTCGCGCAGCTCGACCGCCTGGCGCTCGGCCGCGGCGCGCTGCTCATGGAGCGACAGGTTCTCGAGCCGGATGCCGGCCTGGAGCACCAGGTTCTCGATCGTGTCGCGCTCCTCGTCCCGCAGCTCCTCGTGCTCGGCGAGCCGCGGCATGCCGTGCTCGGGCCACTCGATCGCGAGCTTGCGCTTGAGGCCGCGCGCGATCGCCGAATCGACGGCGGCCCGCACCTCGTCGCGGTCGAGCGCGCCAAGCAGCTCCCGCCCCGCCTGGACCAGCGCGGCCCGCAGCGCCTGGGGATCGCGGCCGTAGAGGCGGTCGAGCCCGCGCTGCAGCCGCTCGCGGAGCGGCGCGAAGGCGAACGCCACGATCAGCGCCGCGACCACGTTGAACACCACGGCATCCTCGCCGGTCGCGGCGGCGAACAGCCGCTGCGAGACCACCACGATCCCCAGGTAGAGCGCGGCGAGCACCCCCGAGAGGAGCGCGTAGGGCGTGCTGCGCACGATCAGCCGGCGCGGGTCGAACACCGGATCGTTGGCGATCAGGTAGGCGATGAGGAGCGGCGAGGCGAGCCAGGCGAACAGGATCACGGTCGAGAGCAGTCGCATCGACGGCAGCGTGAGCAGCGTGATCATCTGCATCTCGGGGACGAGGTCGAGCGCCGCGGCCGACAGCAGGGTGCCGGCGAGCACGATCGCGAGCACCCGCTCGCTCGCCAGGAAGCGGCGGTCCGGCGGGGCGGGGCGCGCGTAGCGCAGCAGCAGCGAGAGCGCCCCGAGCGGCAGCGCCACGGTCTGGAAGAACAGGTAGAGCCGGTCGAGCGGGGTGTGGAACGCGCGGCTCGCCACGATCAAGGCGGGCGGGGTGACGTAGGCCAGGGCCACGAGCCAGAACCACACGCTCCGGGTCGGGCCGTGGCGGCTCCAGCGCGGCCGCGGGAACACGGTCATGAAGTGGAGGAAGCTCGCCGGATACCACATGACGAGGCCGTGGTAGATCCCGAGGTAGGTCTTGAACCCACGCCCTAGCTCCACCTGGGGGAAGCGGAACAGGCTCCACATGGTCCCGAGGGCCTGGAGGATGGCGAACCACAGGAACACCCACGCCGCGTTCAGGTCGGGGCGGCGCCACACCAGCAGGATCGCGACCAGGGGCGCGGCGATCACGGTGATGAGCTGCAGGGAGAGCACCCGGGCGCGCTGCCAGGCGCTGAGGCTGAGCGGCGGCACGGTGAGGTTCAGGAGCCGACCCGAGCGCTCGATCTCCATCGCCAGCGGGCCGGCCGGCCAGCTCTTGCCCTCCCGGAAGCGCTTGAGGATGTACTGCTGGGTGATCGGGTTCCCGTCGACGGCGACGAGGATGTCTCCCCTCCGCAGCAGCCCCTTGCCCGGGGGCCCCACGACCTCCGAGACCCGCCCGCGGTGGTCCGGGGTCCAGTCGAGCTTGACGCCGAGCCGCTGGTAGGGGGTATGGGTGAGGAACCGCGGAACGGTGAAGAGGATGGCGGCGAGCACGGCGCCGAGCGCGAGCCACCGGCGTGCGCGAAACGAGAGATTCACATGAAAACTCTGCCACATGGCGGGAACGAGCCTCAAACATCCATTATCGCTTGCCGGGTGGCCCGCGGCCGCGGCTTGTCGACGAGCGCGGCGGCCCCGATGCACCAGCGCGGGGCGGTCTAGCGAATGAAGGCCCGTGGCTTGCTGTAGCTTATGGCTGTATCCAGCAATGTCGGGGGGCTATAATCGCTGGCCGCTCTGAGCGGTAGGGGCCGAGGCAGGTCACCGACCTGTCAGGAAGCTCACCCGACCGGTCGTCTGTCTTCCACACTTGGAGGTTGAGACTTTGAAGAGCTCGAGATGGGCGGGCCTGGTGCTCGCGCTGGCCATCGGCCCGCTCCCGGCCCAGGCTGCGCCCGCCACGACCCAGCGTCCCCCTGCCGGCACGGCGCCGGCGCGGCGTCCCGCGGGGGCCACCGTCGCGCCCGCGCGGCGCGCCACGCCCGCCCAGCGTCTCCAGCGGCTCGACGGAATCGCCGCTGTCGTCAACGATGACGTGGTGCTCCAGAGCGATGTCGAGGAGCAGTTGGCGCTGTTCGTCATGCGCAGCCAGATCCAGCCGGACTCGGCCGCCGTCGACACGCTGCGCCGCCAGATCCTCGATCAGCTCATCGACGAGAAGCTGATCGTGGCGGAGGCCAAGCGTCAGGGCATCACCGTGCCCGACGCCGAGATCGAGAAGCAGGTGGCGGACGCGCTGGCGGACGTCCGGCAGCGGCTCGGGAGCGAGCAGGCGTACCGCGAGCAGCTCGCGAGAGAGAACATGACCGAGGAGAAGCTGCGCGACAAGTACCGCGACGAGATCCGGCGCCAGCTCCTGGCCCAGCGGCTGGTCCAGAAGCAGTTGCCGCACAAGAGCGTGCTCCCGGCGGAGGCGGAGGCCTACTTCAAGGCCAACCACGACAAGTTCCCGAAGATGCCTCCCGAGGTCAGGCTCCAGGTGATCCAGATCCCCGCCGCCGCCGACTCGGCCACCGAGGCCAAGGCCAAGGCCGAAGCCGTGGCGGTTCGCAAGCGGATCCTGGCGGGCGAGAAGTTCGCCAAGGTGGCGGCGGATGTCTCCGACGACCCCAACTCCGCGCGTTCGGGCGGCGACCTCGGCTTCTTCACGCGCGGCACGGTGGACTCCTCGCTCGAGGTCGTGGCGTTCGGCCTCAAGATCGGCGCGCTGAGCCCGCCGGTGCGGAGCCCCTTCGGCTGGCACATCATCGAGGTGCTGGAGCGCGACACGGTCAGGACCGTGGCCGGGCGCGACAGCCTCGATCAGCAGGGGCGCCCGGTGCCCGAGGTCCACGCGCGCCACATCCTGATTCGCGTGCCGGTGAACGAGGCCGACAAGGAGCGGTCCCGCAAGCTCGCCGAGCGGGTTCGCGGCGAGGCGCTCAAGGGCACGGACTTCGGGACCCTGGTGCGGCGCTACAGCAAGTACGACGGGCCCCAGAGCCCGGATGGCGACGTCGGCTTCGTGTCGATGTCTTCGCTCCAGCCGCAGATCCGCGCCGGGCTCGACACGCTCGAGATGGGGCAGGTCAGCGACGTGCTCGTCAACCAGGCGGGGTTCAACATCTTCAAGGTCAACGACCGCAAGCCCGAACGCGAATACACGCTCGACGAGATCCGGGGAGAGCTCCCCGAGGTGGTCGCCCAGATGAAGCAGCGGGACCGCTACGACCAGTGGGTGAAGGAGCTGCGCACCAAGGCCCACATCGAGATCCGGAACTCGTGAAGGGCCGGCGCTGCCCTCCGCTGAGGCATTGAGGCGGCGGTCGGCGCCTGCTAACGTGCGTTCTCGATGATCACGTTCGATGAGGTGACGAGGCGTTTCGGAGAGCGTCTGGCGCTCGATTCCGTCTCCTGGCACATGGACGAGGGCGAGTGCCTGGTGCTCCTCGGCCCGAGCGGCGCCGGCAAGACCACGGTGCTGAGGCTCATCACCCACGAGATCAAGCCGACCTCGGGAACGGTCCTGGTGGGCACGTTCCGCAGCGGCCGCCTGTCGCGCTCCCAGCGCGCCCTGCTGCGCCGCACGCTCGGCGTCATCTACGAGGATTTCCGCCTCCTGAACGACCGCACCGTGTTCGAGAACGTGGCGCTGGCGGTGCGCATCATGGGTCGGTTCGCCACCTCCGAGGTGGTCCCGCGGGTGATGTACGCGCTCGAGGAGGTCGGCCTCCAGCACAAGCAGACCGCGTACCCGAACGAGCTCTCCGGCGGCGAGAAGCAGCGGGCCGCGATCGCGCGCGCGATCGTGAACCGCCCGGCGGTGATCCTGGCCGACGAGCCCACCGGGGCGCTCGAGCCAGGGAGCGCCGGCGAGGTGCTGGCGCTCCTCAAGCGCATCCACCTCTAGGGCGCTGCCCTGCTCCTCGTCACCACCCGCCGGGAGGTCGCTCATGCGCTCGGCGGGCGGGTGATCACCATCGTCGACGGGCGCGTCCGCGAGACCGAGGCGGGTGCCGGGCCGGCGCTCGCTGCGCCGATCGCGACCGGCCTCAGGCCGGTGGCCGAGCGCTGACGTGCACCTGTTCTACTTTCGCGAGGCCTGGCGGTCGCTGAAGCACCACCGCGGGCTCGCCTACACGGCGATCGTCTCGCTCACCGCCGCGCTCACGCTCTCCGGCGTGTTCCTGCTGCTGGCCCACAACGTCGAGCTGGCTCTGCGGCTGGTGGGAGACCGCCGCGAGATGGTCGTGTACCTGCGGGACTCGGTCACCAAGGAGCAGCGCGACGGGCTGGTGGCGCGCCTGCTGCAGCTCTACGGCACCGAGGTCACCTACGTGAACAAGGACCAGGCGTGGAAGGAGCTCTCCGACCAGATCGGGGACCGCGAGCTGCTCGAGGCGGTGGACACCAACCCGCTGCCGGCCTCGCTGCGCGTCAAGCTCAAGCCCGAGTTGCTCAATTACCGGGCGATGGACGACGCGGCCCGGCAGGTGCGGGTGTTCCCCGAGGTCGAGGACGTGCGCTACGGCGGCGAGTGGGTGCGGCGCCTCGACGAGCTCGGCCTCGGCCTGCGCCGCGGCGCGATGATCGCGGGGCTCACCGTGGCGATCGCCATCGTGTTCGTGATCTACAACACCATCCGCCTCACCGTGATGGCCCGGCGCCCGCAGGTCGAGATCATGAGCCGGCTCGGTGCCACCGACCGCTTCATCGCCGCGCCGTTCGTGATCGAGGCGATGCTCCAGGCGGCGCTCGCCGCCTTGCTGGCGCTCGGCCTGGTGTTCGCCCTCGAGCGCGCGTTCGAGGCCCGCGTGGTGGCGGTTTCGTTCCTGCCGGTGACGTGGGCCGCGACATTTCTCGGCGCCGTCGTGCTGCTCTCGTGGATGGCGGCCATGCTGGCGCTCTCGAGGGTGCTGCGCGCGGTCGGGCCGTGAGGCGGCTGGCACTCGTCCTGATCGGGCTCCTGGCGGCCGGCACCGCGCTCGCCCAGGACAGCCTGGAGGCCGCGAAGCGCCAGGAGCTGGAGGCGATCCGGCGCGAGGCGCGCGAGAAGCGTGAGGCCGCCGCGCAGCTCAAGGGTCAGGAGAACAAGGCGCTCGCCCAGCTCCGGCGCACCGAGCGCGAGCTCAATCTCACCCACAAGCGCCTCCGCTCGCTCGACCAGCGGCAGCGCTCGCTCGACAGCCGGCTCGACGCCACGCGCGTGGACCTCGACCGCAGCGTGCTGTCGCTCCAGCAGCAGAAGGAGCGGCTCGCCCGGCGGCTGCGCAACCTCTACAAGTTCGGCGCCGCGCGCGAGCTGGAGTTCCTGCTCTCGCCGCGCTCGTTCGCGCAGCTCCTCGCCCGCTGGGACTTCCTGGTGATGATCGCCGAGCAGGACCGCATCCTGCTCCAGGACGTGCAGGCGCGGAAGGAGGCGGTCGAGACCAACAAGCAGCGGCTCGAGATCAACCTGTCCGAGACCGAGCGCAACGCCCGGCGCACCACCCGCGAGAACGACCGGCTCGCCACCCTCCGCCAGCTCCGCGCCTCGACCGTGACCACGATCAAGTCCCAGCGCGAGACCTACGAGGCGGCCGCCGCCGAGCTCGAGAACACGGCCCGCGCGATCCAGCGGCTGCTCACCCAGCTCGAGCGCCGGCGCCAGCAGGAGTCGGCGCACGAGCGCGCCCAGGGGCGCGAGCCGCAGCCCTACACCGGGGACTTCGCGCGGGGGCAGGGCCAGCTCGACTGGCCGCTGCGCGGCAGCCTGGTCGGACGCTTCGGGCCCGAGCGTCACCCCAAGTGGGGAACGGTGACCATCAACAACGGGATCGACATCGAGACCGAGATCGGCACGCCGGTACGCTCGGTCGCGAAGGGCCGGGTCGACTACACGAGCGAGGACTTCGGCACCTACGGCCAGATGATCATCGTGAACCACGGCGACGGCTACTACACGCTTTACGGCCACCTCTCGGAGATCGGCGTCTCGGTGGGGCAGGAGGTCGCTGCCGGGCAGGTGATCGGCAACTCCGGCGACTCGGGATCGCTCAAGGGCCCGGTGCTGCACTTCGAGGTCCGCAAGGGCGGGACGTCGCTCGACCCCGAGCAGTGGCTGCGGTGAGCGGAACGATTCCACGGTGGCCGCTCCGGGCGCGGCGCCCGCTGTGAACTTGACCCGGGAATAGCTGGGATCGACGTGCCCATTCCCGCGCTCTCCGACCTCCTGGGACAGCCCGAGGCCTCCGCGTTCCTGAGCGGCGTCGTCGCGCGCGCCCGGTACGCCAACGCCTACCTCTTTCAGGGTCCCGCGGGGGTCGGCAAGGGGACCGCCGCCCTGGCCTTCGCGCGCGCCGTCCTGTGCGACCGGAGCGGGGGAGCGCCTCCGTGCGGGCGCTGTCCCGCCTGCCTCAAGAGCGCCCGCCTCCAGCACCCGGATCTCAAGTTCCTGTTCCCGGTCTCCGGCGAGGAGAAAGATCTGGACGAGACCATCGCCGCCACGCTCGCGGCGTGGCGCGAGGACCCGCTCTTCGTGTTCTCCTACGAGAAGGCGGCCTCGATCCGTCTCTCGATCACCCGCGACCTGCTCCGCGAGCTTGCGTTCAAGCCGTTCGAGGCCCAGCGCCGCGTGGTGGTCGTGCGGGACGCCGACCGCATGCGCGAGGACCAGTACTCGGCGATGCTCAAGGCGATCGAGGAGCCGGGCGCCTCCAGCCTCTGGGTGCTCACCACCGCGCGGCCCTCGCGCCTGCCGGCGACCATCCGCTCACGCTGCCAGAAGGTGCGCTTCGCCCCGCTGCCCGAGGACCTGATCGCGGACTTCCTCTCCGAGCGGGCCGGCATCACCGCGCGCCCCGCGCGCATGCTCGCGGCGCTTTCCGGAGGCTCGCTGGCCCGCGCGCTGACGCTGCGCGAGCAGGATCCGCTGGCGCTGCGCAACCAGGCGCTCGCCCTGCTCGAGCCCGCGCTGCGAGGGGACCCGGCCACTCTGTGGAAGACGCTCGGCCGCCTCGGTCGCCCCGGACGCGAGACGATCCGCCGCCTCGTCGAGTTCCACCAGCTCTGGCTGCGCGACATCCTGCGCGCCCGCTACGGCGCGCCGCGCGAGTCGCTGGTCCATCGCGACCGGGAGGAGGAGATCCGCAAGCAGGCGCAGACACTCGATGCCACCGAGGTCCGGCGCCGGCTGATGGTGCTGGAGGAAGTCCTGCGCGCGATGGAGAGCAACGTCGCGGTGGAGGTCGCGCTGTTCTCGGCGCTGACCCGGCTGGCGGACCGGTCGCTCGAGACCGACTCCTGGCCCCCTCATCCGACCGATCGGTGGGCCTACTGAAGACGCCGTCGCGCCGCGGCGTCCCGTGGCGCGGCCGGCCGACCCCGCCGCCGCCGTCATTCCTCCCGGGCGTAGAGCTCGACGTAGCCGCAGCGCTCGCAGCGGTACGCCGTGATCGGGTGCCGCGCCTTGCCGCGCGTCTTGGTTCGGCCCCAGAACGAGCGCTCCGGGGCCCCCTCGATCCAGGACGCCACCTTTCCGCTGTCGTGGTGAGATCGATCGAAGAGGAATCCCCGCTGCATGCTGGCCGAGCATCGCGCGCACTTCGGCTGATTCATGGTCCGCCCCTTTCCTCCTGCCTCACCCACCCGAGCGCCTGGCACGCTCGCGGCGGGCGAGCGTACTACTTCACGAGGAGGAAGCGTCCCGACGTTGCCCGGCCCCCGGCCAGGACGCGATAGAAGTAGACCCCGCTCCCGAGGGGCGCTCCGGACTCGCCCGAGCCGTCCAGGGCCACCTGGTGCTCGCCCGGAAGGATGCTCGGGAGGTCCAGGAGCGTGCGGACTCTTCGTCCGCGAAGGTCGAAGACCTCGATCCGCACCGGCCCGGCCCGCGACACCGAGAAATGGAGCTCGCCGTCCCGCCGGAGCGGATTCGGCGCCACCCAGGATGCCGGATGTGGAACCGGCGAGGCTTCTGGGCCACTCGCGGCCGCGGAGCGGCTCTCGGCCGCCGAGGCCGCCAGCTCCAGGTGGAGGATCGCCGCCCCACTCGCGGCGCCGTCGTACGAGACGGCGGTCCGCTTCCCGGACCCGGTGATCAGCAGCGCCAGGGCATTGCCGCTCCGCCACCCCGGGCGCCCGACGATCTCCTGGATCACGGGCGAGAGATCGGGCGTACGCTGCTCGGTGCCCGCCTGCCCGGCCGTCCAGGGCAGGATCGCCGGCCACGACACCGCGGCCTGGGTGCCCGTCCCGAGCCTCGCCGTCAGGCTCCCGCTCCCGGTCGTGAATGCCGCGGCGTTGTCCGCCGCCTCCCCGCGAATCGAAAGGGTCGTCGCCTCGGACTGCGACTCGTCCGCCTGGAACTGCACGTAGGCCCCCGTCACGCTCGACCCTGCCGGGATCGAGAGTCCCGCGAACCGCAGTCCCACGACCTTCTGCGGCGTGCCGTCGATCATCATCTCGAGATCGCTGCTGGTGAGGCTGACGCTCCCGTCGGAATGCTCCTCGGCGTCGTCGGGCCCGGCGGCGATCCGAGTCTCGAGCGAGGCCCCGCCTCCTGACGATGGGATGTCGTGGCCGACGATCGCCACCGTGTCGCGCGACACGAGCTGCCCGTCGCTGGCCCGGAGCTCCAGCAGGTAGGTTCCCGCCACGCTGAACGACGCGCGCGTATCCACCGCGGCGGCGTTCGCGAACGTGACCGTCCCGGGGCCGCTGGCCTTGCTCCATGTTGTTACGAGGGAAGGCGGCTGCGGCAGCCCGTCGTCGGACACGGTTCCGTCCAGCGGCGCGTCGTTCGGCAGCGTGATGACCTGGTCCGGTCCCGCGTTCACGACCGGGGCCTGGTTAGTCACGGACCCCGACGTGTACTCCACGTGGAGCAGCGCAGCCGCGCCGGGGATCCCATCGAACGACACCGCGGTCCGGTGACCCGACCCGGTGACGAGCAGGGCCAGGGCGTTGCCGCTCCGCCACCCGGCGCGCCCGACGATCTCGCGGATCACGGGCGAGAGGTCCGGCGTGCGCTGATCGCTCCCCACCTGCCCGGCCGTCCAGGGCAGGAGCCCCGGCCAGCTCACCGCCGCCTGGGTGCCCGCCCCGAGCCTCGCCGTCAGGCTTCCGCTCGAGGTCGTGAACGCCGCGGCGTTGTCCGCCGCCTCGCCTCGGATCGAAAGCGTCGTCGCCTCGGACTGCGACTCGTCCGCCTGGAACTGCACGTAGGCTCGCGTCACGCTCGAGCCCGCCGGGATCGAAACGCCCGTGAAGCGCAGGCCGACCACCTTCTGAGGAGTTCCGTCGATCATCATCTCGAGGTCGCCGCTCGTGAGGTTGACGCTCCCGTCGGAGCGCTCCTCGGCGTCGTCAGGCCCGGCGGCGATCCGGGTATCGATCGTCCCGGAGCCCGGAGGCCTCGTGTCCACGCAAGCGGTGTTCGACGGGGCGCCCTCGAGCCCGTTCGTCCCCACCGCCGTGGCCTCGTAGCACAGCTGGGCCTGCGGCGGGCTCGAGTCGGTGAAGCCGAGACTGGTGACCAGGCTCGAGTTGAGCTTCTGGAACGAGCCGCCGTCCGCCTGCCGGTAGACGTCGTACCCGCTCACCGTGCCGGAGGGCGGGCCCCACGACAGGTCGACCCGCGTCGGAGAAGAGCGCAGGGTCGCGATCAGGCTCTGGGGCGGTCCCGGCGCCGATCCGCCGGAGCCCGGCGAGCCGAACCCGTTCCACAGCGCCTTGCTGCCGTTCTCCGCCACGGCGATGAGGCTCCCCCTGGGAAGGATCTGTTTCATCCCGCTCACGTTGTTCATGTCCTTGGTGGACGAGATGAAGATCGTCTGGCCGCCGAAGCTGAGCGCCTCGATGTCGGCGACTCGATACTCGATGCGTTCGGGCGAGACTCCCCAGCGCGTGTAGAGGATGTAGACCTTGGAGTCCTGCTCAGCGACCATGATGATGCCCCGCGTCCCGGTCCCCGGGCCAATGACGTCGGTCTTAGTTGTCCAGGTGCCGTTCGTGGCGCGCCGGTGGACGCGCATATGATCGACGGCATCCTTGGTGATGGCGTAGACGCGACCCTGGGAATCGAAGGCCAGGTTCACGTGATCGTCGGCGTGGCCCGAGCCGTGGTCCACGACCTCCTCCGCGGCCCAGGTGCCGGGAGGATCGCTGTCGCGGTGCACCCGGAACCCGAACTCGTCGCGCTTCTGGTCGGACCAGAACACCCCGACCTTGTCGCCTCCGAAAGCCACGATCGAGGAGATGTCGTCGGCGTCGATTCCGGAGCGCAGGACGATGGAGCTCGACCACGAGCGGTGGTCGGCGGTGGTGGTGTAGTAGACGTTGACGTTGCCCCCGCCTTCGGCCGTCGCCCAGAGCCGGCCCGAGGAATCCTCCTCGAGCACCATGGTCTCCGAGCCGCTCGGGTTGGGGACCGTCACGGGGAACCCCGAGGCCAGGACCCAGGAACGGGTGCCCGCCGCGTAGGTGTACTGGTAGAGCCGCACCGTGCCCCCGTAGACGAGCACGAAGAGATGCGTACCGTCCCACTTGACGTCCGCGTTCCCCGAGCTCTGGAGCACCGCATTCGCGAACTGCCCGCGTTGCCAGGCGCCTCCGACCAGCTGGTAGAAGGCCACGCCGTCGGGACCCTGGAGCACGGCCCAGTAGAAACCGTCGTTGTAGAAGAGCTTGGACTGCGGCTTCTCCCCGGTGCTGGCCGCCACGGTGGAGAACATCTCGAATCCGACGTTCGCCGCCCCGGCGGGCGCGGGGCAGGCGAGGAGCGCCGCCGCCAGTCCGGCCATCACCCCGGCGGCCGCCACCGGCGATCCGGTGTCACGCATGGATGTATATCCCAGGTGTGGAGCAGGTGGCTGACGGAGCACCGCGCTCCCGTTGGTCGATTTGCGCGCCGCTCCGCCCTGCGACCTCGCTGCTTCCAGACACTCCGACGGATCCGTACACGCGAACCCGAGCAGCCGATTCGCGCTCCGGATGGCTCGCGGCCGCCGGACCGTCGCTCTCCAGTCAGCGCGCGTCTCCGCTATTCTAGCATCTTTTCGATTCGCTTCGAAGGTTCATATCTACTGTTACATGCTGGTATCAATCATTATATCAATGATATTACGGAGCCGGGGTCGCGCTCCCGGGCGCGCCGGGGACGGTCCCGCACGGCAGCCGGGCCTCGGTCCTCGCCGGGGCAGGCTGCCCGGCGTGTCCCGGAGGGGTTTCTCAATGATCGTAGTTCAGAGGCGACGTGTCGATCGTGACCTTGTTGCGTGGATCCGGAACGTGGATCCGCACCTCCAGCACGTTGGGGTATCGGTTCGCCCCCTCGGCGAAGGTTCCCGCCGCATTGATCTCGTTGTGCACGATGTAGTCGCCCTCGGGCACCCCGGTGATGTCGATCCACTGCCCGCTCAGCTGCTTGAAGTACCAGTCCCCCCATCCCGAGCTGATGCCCTGGCTGCGGCAGGTGTAGCCGTGGCTGTCGTTGTTGGAGTACTTGAGCAGGTCCTCGAGGCAGAAGGCCTGCTTGTGTCCTTGCGCGGCGATGCTCCGGTCGAGCTTGAGGAGTTGGTAGTTCGAGAAGCCGCGGATGTGGTAGTGCCGGTGGCACGGCGAGAACTCGAACCACCGGGCGTAGGGGTTGCTGGGGTCGGTCGGATCGCCGACCACCAGGTCGCCGTCGCCCATGTTCATGACCACGGTGTCGAAGCGCAGCAGGCGCCGGTAGCCGGCGCCGCCCACCGAGCCCTCGACGAGCTCGCAGTCCCCCTGCTGGAACAGCCGGTCCACGATCTCCATCTGCGACTCGAATCGCTTGGGGTCGATCGTGAGGTCGGGTCGCCCGTGGTTGTTGTAGGCGGGGAAGTCACCGGAAACCGCGGTTCGCTGCGCCAGAGCCAGAGCCGGGAGCAGCGCGGCGATCGTGACGGCAAGCACCAGTGTGCGTTTCATGGCTAACCCCCTGGGGTGGTGAGACGGGAAGCTGGACCGCGCCGTGGGCAGACTGTGCCCTCGACCCGCTCGCCGACGGGGCTCCGGCCGGGCAGCGCGCTTCGAGCACCCGCCAAGCTTACACGAGACGCCGGGTTCACGAACGGCCCCGGCTGGGCTATGCTTGGGGGAGTCAAGATTCCCGTCGGCCAGCCGATGGGTTGTTCATAGCCGGCCTGTCCCGCGTGCCCCTCGGCTCCGGGCGCCTCGCTCTCCGCAGGTGGGCGCGGTCCAGCCGGATCGACACATCCGATTCGCTCGGCTCCCCAGCCGGCTGAAGGGGCGGGCTTCCGCCCCATAGAGGTCGTGACATGTCCGACGTGGTGCAGGTCTCTCTGCGCGGTTCCCGCAAGGAATTCTTCCTCAATTCACGCAACCTGTGGCTCACCCTCCACGATCCCGTCATCGTCCAGTCCGAGCACGGCGAGGCGATCGGCAAGGTGGCGCTCAAGGGTTACCTGGTGGAGCTCAAGCGTCCGGGGAACGTGACGCGCGAGATCATCCGCAAGGCGACCGAGGAGGACCTGGACCAGGAGGACCACAACAGCGCCAGGGAAAAGGAAGCGTTCGAGCATTGCCTCGAGCGGATCGAGCTGCGTGAGCTCAAGATGGACCTGCGGGAGGTGGAGGTGGCCTTCAGCGGTCACCGGATCACCTTCTACTTCACCGCCGAGCACCGGGTCGACTTCCGCGAGCTGGTCAAGGACCTGGCGGCCCAGTTCCAGACCCGGATCGAGCTGCGCCAGATCGGCCAGCGCGACCAGGCCAAGCGGCTGGACGGCTGCGGCCCGTGCGGCCGGGCCTTCTGCTGCTCCACCTGGCTCAAGAGCTTCCATCCCGTCACCCTCAAGATGGCCCGCGAGCAGCAGCTCTCCCTGAACCCGACCAAGATCTCAGGGGCGTGCGGTCGTCTGATGTGCTGCCTGGCCTACGAGCTGGCCCAGTACCGGGACAGCGCCGAGAAGCTCCCGCCGATGGGCACCGAGCTGCGCACCGGCAAGGGCGTCTGCACGGTGACGCGCACCGAGCTCCACCAGGAGGCGGTGTGGGTGCGCGACGACGAGGGCGCCGAGCATCGCATCGCCTACGCCGACCTGCCGCCCGGTCCTTACCACAAGTGCGGCGACTGCACCTGCGGCAAGCGGCCCCGGGCAGCCGATGACGAGCCCCCGACCGACGGCGAGACGCCTCCGGAAGACTGGGCGGATCCGCCCGGACACTAGGGCTTCAGAAGAAGCGGGTTACGCGCCAGAAACAACCCGGCCTGAAGTCGATCTTGAAGTCCGAGCTTCTCGAGAATGTGCCTGACGTGCTTCTTGACCGTCGGTTCTCGGACCCCCAGCAAGGATGCGATCTCCTTGTTCGAACGGTCACGGCCGGGGACCAAAGAATTAGCGCTCGGGCGCTGCGCGTGAGATAGGCGGCCGTGGCGGCGGTCGCCAGCCGTGCTGTGTGCCGTCCGCCACCCGTTTCGACCTCCAGGCGCTGGTGCAGCCGCGCTTCGAGGCGACCGGTTCCTCTCGCCCCGCGAGCGAGGCGATTCCGAGCCGACAGTTCCTGGCCCGCCTCGACCATCGCGGCTAGAGTGTTCTCATGGATCTCGCGGGGCGCTTGCTCGCCCAGTACCGTCTGGTCGAGAAGCTCGGCGAGGGAGGGATGGGCGCCGTCTTCCGCGCCGAGGACACCCGTCTGGGCCGGCAGGTGGCGCTGAAGCTCCTCTCCGCGCCCTCGCTGGCCGACCCGCGGGCGCGCGAGCGGCTGCTCGCCGAGGCCCGAGCGGTGGCGGCGCTCGAGCACCCGCACATCTGCCTGCTCTACGAATTCGGCGAGGCCGCCGGCCAGCCGTTCCTGGCCATGCAGCTCGTCGAGGGCGAGACGCTCCGGCAAGCGCTCCGCCAGGGACCCCTGAGCGAGGCGCGGACCCGCGCGATCGTCGCCGCCGTGGCCTCGGCGCTCGGGGCGGCTCACGGCCGCGGCCTCCTCCACCGCGACGTGAAGAGCGAGAACGTGCTGCTCGGCCGCGACGGCGGCATCAAGCTCTCGGACTTCGGGATCGCGCGGCACGCCGGCGGACAGAATCTGACCGCGGCCCACACCCTGGTGGGAAGCCCCGCCTACGCCGCGCCCGAGATCGTCGCCGGCGCCGAGCCGAGCGCCGCCTCCGACCAGTTCTCGCTCGCCGTCGTGGCCTACGAGTGCCTCACCGGGGCCCTGCCGTTCGCGGGCGAATCGCTGGCGGCGGTGCTCTACGCGATCACGAACCTGGAGCCCGAGTCCCCTTCGCGCCGGCGTCCGGGGCTGGATCGGGCGTGGGACGAGGCGCTGCGGCAGGCACTCGCCAAGGATCCGCAGCGCCGCTTCCCTTCCGTGAGCGAGTTCGCGAAGGCCCTGCCCGCCGAGCCGGCACCTCCCGCGAGCGCGAAGAAGCCGAAGACCGAACCGCCCTCCCTCGCGGTGCTCTACTTCGAGAACCTCTCGAACGACCCCGACAGCGAGTACTTCTGCGCCGGGATCACCGAGGACATCCTCACCGACCTCTCCAAGATCTCGGGGCTCCGCGTCGCCTCCCGCAACGCCGTCGCGCGCTTCAAGGGACAGGCGGTGGACATCCCGCGCGCCGCGGTCGAACTCGGAGTCGGGACGGTGCTCGAAGGGAGCGTGCGGCGCGCCGGCAACCGGGTGCGGATCTCGGCGCAGCTCATCAACGCGAGGGACGGGTTCCACGTCTGGGCCGAGCGCTACGATCGCACGCTCGACGACGTGTTCGCCGTGCAGGAGGACATCGCGCGCGCGATCGCCGCCGCCCTGCGCGGAGCGCTGACGCCGCAGGAGGCGGCCGAGCTCCACCGCGACCGGCCCGCGGCGGCGACCGCCTACGACC
The DNA here is from genome assembly GCA_005893225.1 of Candidatus Eiseniibacteriota bacterium. GTDB lineage: Bacteria > Eisenbacteria > RBG-16-71-46 > RBG-16-71-46 > RBG-16-71-46 > WS-3. The sequence continues at coordinate 46,306 of VBOT01000053.1, forward strand.
TCTACCTCAAGGGCCGGGGTCACTACCGGCAGTACACGCACGAGGAGAACCTGCGGGCGCTGGAGTGCTTCGACCAGGCGGTGGCGCTGGACCCGACCTACGCGCTCGCCTGGGCGGGGATCGCGGATGCCTGCGGTCAGATGCACGACAAGGCCTACGACATGGACCCCCAGTGGATCGAGCGGGGGGCCGCGGCTGCCCGGCGCGCCATCGAGCTCGGGCCACGAATCCCGGAAGGCCACAAGGCGCACGCGCTCATCGAGGTGGTGCGGGGGAATCGCGAGGAAGCCATGCGCGCACTGCGCCAGGCGCTCGCCGTGGACCCGCGCTTCACGCCCGCGCTCAGCAATCTGGGGCTCTCTCTCGAGCTCGAGGGAGACCTCGCCGGAGCCGAGCGTTGCATCCGCCGGGCCATCGAGCTGGACCCGGCAGACGCGTACCTGGGATTCATGCTGGCAGTGACCCTGAGCGAGTCCCGTCGATTCGAGGAATGCATCCAAGAGACCCACCGGTTCCAGAGTCTCGGGACCGGGTCTTTCCATCAAACCGCGGCTCACTGGGAGCGCGTGCACGCCCTGGCCTGCCTGGGCGACCTCGATGCTGCCCGACGCGAGCTCGAGGAGGCGAGGAAGGCGGGGCTCGGCGCCTTGGATTGCGAAGCGATCGAGACGTTCCTGGTCGCTGTCGCGGGCGAGGCAGGGCGTACCCGAGACGGGGTCAGACGCCTGAGCGGGAGGATCGGCGGCTTCATCGGGCCGTGGTTCCTGGTCGCCGCCGCCGCTGCGGTCGGCGATGCCGCCGGCGCCGTTCGCCTGCTCGCCGGAGCGGAGGAGGCCGGCATCGAGTGGGCGAGGATACACGCCGTCCTGCGCGTTCGCCCGTGGGTCGAGAGGATCCACGACAGCGCCGAGTTCCGCGCCTGGATCGGCGAGCGGGGGCAAAGGATCGTCTGGCCGCTCGAGGCCCCGCCCCTCACCGCAGAGCAGCGCGCGCGATTCACCGACTACAGCGAGGCCAGCGGGCTGCCTCAAGGGGACGGGATTCCGTGATGCCGGGGCCGGCCTCGAGAAACCGGTGAGGCGCCGTCCCTGACCGCGCCGAGGCGCGTCTCGTCCGGCTCGCCCTACGAGCCTCGCATCGGCTTCAGCCGCGCGGTTCGCGTCGGAAGCCGTGTGCTGGTGAGCGGCACCGCCCCGGTGTGGCCCAACGGCTCGTGCGACCCCGACCCCGAAGTCCAGGCGCAACGCTGCCTGGAGATCATCCTCGGGGCCCTGCGCGAGGCCGGCGCCGGCCCCGAGCACGTGGCGGTGGTGGAGTAGGCCCGCCAGCGAATCAGGACGGAGTTACCCGTGTCCGAGGACGCCGGTCGGTCACTGCCGGTTCGAATCGGGTGCCGCCCCAACTCCCTCAGAAGCCGTAAACCGCGCTGACCAGCACGGTCGTCTGGCTATCGCTCCGCCCGCCCTCTTTCTCGAACACGCTGTGGGTCGAGTGATCCACGCGGAGATCGCCGCGAACCAGCAGGCTCGAACTCAAGCGGACCTCCGGAGTCAGCGTGATCTCGTTCACGCTTTGACTGACGCCGGTGCGCGCTCCGTCGCTGTCATCGAACGTCTCGCCACGCACCGACAACGCGAACGCCCCAAACGGGCCGAAGCGCGCGTATCCGGCGATCCCGCTCCAGGTCGCGTCCTCACCGAGCTGGGCGGCGTTCTGCTCCGTTCCCCAGTCGCCGTTCGCGCCGAGCGCTAGCTGCGGTGAAGCCCTCCAAATCGCCACGAAATCCAGCAGCGAACGCCCGTCAGAGCCGTTGTCGACGCGCTCGGGGCCCGTCATGGCGTTGAGGTAGACCGTCACCGGCGGGACGGGGGTGAACACGAGCTGGGCACCCACCGACTTGGCCCGGTTGTTGTCCCGTGCGTTGTCCCAGCCGTTGACGAGTAGGAGCGTGGCGGCGACGTGGGGCGACACCGCGTAGGATGCTCGCACCCCGGTGTGGGTGAACGGGATCGCGAAGCCGAACAGGATCGAGCGCGTGGCGTTGTCGTTCCAGCCGTCATAGCCGTCGATCACTTCGTAGCCAAAGTGCGTGACAAACTTGCCGGCGTCAATCCTGAGCCCTGAGCCGAGCGGCGCGACGTAGCTCATGTAGGCCTGCTGGAGATCGAGGTCCTCCGCCGTTCCGGCCGCGTCGCGAAACAGCCCGGCGGCCGCACTGACTCGTGGAATCGAGCTGCCGAGCGCCACGTCGGCCCGGAAGCCCGTTTCCCGCGGATTCGACGCCGACTTCTGAGCCACCAGCTCGAAGACGTCGATCTTGAAGGAGTTGTCGTCGAAGTCGAACACGCGAAGGGTATTCGTCCGTGAATCGGGTCGGTTGAAATTGTACGAGTAGCTCGTCGACATGAAACCGTTGACCTGGATCGCCTGGTACCAGGGCGTGGGAGGCACGATCTCGGCCGCCATCGCGCTGCTGGGCAGGGAGAGCCCCACTCCGCCAACCAGCCACACGACGATGTGAGCGACGCGGGGAGAGGCGGCCCGTCTTGGGCCAGAGGTTCGCTCGGCCCCGGCGGCCGATCGCGGGTCGGCGTCGTGTCGCACGCCGAGTGAGGGCGGGGCCATGTTCACGCCACTTCGATGTCGATGTACGCCGCCTCGCCGTGCAGCGCCTCGTCGAGACCGACCTGCTCGTGCGATTCCGTGACACGCACCGGCGTGAATCGGTCGATCAGCCACAACATGACGAGAGTGAAGATGAACGCCCAGGCCGACGAGAGCAGCACCGCCGCGCACTGTTTGTAGAAGAACGACGCGTTCCCGGCGAGCAAGCCATCGGCGCCAGCGGGGTTGAACGCCTTCGTCGCGAGGACACCGAGCATCACGATGCCGAGGAATCCACCCACGCCGTGCACGCCCCACACGTCGAGCGCGTCGTCCCAGTTGAGCCGGTTCTTGAGCGCCACGGCCAGGTAGCACACCAGGCCCGAAACGATGCCGATCACGACCGCGCTGGTCGGCGACACGAAGCCGGCCGCCGGCGTCACGGTGGCGAGCCCGGCCACGGCGCCGGTCAGAAGGCCGAGGAACTTGGGCTTCCGCGTGGTTATCCAGTCGACGGCCATCCACGTCACGGCGGCGAACGAGGCGGCGAGATCGGTGTTGATGAAGGCGGTGGCGGTCGTGGAGTCGACGCGGAACTCGCTGCCCGCATTGAAGCCGTACCAGCCGAACCACAACAGCCCGGTGCCGAGCGCCACCAGCGGAATGCTGTGCGGCCCCTTGTCCTTGAAACGGCGTGGTCCGACGTAGAGCACGGCCGCGAGCGCCGCGATCCCGGCGATGTTGTGCACCACGATGCCGCCCGCGAAATCGAGCACGCCCCACTTCTGGAGCACTCCGCCTCCCCAGATCATGTGCACGAAGGGGAAGTAGACCAGCACCAGCCACAGAGTCAGGAAGATCAGGTAGGCCTTGAACGTAACCCGGTTGGCGAACGCCCCGGTGATGAGCGCCGGGGTGATGATGGCGAACATCATCTGGTAGGCCATGAAGACGATGAGCGGGATGGTGTCGTTCGGTGACGGTGTGGTCAGCGTGATATTGCGCATGAACGCCATATCGAGGTTGCCGATCACGCCACCTTCGCCCCCGGAGAAGCAGAGCGAGTAGCCGAACGCGTACCAGATCACGGTGGTCCAGCCCATCGAGACGAAGCTCTGCATCATGATGGCCAGCACGTTCCGGCGTCCGACCAGACCGCCGTAGAAGAACGCCAGCCCGGGGGTCATGAGCATGACCAGGCTGCAGCAGAGCAGCATGAATCCGGTGTTGCCCGTATCGAGGTGGAGCATCGCGACTCCTCCGTGCGTGCGCTTCACGGCTGTGCGCCGGGGATGCGGCCAGGCGCCCAACGGCCGGCAGCCCCGCCCGGTTGGGATTACCCCGATGAACGCGGGCGGATTCGTGATCCGGTGGGCGAATCGGCTGGCAGGATAGGCCGTCGGCCTCGGGAGTTCTAGTCGCGTGGCGAGGAGGCATTCCGCGCCACAAAGGCTCGCCCCCGTCGCCATCCGCCCCCTCATTCGCGCCCCACTTGCGCGACTCGCTATAATCCCCGCCTCAACCCCGGAGACTGCGTGCCCAGGTTCTACATCACCACCGCCATCGATTACGTCAACGGCCGCCCCCATATCGGCCATGCTTACGAGAAGATCCTGGCCGACGCCTTGGCACGCTTCCACCGCCAGCGCGGCGACGCCACGTACTTCCTGACCGGTACCGACGAGCACGGGCAGAAGATCGCGAAGACGGCGGCGGCGGCCGGTAAGCCTCCCAAGGCCTTCGTCGACGAGTACGCGGCCCACTTCAAGACGGCCTGGAAGGCGCTCGACGTCTCGTACGACAAGTTCATCCGCACTACCGACCAGCGCCACGAGCTGGCGGTCCAGGAGCTGTTCCGGCGGCTCAACGACGCGCGCAGCCCCAAGACCGGCGAGCCGGTGCTCTTCGAGGAGGGTTACGAGGGCCTCTACTGCGAGGGCTGCGAGGCGTTCAAGCAGGAGAAGGATCTGGACGCGAAGGGCCTGTGCCCGGAGCACCGCACGCCGCCCAAGCGGATCAAGGAGACCAACTTCTTCTTCCGCCTCTCCGAGTACGACGAGGCGCTGCTCAAGCACATCGAGAACCACCCCGAATTCATCGAGCCCGACTACCGGCGCAACGAGGTGCTGAACGTCATCCGCGAAGGCCTGCAGGACGTGAGCGTCACGCGCCCCAGCGTCCCGTGGGGGGTGCCCCTACCGGAAGAAATCCCGGGCGCCGAGGGCCACACCGTGTACGTCTGGGCCGACGCCCTGCTCAACTACCTATCCGCCATCGGCTGGCCGGAGCGGCGCTATTCGCTGTGGTGGCTCGCCAAGGAAAGCGACGTCGGAGGCCCGGGGGCGGCTCGCCAGGACGAGTTCCAGCACCTGGACGGTCAGGGCCGGCCGGGGGCGGCATGGGCCGGCACCACCCAGCCGCAGTACACCAACGCCTTCCACCTGATCGGCAAGGACATCAGCCGCTTCCACTGCGTGCTCTGGCCGGCGCTGCTGCTCGCCGCCGGCGTGCCGCTGCCGCGGCAGGTCTACGTGCACGGCTTCATCAACGTGCGCGGCGAGAAGCTGTCCAAGTCGGTCGGCAACCAGGTCGATCCGGTCGAGATGGCGCGCCAGTTCGGGGCCGACGCTCTGCGCTTCTACCTGCTCGACGCCGTCCCGACCGGGCGCGACGGGGAGTTCACGTTCGAGCACTTCGTCGAGCACTGCAACACCCATCTCGCGAACGACCTCGGGAACCTGGCGAGCCGCTCGGTGGCGATGGTGCACAAGTACTTCGACGGCGTGGCCCCGGCCGAGTGGGCTCCCGAGTCGCTGCAGGATCCGGAGGCTCGCGATGCCCTCCAGACGCTGATCGCGGCGGCGAGCGAGGCGAGCTTCCAGGTGTCGAAGGCGTTCCAGGAGGTGCGGGTCGACGAGGCGCTGCACGAGGCGTGGCAGCCGGTGGTGCGCGCGAACGAGTTGATCGAGCGCGTGAAGCCCTGGGCTCTGGCCAAGGATCCGGACCGCCGGACTGAGCTCGGGACCGCGCTCCACGCGCTGCTCGAGACGCTGAGGCTGGTAGCAGTGTGGGCGTGGCCGGCGCTCCCGGGCAAGAGCGAGGAGCTGTGGGCGCTCCTCGCCCTCCCGGGCAAGCCGGGGGAGACCCATCAGGAGGCGGCGACGCCGCGCTTCGGCGACGCCTCGCTCGCGGGCCGGAAGCTCGGCGAAGTGAAGAGCCTGTTCCCGCGCATCGAGCTCGAGCCCAAGACCTCATGACCCGCCGCCGCGGGCGGAGGCGGGACAGGGGTGCGAGCGAGCGGCCGTGATCGACACCCACTGCCACCTCTGCGACAAGCGCTTCGACAAGGACCGCGAGCAGGTGCTCGATCGCGCTTTCGAGGCCGGCGTGACCCACCTGATCGAAATCGCGTACTCGCCGGCGATCGTCCCGCGGGCTCACGCGCTGGCCTCCCGGCACCCCAACCTCTTCCTCTGCCTGGGAGTCCACCCGAGCGAGGCGGCCAAGGTGCCGGACGACTACCTCGCCACCCTGCGCGACCACGCGGGCCACGCGCGCGTCGTGGCGATCGGCGAGACCGGCCTCGACTTCTACAGGGACCACGCGCCCCGACCCGACCAGGAGCGGTGGTTCCGCGCCCAACTCGGGCTGGCTGACGCGATGGGCCTGCCGGTGGTGATCCACCAGCGGAGCGCGCTCGAGGAGACGCTCGCCATCCTCGAGGAGCTGCGGCCGGCGGCCGGTGGGGTCTTGCACTGCTTCGACGACGGCCCCGAGGCCGTCGCGCGCGCCCGGGGCATCGGGTTCAAGCTCGGCCTGGGCGGCTGCCTCACCTACGGGCACGCGGCGCTGGACCAGGCCGTGCGAGAGGCACCCGGCGACATGCTGGTGCTCGAGACCGACTCGCCCTACCTCGAGCCCGAGCCGCGCTCGCTCCGCCGCAACGAGCCGGCGCTGCTCGGGCGCGTCGTCGCGCGCCTGTGCGAGCTCAAGGGCTGGACCAAAGCCGAGGCCGACCGGGTCACCACGGCGAACGCCCGCGAGCTCTTTCGCCTGCCGATCGGCCAGGGCAGCCTCCCCGCGAGCGGAAACGCCTAGATCCTGAGCAGGCCGGGCGCGGGCGCGGCCAATCTGTCGGGCCCGGTCAAGCGCCGCGCCCGGAATGCCGAAGAAGGAGGCGGACATGCCCGCCCCCTCGCCCACCCTCTTCCTCGCCGCCGCCGTCCTGCTGGCCGCGATCGCCACGGGCTTCGGGGTCGCGCGTCTCGGGGCCCGGCGCTCGCGCCGGCTTTCCCGGCGGCGGGTCGCGACCCTCGAGCGCGAGCTCGCCCGGTTCCTGGACTCGAAGAGCACCGCCCGCGCGCTCAGACGGGCCGTCCGGTCCGCGGACCCGTCGGCCTTCTGGGCCGCGCTCGAGACCCTCTCCCTCGGGCTCGGCCGCGCCGAAAGGGCGAGGCTCTCCGGGGCGCTCGAGAGGAACCCCTTCGCGGCCGCCGAGCGACGCGCCCTGGAGGACGATTCGCCGTGGCGGGCCGAGCTCGCGGCCCGGCGGCTCTCGCTGCTGCGCTCGCCGGCCTCGCGACGGGCACTGCGGCGGACGCTGGCGCGGGGCCCGGAAGTGGTGTCCCTGGCGGCGGCGATGGCGCTGGCGCGGGACCGCGACGCCCGCGCGCTGCGCTGGATCGTCGACCATCCCGAAACCCTGCGCCGGCGCGGTCGAGCCGCCCGAACGGCCTTGCTCCGGGCGTTCGGGAGGGGAGCGCTGCCGGTGCTGGCCGAGTCCCTGCAACGCGAGGCTGGCGACGGATGGTTCGAGCGCTCGGCCATCGAAGCCCTCGCCCACGGTCGCTATCTTCCGGCGGCCGCGGCGATCGAGCGGCGGCTCCGGCACCCCGACATGGAGGTGCGCGCCGCATCAGCTCGGGCCCTGGGATGGCTCGGCGCCGGAGACAGCACGGCGTCCATTCTGGGCGCCCTGGAGGACGAGGCGTGGCAGGTGCGGGCCCAGGCCGCTCGGGCGCTCGGCCTGATAGGCGCCTCGACGGCCCTCGTTCCGCTTGCCTCGGCGCTCACCGACCGTGCGTGGTGGGTGCGCCGCCACGCCGCCTACGCCCTGCGGTCGCTGGGACCCGGGGGGATCGAAGCCCTGAGCCGCGCCGCCGCCCGCTCGCCCGATCCCTACGCGCGCGAGATGGCTCGCGAGGCGCTCGAGGCCGAGCCCGGGCTGCCGGCCGGGTGAGCACTCCGGGCCGCACACCGTTGGGCCCCGGCTTGCGGGACCGGGCTCGGGAGGCTTTACTCGCGATGCTGCCGGCATTTCCTCCCCGGCGTGCGCTCTCCACTCATGATCGAACCCGCCCTGTCTCGATATCGCATCTTCCTGGCCCCCGGCGCCGGCGCCGCGGGGCCCGGCGCCTCGGCGCGGCCCCGGTAAGGCAAGCGTGTCCCCCTCGCGACGCGTTCCCAACCCGGCGAGGGGCGGGCGAGCCTCGAGCTACGTCCGCGAGCGGGCGGCGCTCGAGGGCGGCGGGCTCTCGCGCCTGAAGCGGGTGCTCGCCGAGCGCGGGCTGGCCCCGCGCCGGCGATTCGGACAGAACTTCCTGATTCGCGAGGACCTGGCCGATCGCATCGTCGACCATTGCCACCTGAGCCAGGACGACGTGGCGGTCGAGATCGGTCCCGGGGCGGGTGCCCTGACCTCGCGGCTCGCCAGCCGGGTGCGGCGGCTGATCGCGGTGGAGAAGGACACCGGGCTGGCCGCACTGCTGCGCGAGGAGCTCGCCGAGCTCCCCGGAGTCGAGATCGTCGAGGGTGACTTTCTCGCCTTCGATCTCCCGGCGGCCGCGGCGGCCCACGGTGTCCCGCGGCTGGCCGTGGCGGGCAACATTCCCTACAACATCACCACGCCGGTGCTCGAGCGCATCTTCGACCAACGGGCGGCGGTGCGGGTCGCAGTGCTCCTGGTGCAGAAGGAATATGCGGAGCGGCTGGCCGCCGCCGCCGGCACGCCCGAGTACGGGTCGCTCACGCTGTTCGCCCGGTACCACGCGCTGTTGGAGCCGCTCATGACGGTCCGCGCCGCGGCGTTCTGGCCGCGCCCCGAGGTCGACAGCATGCTGGTGCGCTTCCTCCTGCGCGAGCGCCCCCCGGTCGAGGTGCCGAGCGAGGCGCTGCTGTTCCGCATCATCCGCGGCTCGTTCCAGATGCGCCGCAAGCAGCTCATGAACACGCTCGAGGAGACCCTCGGCGTCGGCAAGCAGGATGTGGCGCGCCTCTGCCGCGCGGCGGGCATCGACCCGCGGCGCCGCGGCGAGACGCTCACGCTGGACGAGTTCGCGAAGCTGGCGCGGGCCGCGGCGCCCGGCTAGCGGCTCCTAGCCGGCGGTCCGGCTCTCCTGCGGCTCGACGAACTTGTAGCCCACCTTGTGCACCGCGACGATGAAGGGCTGGGCGAACCCGGCCCCGAGCTTGGAGCGCAGGTTCGAGACATGGGTGTCCACGGTCCGCGTCGTGACCCCCAGGTCCTCGTCGACCCCCCAGATCTCCTCGAGCAGCTCCTCGCGCGAAACGGTGCGGCCGCGGTGCTCGATCAGGTACTTCAGCAGCTCGAACTCCTTGAACGACAGCGCCACCTGGGAGCCCGCCTTGTACACCTCGCGCGGCTCGAATCGCACCTCGACGTCGCCGAACCCGTAGACGGTCGGTCCCGGCCCCGGCGCCCCCGATGGCCCGCGCGCCACCAGTCGCTTGACCCGCGCCATCAGCTCCTTGATGCCGAACGGCTTGGTCACGTAGTCGTCGGCTCCGAGGTCGAACCCCTTCAGCACGTCGGCCTCGAAATTGCGCGCCGTCATGACCAGCACCGGGATGTCCCGGTGGCGCTGGCGCAGCTCCTTCAGCACCGTGAAACCGTCCTTCTCGGGCAGCATGATGTCGAGGATCACCACATCCGGCCTCTGCTTCAGGGCCATCTTGAGGCCCTCCTGGCCGGTCTTGGCGGTGAGCACCTCGTAGCCCTCGAATCGGAAGTTGTGGGCCAGTCCATCCAGCAGCCCTTCCTCGTCCTCGACGATGAGCACCCGCTTCATCTGCGTCGTCCCTTTGGTCGCATTCATGGCGTTCATGATCCTGTCATCAGCCTCGGCTCGGCCTTGTCCCAGGTTGCCCCGTGCGCCTGCGGCAGCACGAGCGTGAACGTGCTTCCCTCTCCGGTATTGCTGACTACCTCGACGTGGCCTCCATGGGCCCGCATGATTTGATCGACCAGCGACAGCCCGAGCCCGGCGCCCTTGACGTCGTGGACCAGGCCCGTTTCGACGCGCACGAACTTCTCGAAGATTCGCTTCTGATCCGCGGGGGCGATCCCGATGCCGCGGTCCGCGACCGACGCGGTGACGGAACCGTCGCGCGCCGCGGCCGACACCCGCACCTCGCGTCGCGTCCGCGAATACTTGATGGCGTTGTCCAGCAGATTGAGCACGCAATGGGTCAGGGCGGTGGTGTCGCCGCGCACCGGGGGCAGGCCCTCCGGGACGTCGACCTCGACCTTGAATCCCTGGTGCTCGAGCCGCGGCCCCAAGCTCTCGACCGCGTCGCGAACCACGTGCCCCAGGTCCACCCGCTCGGCGCCGAAGATCCGCTGGCCCGCCTCGAGTCGCGCGAAGTCGAGGATGTTGTCGACCAGCTGGCTCAGGCGGGCGGTCTCGCGCCCGATGGTGCGAAGGAACTTCTCGTTCTCCTCGGGCGTGGAGACGCGCCGCATCTGGAGCGTCTCGACCGCGAGCCGGATCAGGGCGATCGGGGTCTTGAGCTCGTGCGTCACGTTCGAGACGAAGCTCGACTTGAGATGCACCAGCTCGAGCTGACGCATCGTGTAGCGGAGGCCGAAGATGCTGGCCGCGACGATCGCGAGCCCCATGAGCCCGATGAACGTGATCTCGAGCGCCAGGAAGCGGCGCGTCCACACCACCGTGGAGCCGGGGGTGGGCGCCACCCGCACCGTGTAGCCCTCGAACGGGCCGGCGAAGGGCTCGGTCCTCGCGGTGACCTCGTTGCGCGGGTTGCGGACCCGCCCGATCACGGTGCCGTCGGGAGCCCGCAGCTCGAAGCTCAGCTTGCGGGTGGACTCGAGGCCGCCGTACAGGCGCGGGCTGCTCGGGAGCCTGTCCTGCATCACGTCGTCTAGGTGCTCGACCAGGAACTTGCGCGGATTCATCCACCAGCCTCCCGCACCCACCACCTGCCCCTCGCCGTCATACAAAAGCCGCCCGACAAAGAACTGCGCGCGGCGCCTGCCCTCTCCGGGCGCGTAGAGCAACGGCTCGGACTCGACCATCAGCAGCGAGTAGTCGTTCAGGAGATCGAGCGTCACGAAGTGCGCGCCCTCGAACTCCGAGGTCCCCGCCTGGAGCGCATCGATGATCTCCTGGGGAGGCGCGCCGGCGCGGGAGGCGTTCTCGGCCGGCCCCATCGAGCCGCGCAGGTGCGCCATGAGCTCCTGCTCGTAGGCCTCCACGAGCTGCTGGCCGAAATACGAGTTGTACCGGGCGCTCTCGGCCTCGACCGCCCCCGCGATGCGCAGCGTCAGGATGATGGCCAGCCCCGCCAGCAGCATGGCTGGGACCGCCACACCGACGACGATGATGCCGGGGATGCCCCGGCTCGACCGGAGGACGGACATGGCCACAGAAGCCTAGACCCGCCCCCTCGGGGAGGGCAATCGGCAAGCGCAATGAGCTCTCTCGGATCCCGGCCCGGCGGGGCACTCCCCTGGGCCCTCGGCATCCCGCTTCATGCTGCCTACGGCGAGGGCCGGTCCGACCCTCGGACCGGCCCAGCGGTTCGATTCGATGAGATCAGCTCTTGATGCGTGCTGCCGTCGCCTGGGGCCCGGCCATCGCGTGGAGCTTGCTCACCACCACCGGATCGCTCGAGGTCAAGAGGGTGACGCACCCGCCCTCGATGTTCACGATCTCGCGCCTGAGCTTGCCGCTCGCAATCGCGCCGCGCAGCGCCTTGCACGCCGGGCAAAGGGTCACCTTGTCCCCGGCCGACGTGAACGTGTTGAGACGTTGGGTGCGCCGCGCCATCACGGTCTGAACGGTTCGCACCTTATTGGCGGCCGAGGCGGTGTAGACGAACATCATTCCGTTCTTGAGCGGCACGGCCTGCATCAGCGTTCCCGCCGACCGCAGCTCCTGCTCGCACTGCGCCATGTCCGAGCAAGCGTCGCAGCCGATGCTCATCGTGCCGTCCATGACATTCGACATGCCGTGCCCGCTGCAGGGCTCGCTGGAGAAGGCCGCCGCTCCCTTGGCGTGCGGGCAACTCCCCACGCCTGCCGCCATTCCGGCGCAATGCTCGCTCGCGGACGCCGCGGCGGCCGTCTTGCCGGTGCAGCGGGTGTAGGCGGTCGCCGTCGCGGTGGCTGCGTTCTTGCCGGAGCAGTGGTCGTAGGCATCCGTCGAGGCGATCACTGCGGAGGCGCCGCTCATGGCACCCTTGCAGGCCGCCGCCTGAGCCGCGGTGCACTTGGCCGCCATCGCCGCGGTGCAGGTGTTGGACTTTGCCGTGCTCGCCGTGGTCTTCGACTTGGCGTCGTCGCAGGCCATCGCCGAGACGGCCCAGACCGCAGCCGCGAGCACAGCGGTTGCCGCAGTCAGGGGTAGACGATTCTTCATGAGGCACCTCCGGGGCTGAGATGTGGCGCCCGCCGCGGGCGCCTCTATGCAGGTAGTGATCGGCCCTCTGAAAACGAAGGCTGTCACCGCCCCTATCTATTAATGTCACTGAAGTGCAAATATTGATCCTCGCAGCGTGGCATGGGGCGAGAAGCGCTTCTCGAGGCGCTCGCGATGGACTCGGCGATCGCTGACGTTCAGGGTGGGTCAACCCCTGCTTTTCGCGGGCCCGGGAAGGCGTCGCGAGCGCCTCGTGCACGGGCGAGCCGCGGAGCGTGGCACCCGGCGCGCCCTGGGCGAGTGCACGGTGCACGCACCCGCTGTTGACGAAACCCTGCTCCCCTCGTAGCGTCCCGCCGCATCCCCGATGCCTAAACGCCCGCCCCAGCCCTCGGCGCCGCGCGCAACCCTTGCGCTCGCGGCGATCGCCCTCGCCCTGTTCCTCGGCGGCGAGGCGTTTCTCCTCTCGCGCACCGACGCCGGACGCATCGCCGCGGCCAGGTACCTGCACCTCGGCGATCCCGCGAAGGTGACCCGGATGATCGGAAGCCAGCTCCACCGGGCGCTCGAGGCGGCGGAGGTGTCTCGCGACAGCGTGAGCGAGAGCGTGGTGGAAGGCGGTCCCGCGCCGCTCAGGTGGCGCGTCGGGCTCGGACCCGGGATCTCGGCCCTCCAGGCCAACTACTCGGTCAGCCGATTCCTGGCCGAGGAAGGCGCCGTGGTCCTGAGCGGCAGGGAGCGACCCGGCGATCAAGGTGAGACCGTGGTCACGCTGCTTCTCGGATTGCCCGGCCGGCCGACTCACGAGCTGCGGCTGGTCCAGCATCCCAGGGGCCGGGTCCAGGCGGCCGGCGGGCGGCTCGCCATCGTGGTCTTCGGCTTCGGCGAAGACGTCGAGCAGTCGGGGCGGTTCTTCGACCTCCCGGCCCCCTTCGCGGTCGCGCTGGTTCCGGGCGGCAAGACCGCCGCCGCGCAGTTCCGGGCGGCCCGGCGTCGCGACCGCGAGGTCGTTCTGCACCTTCCCCTCGAGCCGATCAATTACCCGCGAGTCGATCCCGGTCCGGGAACCATCCTCGTCACCATGGGGCCGTCGAAGATCGCCGACCTGGTGCACCGCTACCTCGAGCAGGCCGGCTCCGTCGCGGCGGTCGCCAACTATTCCGGATCGCTCGCCACGCAGGACATGACGGTGATGACGTCGGTGTTCCAGGAGCTCCGGCGCCGCGACATCCCGTTCCTTCACGTCTCGGCAGCCGCCGGCTCGGTCTGCAAGCCGCTCGCCTCCGAGCTCGGCGTCCGGTACGTCGAGCCGGACGCGATCCTCGACGCCGAAGCACGCCCATCCCGACCGCAGGCACTCGAGGCGCGCTGGAAGCGGGTCCTGGCGGAGGCGCGGCATCGCGGCCACATGCTGGTGATGGTCCGCGCGACCCCGCTCACGCTCGCCTGGCTGCCGAAAGCCCTGACCCCGGCCCGGCTCGAGGGAACGCAGATCGTGCCGCTCTCGGCGCTGCTTCAGAAGTCGCCGGAGATGTAGCCGGCCTCGGAACGTCCGGAGGGCGGGCGGCTGACAGACTCGACCCGGGGGCCGTAGCGAGACTCTCGAGGCGCTCGCAGGCAGGAGCCGGAGAGCACCTCGAGTGAGCGACCCGGAGACACGACGTCGGAGGCCGCGGGTCTCTTTGGAGGCCCTCGGGTCGGGTCCCTCAACAGCCTGGATCGCCGTCCCGGCGTGATGCCGAGAGCTCCAGCACCTTCGCCACGTCCTCGATCGAGAACGGCTTGGGCACGACGGCGTCCACGCCCGACCCGTCAAGCTGATCGGGTCCGATCTGGTGCCCCCAGCCCGTGACCAGGGCGATCGTGACGTCCGGGTCCGCGGCCCGGAGCTCCCGCGCGAGCTGCCAGCCGCTCGAGCCCGGCATCCCGATGTCGGTGAGAACCAGTTCGAAGCGCCCCGGCCGGAAGCGGGCGAGCGCGCTCTCGGCCCCATCGCACCCCACCGCGCCGTACCCGAGCGTGCGGACGATCTCCACCAGCAGATCTCGAACCGCCGGCTCGTCGTCGACCACCAGAACGTCCCCGGTCGGAACCGGCGGGGCCGCCCCCGGCGGCGAATCTGCCGGAGGCACCGTTTTCTCGACGCGCGGGAGCGTGACCTCGAAGCGCGTGCCGTGGCCGAGCCGGCTCGTGACCGCCACCGCGCCCCCGTGGCGCTCCACCGTCCCGTACACCACCGAAAGACCGAGGCCGGCACCCTTGGGGCCCTTGGTGGTGAAGAACGGATCGAAGAGCCTCCGCTGGGTCTCGGGCGCCATGCCGATGCCGTCGTCCTCGACCACCACCGCCACCAGGGCCTCTCGAGGAGCGGCCGCGATGCGGATCGTCCCTCCGCGGGGCAGCGCGTCCGCGGCATTGAGGATCAGGTTGGTGAAGACCTCGCGGAGCTGGCTCGCCTGGCCGCGCACCCACAGGCCGGGCGTGGCGTCGAGCCCGACGGTGATGTTCCGCCCCGCGGCTTCGGCCTCGTTCTTCCACCTCGGCCGGGTGAAGGAGATCGAATCGCGCAGCACGGCTTCCAGGTCCACCGGCTCCAGGGTCTCGCCCGGGTCGCCGGTGCTGAACCGGTGGAGGCGGCGCACGATCTCGGCGCCATCGCGGGCGGCGAGCTCCATGACGGAGAACGACTCCAGTAGCTCGGCGGTGGCAAGCGTGCCGTGCGTGGCGCGATGACGCAGGAGCTGGGTGCGGCCGAGGATCGCTCCCAGGACGTTGTTGAACTCGTGCGCGATGCCGGAGGCCAGCTCGCCCGCGGCCCGGAGCTTCTCCGTCCGCACGAGCTGCTCCCGCGTGCGCTCCAGCTCCTCGATGGCTCCCTCGAGCCGCTGCTTCATCTGCGCCACGTGGAGGGCCGAGGCGAGGTGGCTCGAGAGCCCGGCAACCACCCGCACCTGCGAGGGCGTGAAGGCACCGGCCTCCGTGGAGACCAGGAGCAGGGCCGCGGGCGGGCCGATCTCGAGGGCGAGCGGCACCAGCAACGCCGCCTGGAACCCCTCGGCCGAGAGCTCGGCCGCGAAGCGGTGGGGCACGCCGCGGAGGACGAGGCGCACCGGGAGCGGGCTCCAGAGCTGGCCGGCGAGTCCTTCGTCGAGCTGCGCGCCGAGTGCCAGGCCACCCCAGGGCGGCGGGGGCTCGAACTGCTCGAAACACGGCGCGGGGCTCTCGTCCGACGGCACGGCGAGGGCCACCGCCGTGCAACGGGTCACGCGGCGGAGCTGGCTCGCCACCGCACGGAACACGGTGCCGGGATCCTGCGCCCCGCGGGCGCTCTCGGCGATGACGACCACCGCCTCGGCGGCGTCCCGGAGCGCTTCGGACTCGGCGCGCTCCCGGGCTCGCGACTCGGTGAGCGCGGCGGCCATGGTGTTCATCGACTCCGCCAGGGTTCCGAGCTCGTCAGGACCACCCACGGGGAGCCGGCGCTCGAGACTGCCCGCGGCGACCGCGCGCGCGAGCTGGCTCGCCTCCCCGAGCGGGCGCACCACCACGCTGAGGAGCAGTCCCGAGGCGAGCAGCGCCAGGCCGATCACCGCCGCGAGAAGGAGAAGGCCGGCGCGCCCGGCGGTGGCGATGGCGCTCTCGAGCCGCGCGGTGGTGATCTCCACGCGCACCCATCCCAGGCGACCGCTTCCCCCGCCCGCTCCGCCCTCCGGCAACCCGAAGGCCTCGTCCCTGGAGGGAATCGAGGCTCCCGAGTACCTCGACACCGGGGTCTCGAGGATCCGGAGCTCTGTGCCCCGGAGGCGCCGCGGGGTCACGCTCAGCCCCCGCGCCGTGGCCGCAACCGCTCCCTCTCCCTCGGCGGCGGACCACGACTGCATGTCGTTCACGTGCGCTGCCGCGAGCGTGCCGTCGCCGCGGTAGACCGCCACGCCCACGACGTCGTCTTCCTGGGCCGCCCGGCGCACGAGGTCTGCCAGCTCGGCGCGATCTCCAATGGTGAGCGGGACCTCGACCGCCTCGGCGGTGCGCTGGACGAGGGCGCGGCTGCGCAGGTCCAGCTCGTGGCCGAGCCAGTTCCGGGTGAAGAGCATGAGCAGGGTGTAGAAGGCCGCCGCGGCCACCGTGAAGCCCAGGACGAGGAGCACGGCGATCCGGCCCCGGAGGCTGCGGAGGGATGGCGGCCGCCAGGCTCTCATGGCACGACCTCCCCGCCCTTCACGGCGACTAGCGGGAGCTCGCGACCCAGCGCTCGCGCCGTGCTGCGGTTGAACCACCAGCGCACCCGCCGCGCCCTGGACACCGGGATGTCGCCCGGGCGCTCGCCGGCCTGGATGCGGCGGACGATCTCGGCGAGCTGCTCCCCGACCACGTTGAAATCGGGGCACGCGGCGGCCAGCGCCCCGGCCCGCACCAGCGCGTCGGAGAACGTGAGCAGGGGGATGCGTCGATCCAGGGAGAGCTTGAGCAGGAAGTGGAACGCCTCGGGTGCGGCGACCACCGGGTCGGGAGGCAGCCAGAGGGCATCGGCCCCCTCCGTAGCGCCCCGCACCGCGCCCGCGAGCTCGGAGAGGTCGGCGAGCGGCACCTCGATCAGCTCGAGCTCGAGTGAGGCGGCCGCCGCCCGGGCGGCGCGGGCGAAGGGCGCCCCGGATCCGCGGCCGTAGAACAGCACGACCCGGCGCACGTCGGGTGCCGCGGTCTTGAGCGCTGCGAGCTCCGTCTCCGGGGGAACATCGCCCGATACGCCGGTCACCCACACGCCCTGGAGCCCGCGGCGCTCGGGCTGCTGGACCGCGCAAAAGACCAGCGGCGTGCGGGCGAGTTGGTCGCGGGTGAAGAGCGCCGCCCTGAGCCCGACCGCGACCACCACATCGGGATGGAGCGCGGCGATCCGGCTCCCCAGAGCCGGGTCGTCCGCCTCACCGAGCACCAGGTCCGCCACGCTTCCCCGGTAGGAGGCGCGAAAGCCGGCCGCCAGCGAGTCGTAGACCCCGAGCGCACGCGAGCGCAGCACCACGACCGTGCCCGCCCCGGCGGGCGAGGGGGCGGCCGCGAGGCCGAGCGCCACCGCGAGGAGGAAGCCCGCGGCGGCCATCCCCTCGCGCTCGTGCGCGGGCCCGGCCGGGAGGAGCTTCACGGCCCGCGCCTCGAGCGGAGCTCCACCGTCAGGAACAGGGCGCGATGATCCTGGATGATCTCGTCCTCCCGGTGCTCGGCCGAGCCCGGGTCCCCGTGGCGCGAGTCGAAGAGGTTCCTGGCATCGAGACCGACCTGGAAGGCGCGGGGGAGCAAGGCCGACACGCGCGCGTCCACGACCACCGCCGGCGCCGTTCGGCTGTGGGCGAGCGTCCAGCGCGGGGACAGGTACCGGACGCCGATCCCGAGCCCGTAGGGCCGCGAGAGCGGGGCGTGGGTCAGGACCGCTTGGGCGTTCCAGCGCGGCGAGTTGGTGAGCTCGAGCCCGGTGTCCCGGTCGCGGCTCGTCTGCCAGGCGGCGGAAAGCCGCGCGCGAGTGCCCCGCGACCCCACGGCCGCGAGCTCCGCCTCCACCCCCCGGCCCACCACGCGCGCGCGGTTCCTGAACTCGAGCGTTCCAAGGGTGTCGGTCCGGACCAGGTCGATCAAGTCCCGCACCCAGTTGCCGTAGATCGAGAAGTCGGCGGTGAGCGGGCCGGCGGTGCGGACCACCGCGCCCTCGAGCGTGTTCACGCGCTCGGGCAGGAGGCCCACCTTGCTCCGGTAGAGGTCGTAACGGGCCTCGTAGACGCTCGGGGCGCGGAAGGCCGACCCGGCGAGCAGCTTGACCCGGGTCCCGGGGTCCGCTTCCCAGACCACGTCGAGGCGCGGGCTCACCACCGGGTCGAAATCGGCATAGCGGTCGGCGCGCCCTCCCGCGGTCACCAGGACGGAGCTGCCCACGCGCCGCTCGTCCTGCAGGTACGCCGCGACACGACCGGACCGCGGGTTCTGCCGGACGTACACGACGAAGGGAACCTCGTCGAAGTTGTCCATCCGGGCGCGGAGGTCGTACTGGCCCTCGGTCCCCAGGGTGACGACGTCGCGGGTCCCCGGAGACCAGTGGACTCGCAGCTCCGTCCCGACGAGGTCGCCGTCGCCGCGGTCGAAGTTCACCTTCGTGGCGGTATCGGGCCCCTCGATGTAGAAGCCCCGATAGCGCGCGCCGTCCCAGTAGGCGCGGCTCTGGAGCTCCACGGGACCGGCGAGCCGGCGGGTGTCGGAGAGCTCCACGAAGTCATGGCCGTCGTAGGTGCGATTGCGGCGGTCGCCGAACGTGGTCTCGAATGCTCCGGTGGGGAAGCGCTTCATCCTCGAGTTGAGCTTGGCGGCGAGCCTCGAGCTCCCCCACTCGATCGTGCCGAAGAGCCCGCCGGCCTCCTCGCCGTCCGCGTCGATCGCCCGCCCCGAATGGGAGAGGGGATGGTCGTACTCGGCGAAATAGAGATCGGGGCCGCGGGCGCCCTGCCACGATCCGCTCAGCCGCCACTGGGGCCCTCCAGGGGTCGACGAGGACCAGGCGGCGAAGAGGCGACGGTCTCCCCAGGCGCCGGCGCGTCCCGCCAGCGCGATTCCCGGCTCGCGGCTCGGATGCCGGGTCACGACGTTGACCACCGCCAGCACCGCGTAGCTTCCGTAGAGGGCCGACCCCGGCCCGCGCACCACCTCGATGCGCTCCACGTTCTCGAGGTCGAGACCGAGCTCGCTCCCGAACAGCCCGTCGCCGTAGACGTAGCCGTTCAGCGTGTGCCCGTCGATGGCGAGCAGCACCTTGTTGTTGTAGTCGCCGGGGCGCAGGAGTCCGCGCACGCCCACGTAGGAGTAGCTGCGGTCGTAGGTGACGAACAGCCCGCGCACCCAGCGAAGCGCCTCGGCCACGGTGGCATATCCGTGGGTGCGAATCTCCTCGGCCGTGATCACCGTGACCGAGGAAGGGGCCTCGCCGAGGGGCTGGGGGTGCTTGGCGGCGCCGGTGACGAAGGATTCCTCTCGCACGATGGCGAAGGGGTCGTCTGCGGGGGCTCTGGCGAACGGGTCGCCGGAAGAAGCAACGCCGAGCCCATCGCCGGCGGGAGGCGCGGCGCGGTCGTTGACCGGCGGATCGGCGCCCCACGCGAGCGGCGCGGCGACGGTGACCCAGGCGCTCAGTGCCACGGCACAAAGCTCCGGCCAATACTTGTGCCACTTTCGGATCGACATGGAGAACCTCCCGCTCGAGCCCCGGGCGGCTCGCTCGAGCGTTGCAATCAACTCCTTGGGTATGCCGGGTATGCCGGCCGGGCGCCACGGCTCGGCACCCATTCGTTTTCGGCTGAAGGGGCGAAAAACCTGACCGGCAGGCTTCCGGGGCCCGGCCCTCGATCGGCGCCCGACGTGGCTCCGGCGGAGCGTCTCCGTCGCCGCCACCACTGGGAGCGCGCAAGTGATATGTTCACCCGTGTATGCGCTTGGGACAGGACGTCCTTTCCGACCTGGACAGGGCGCTCGGCAGCGAGTGGTTGATCGCCAACGGACTCGGCGGCTCCGCCTCGGGGACGGCCACCGGCGCGCATACGCGCAGCACCCACGCGCACCTCGTGGTGGCCGCCCCTCACGGCCGCCTCACCACGGCGCTCCTCAAGCTCGACGAGCGCGTGGTCGCCGATGGCGCCTCCTTCGAGCTCGGCACCGACCTCCGGGTTGGCGGGGCGGTCCGGCCGGCCGGACACCGCCTGCTCGAGGACTTCCGGCTCGATCCCTGGCCGGTGTGGCGCTACCGGACGGGCGAGGCCCGGCTCGAGAAATCGCTGTTCCTGATCCACGGACATCACGCCGCCGCCATCGGATATCGGCTTCTGGCCGGCCCCGAGACCCGAGTCACAGTTTGCCCGCTGCTGGTGAGCCGCGAGCCGTGGGCGATCCAGCGTGAGACCGAGGGAGCGCTTCCCGCGGTGCAGGGCATGCCGGGACGGGTGCGGGTCGAGACCCGGCCGGGGAGCTCGCTGAGCCTGTGGCACAACGGGGTCTTCATTCCGGCCCGGGCCTGGCAGCGGCAGCTCTTCTACAAGGAGGACGGCGCGGCGGGCCGTGAGACCGGCGAGGACGCTCTGGTGGTGGGCTACATCGAGGCGACGCTCGTTCCCGGCTCGGCGCTTCACCTGATCGCCTCGACCGAGGAGGACCTGTTCCGCGCGCTCGCGAACGAGGACCGCCTGGGCGCGACACCGCCCCGCACCCTTGCGGAATGCACGGCCTGCCTGGAGGCCGGCGAGCGGAAGCGGGACGCCGCATGGCGGCGGGCGGTGCACGCGGGCGCCACGACGACCGCCAGGGACGCGGCCGCCGCCCATGCTCGGACGGGCGCAGCGACGACCGGGGAGGGAGTGACGCCGGCGCGCACGGGAGAGACCGCTCCCGGTCCGGCCGGGGTTGCCCCGGAGGCCTTCGACCCCACGGACGAGCTCGAGCCCTGGATCGGGCCGCTGGCCATGGCGCTCCAGATGGGCCTCATGAGACGCGGAAGCCGGCTGGCCCTCGTTTCCACGCTGCCGCGAGCGCTCGAGCACGGCGCCGAGGCGCTCCGGGCGGTGGGCGCGCTCGTCGCCGTGCGCGGATTCGAGGCCGCACGGGAAGTGCTTCGCGGTCACGCCGAATACCTCAACGAGGGCCTCGCCCCCGAGACCTTCGATCCCGAGGACGGCACTCCGCGCTTCGGGGACCCCGCGCCCGCGCTCTGGCTGGTGATCATGTCGGAGCTCTACGCGCGCCGCAGCCACGACCTCGAGTTCGCAAGGGAGTCGCTCTACCCGGCGCTCGAGCAGGTGATGCACTTCTACCGATCCGGGACCCGCCGCGGCATCCGTGTCGACCAGGACGGCCTGCTCGCAACAGGAGAAGGAGATGCAGCCTCGAAGCGCAGCGACCTGAACGCGCTCTGGTACTACGCCCAGCTCGCCATGGCGCATCTCGCCCGGGCCCTCGGCCGCCGCGAGAGCGCGGCGTTCTATCTCGCCTGGGCGCGAGAGCATCAGCAGCGCGTGAACGAATCGCTTTGGGACCAGGCGAGCGGTTGCCTCTTCCGCGAGCTCAGGGAGGACGGGCCCGTGGCGGGCGTCGACGCCGACCAGCTCTTCGCCATAGGTCTGGGGCCCCCGCTCCTTCCCCCGGACCGTGCGGCGCAGCTGCTCGAGACCATCGAGCGCGCGCTCTGGACCCCGCTCGGCTTGCGCCCCTCACCCCGCTCGCGGCAGGTGACGACGCTCGGCTGGGGGACGTTCGCGGGCGCCTACCTGAGAGTCCGCGGGCGCAGCTCCGAGGCCGAGACCCGGGTGCGCGGGTGGCTCGAGACCCTGGGACGGCAGCTCGAGGTCTGCGGAAGAGTGCTCCTGCCGGAGGGATTCGAGCTGGAGGGAGAGGAAGATGGGCTCGTGCCCGAAGGAGCCGCGCCGGTCAAGGCGCGGCGCAGGGCGTCGTCGGCGTCACGGGCGGGCGCGATCGAGAAGCGAGCGAGGAATGACGAGTCGGCGGGGCCCGGGGCTGGCGAGCTGAAGTTGGGCCCGGTTTCGCCGGCAGCGCCCGCCGAGCTCCGGGCGCGGAGCGCCGGCGAGCCGGTTTCGATCGTGGCGGCGGCGGACCTGCTGAGGGCGTGGGTCGAGGAGCTGGATCACACGCGCGTGCCGGTGGGGGCGGCGAGCGAAGGCTTGTAGCTCAGCCTCCTTGCCAGGGAAGAATCGAGAAGAGGTACCAGCCCCCTTCGACGTGCCGGTAGCGACCCTGGGGGGGGCAGGACGCCGCAGCCCCACCCGGCGGGGAATGAATCCTGGCTCGCCGCGTAGAACACCTCAATGGACCCGCGCACCGACCGACCAAGGCCGCGGCTTGATCCCCGGCTCTACCAGATCGCGGCCCTGAGCGGCCTGCTCGTCTACGGGATCACCGGTCTTCACTTCGAGGTCCAGCCGCTGCAGGCGGCCGTGATCCTGACCCCGGTCCTCCTCACCCAGTTCGTCTGTTCGCGGGCCTGGCGGCTCCCGGCGTTCGATCGCAAGAGCGCCCTGATCTCGGGTCTTTCGCTCTGTCTCTTGCTCCGCACCAACCACCTCGGCCTCGCGTTCCTCACCGCCGTCCTCACGGTCGCGAGCAAGTTCCTGATCCGCTGGAACGGCAAGCACGTCTTCAACCCCACCAACTTCGGAATCGTCGCGATGATGGTCGTGACCGGGCAGGTCTGGGTGTCCCCGGGGCAATGGGGAAGCGTGGCGTTCTTCGCCTTCCTGATGGCATGCCTCGGCGGGCTGGTGGTGAATCGCGCCTCGAGGAGCGACGTCACCTACGCGTTTCTCGGCTCCTACGTCGGGATCGTGCTCGGCTATGCCCTGTGGCTCGGGCAGCCCATCGCGATCCCCCTCCACCGGCTCGAGAACGGCGCGCTCCTGCTCTTCACCTTCTTCATGATCTCCGATCCGCGCACCACGCCGAGCTCCCGAGCGGGGCGGATCCTGTTCGCGGCGCTGGTCGCCGCGGGCGCGGCCTTCGTCCAGTTCCGGTTGTTCCGGACCAACGGCCTGCTCTGGTCGCTCGCCCTTGCCTCGCCGCTGGTGCCGCTCATCGACCGGCTGCTGCCGGGCGAGCGTCATGAATGGCGCCGCACGTCTTCGTCACGAAGTACCCAGTCAACAGGAGGAGAATATGAAACGATCGCCGATCCTGGCGGGGCTCGTGCTCGGCCTCGCGCTGTGGTCGCCGCCGGCCCGTAGCTTTTGCGGATTCTACGTCGCGAGCGGGGACGCCAAGCTCTTCAACCGCGCCTCGCGCGTGGTGCTGGTGCGCGACCAGGACAGCACCGTCCTCACCATGGCGAACGATTTCCGCGGCGAGCCCAAGCAGTTCGCCATCGTCATCCCGGTCCCCACAGTGCTCGCGAAGGACCTGATCCACGTGGCGGACCCCGGCCTGCTCGACCACATCGACGCCTACTCGGCGCCGCGCCTGGTCGAGTACTTCGACGAGAACCCGTGCGCCCCCGTGCTCGCCGGACGCATGTTGAGTCTTATGGCGTCGGCGCCGGAGCGGTCCGAGCGGGAAGCTGCGGGGCTCGGCGTCAGGATCGAGGCGCGCTACACCGTGGGCGAGTACGACATCCTGATCCTCTCCGCCGATCAGAGCACCGGCCTCGAGACCTGGCTCCGGCAGTCCGGCTACAACATCCCCGCGGGCGCCTCGAGGGTCCTCGGCAGCTACATCAAGCAGGGTCTCAAGTTCTTCGTCGCCAAGGTCAATCTCAAGGAGCAGCAGAAGCTCGGCTTTTCATATCTCCGCCCCATCCAGATCGCTTATGAGTCGCCGCGCTTCATGCTCCCGATCCGCCTCGGAATGGTGAACGCCGACGGCCCCCAGGAGCTGTTCATCTATGCCCTGACTCGGAAGGGCCGGGTCGAGGCCACCAACTATCGAACCGTGAAGCTCCCTTCCGACGCCGAGGTCCCGCTGTTCGTGAAGGACGAGTTCGCGGACTTCTACCGTGCGCTGTTCGACGAGCAGGTGCGCAAGGAATCGATGCAGTCGGTGTTCACGGAGTACGCCTGGGACATGAGTTGGTGCGACCCGTGCGCCTCGCCCCCGCTCTCCAGCGACGAACTGCGCGGGCTCGGCGTGTCGTGGCTCGAGGACCCGGGGCGGGGCACGGCGCCGGGCTCGCGGTTCCTCAAGATTTCGCCGGGCCGCAGGAGCATGCCGATCAGGATCGCGCCCGGAGGGGCCGGGGGCGTCTTCATCACGCGGCTCCATGTTCGATACGACGGTCCTCACTTCCCCGAGGACCTGGTGTTCCAGGAGACCGCGGACCGCGCGAGCTTCCAGGGCCGGTATATCCTGAGGCACGAGTGGAAGGGCGCGGATCAATGTCGGGCGGCGGACGCGTATCGCTCCGGGCTCGCCGAGCGGCGCGCGGCCCAGGCCCGCACCCTCGCCACGCTCACGGGATGGGACCTGGAGGAGATACGCCGCAGGATGGCGGTGAAATGATGCAATGAGGTGCGGCGGCGCCGGCCAGAGCCCCACGGCAGGTCCCAGGGCTGCGATCGCGAGTTAGGGGTCAACCACGGCTTCATCTGCTCCGCCGGGCAGGACGGGCGACACCGAGCCCGCCGGGAGTCCCAGGAGACGTTCTCGGCCAGACGACGCCGCGGGTGACCCTGCGCCCCGCCGGACGACGCTCGGAGCGCGGGGAAGTAGCCGTGAACGACATGATATACTTCGCGCCGTTCGGGCACGCTCGCCCTTCCTACGAAAGGAAACCCCCGTGCCACCTCTCGGAATCCCCGCCGCCGCTTCATTGATATTGGTGTCCGCGCTCTCGGCAACAGCCCGGGCTGAATCCCCCGACACGCTGGTGATGAAGCATCCGCCGGAGAAATACGAAGTCGTGGTCTCGGCCACGCGCACCGCCAAGGACCTGGCCCAGGTGGCGAACGCCGCGGTCGTCGTGCGCGGCGACGAGCTTCGCCGTCGCGGCACGCGCACCGTTGCCGAGGCGCTCCAGGATGTGGTGGGCCTCGACACCGGTGAGGGGTCCGACAACGGGATGCGATTGCCCAACCTCGGCCTCTGGGGGCTCAAGGAGTTCGACGCCCTGCTCGTGACCATCGACGGT
>VBOT01000004.1 GCA_005893225.1 Candidatus Eiseniibacteriota bacterium
AATCGGTCCCGCTCCTTCAAGCCGCGCGCGGCCCATCGCACGGTGCGGTCCACGGCGGCGCGCACCGCCTCGGCCGGCGCCGGGCTCTCGACCAACTCGTCCAGCGACATCGCGATGTCGGTGCCCAGCTCGTCCTGGATGCGGATCGCGTCCTCCGGCGTCAGCACGCGCCGGCTCCCGTCGAGGTGCGAGCGGAACGTGACACCCTCGTCGGCGACCTTCCGCAGAGGAGACAGGCTCATCACCTGGAATCCCCCGCTGTCCGTCAGGATGGCGCCCGGCCACCCCGTGAAGCGGTGCAACCCGCCCATGCGCCGGACCGTCTCGGATCCGGGACGCAGGGACAGGTGGTACGTGTTCGCCAGAAGGATATCGACCCCAGCCTCCGACAGCTCGTCAGGGGTGAGGGACTTGACCGAACCCGCCGTGCCGACCGGCATGAAGGCCGGCGTCTGGACCTCTCCGTGTACGGTCGTGATGCGCCCGGCGCGCGCCGCGGTCTCGGGATCGTTCGCTTCGAGCGTGAACTTGAAGGCCATCAAGGGCCTGGCGGGGCCAGCAACGTTCGAAAAAACTCTAGGGGAGCCGGGGCCGGGGCGTCAAGGTCGTGAGCCACGTTCGGCGCGAGCCCCGCGCCCCGGCCCGGCGAGCCGCCGGCGCTTACTTCTTCTTCCTCTTGGCCGGCTTCTTCCTCTTGGCCGGCTTCGGCGGCGGTGCGGCAGCCTTCTTGATCAGCGCCGAGGCCCTGGCCGCGTCGGTGCCGGCCGGGAAGCCGTAGACGGCCGAGAACTTCCTGCCCACCACCTGGGCCACCACGTAGCTGATGTTGATGCCCCCCTCTCCCAGCGCCGCGGAGAGCTTCTGTCCCAGGCCCGGGCGGTCGTCGCCCTCGACCAGCAACGTGGGAATCGAGACCGGGCTCAATCCGGCCGACTGGGCGGCGGCCGTGAGCTTCTTGCCCGAGACGGGATAGACCTCGATCGCCGCCCGGCTGCCCTCCCCCGGATAGCGATAGCCCATCACCACCTTGAGGTCGGCGCCGGCTCCCGCCAGGGGCTCGAGCACTCGCGCGAGCGTCCCTGGCCGGTCTTCCACCTCGGTTCTCCAGATCGACACCTTCTTAACGGTCACGGCCACGGCACTGCCTCCTTTCCGGGTTGAGGTTCGGCAGCGCGAAGATAAGACTTTGAGAGCGCGGCTTCCACTGCTCGCCGGAATGGCGAAGAGGGGTGCGTCTCCGACTTCAGCGCGGAGGCGGCGCCGGCAGGCTGTCGGCCATCGACGCCAGAGCGGGCCACAGCTCGACCGCGCGGCTTTTGGCCTCGGCCGACTCAGCCCTGCGCCCGCACGCCCGCAGGAGCATCGCCCGTTCGAGCCACAGCGCACCATTGTCCTCGCGACCGGCCATGAGCGTGTCGATCTTGGCAAGCCCGATGGCGGGTCCACCGCAGGCTGCAACGGCGGCCGCGAGCTGCTGGCGATACTCGGCCTTGTTGGGGCGGATCGTGACCGCGATGAGATAGGCCTCGAGCGCGAGCCGCGGCTCGTGCTCGTCGAATGCTATCCGTCCGTAGAGATCCAGCGCCCGGCTGTTCTCCGGATTGACGCGGAGGGACCGCTTCAGCCACCGCTTGGCTTCCGCGAAGTCACCGCGCTCCGCGTACCAGAGCGCCACGGTGTTCTCCGTTCGCCCGCCTCCCAGGGGCAGGGTCGTGAAGCGCTCGACCGATCGACGTTCGGAGGCATTGAGCGCGATCCATGGCAGGGTGTGGAAGACCGATAGCGCCACGGCCAAGAGCAGCGCGCTCCGCCACGGTGCCGCGGTCTGAAATGCGGGTCGCAGGAGCTGCAGCCCCGCCACGGTGAACACCACGCCGGCGGGCGCCAGGAGATCCCAGTTGCGCGCGTAACCCAGGTTGGAATCGCCCGCGACCATGCAGGCTCCCGCGTAGCCGAGGCCGGCCACCGCGGCAAACAGCGCATCGGGACGCCGCCAGCTCCCGCGCGCGAGGGCCAGTCCGAGTCCTCCCGCGAAGGCGAAGATGCCGAGCGGACCGATCAGCATCTGCTCGTTGGAGAAGTCGCTAACATGCCGGAGCGAGAGCAGGTAGGCCGGGTCCTCCTGGCGCTGGCCCACGGCGCGAACCGTCACGTCCCACAGCGCCCGCGGCAGAAGGTAGCCCGGCTTGAGACGAGCCAGGGCCAGGGTCAGGGCCGCCCCGAGAAGCACCGTGAGCGCAAGGTCGATCGCGTGGCGGCGGCGTTTCGTGCCGAACCAAACGCCCCAAAGCGCCAGCAGGCTCCAAGCCGGAATCAATGCGGAGGCCGAGAGATGAATTGAAATCGCCAGCACCATCGCCGCCCCCGCCGCCAGCAAGGAGCCGCGGCCCCGCGCGAATCGCAGGCCGGTCAGCACGACGATCGCATTGGCCAGCGCGAGCAGTGCGTAGTTCTCGACGTAGCCGCAGAAGAGCTGGAGGTAGCCTTGCGAGACCAGGATCACGAAGATGAGCGCGACCGTCCATCGGGTCGTGGCCGCGGCGCCCGGAGGCGATGATGCATCCGGCGCGGGCCGCTCGCCGCCGTCCATCGCCCCGATTTCGCCGGCGATCGCCCAGGCGACTGGAATGAACAACGCGCCGGCGACCACGCTCACCAGCGCCACGGCATTCCATGTGAGTTGCTGCCCCGAATGCCCCGGGCCCGAGAGAGCGTTCAGCAGATCCCAGGCCCTTGCCTGGATCAGCACGGTCAACGGCTCGAGCTCGTGCAAGCCCCCCGTCCCGGGACCGCCGGCGACGATCGCGACGCCGTCGCCGAGCAGGTTGTGACGGGCGCGCAGGACCCAGAGGAGGACGCCCCCCGCCGCCGCGGCCAACGTGCCGAGCGCGATCGGTCTCGCGCGGGACGACGGTCCCGCCACCGAGGCTCTCGGCTCGGGACCGCGCAGCGGGAGGACGGGTGTCGCCTCGAGTGCCTCACTTCCGCTGTCCGCGCCCGCGGTGCGAGCCCTGTGCCCTTCGCCGCGGGTGAGGCTCAGACCCGCGAGCGTCCACCTCGTGAGTGGCACCGCCGCGACCACCACGAGCGCCAGCGTGGTCACCTGCACCCAGACCGGAAGAAAGGCCCACGCATGGACACCCCAGAGCGTCCCCGTCCATCGGTACAGGCTCAGCAGGTGCAACCCGACCACGGCCGAGGCAAACGCCAACACGCACGCCGCGGTCGAGGACGGTCCACGGTGAAGCGTCTCAGCCATGACGCGCTCGCGGATCCATTCCCTCAGTGATCGGCGATCCTCGCCGGCAAGTTCACCGGACGAGCCCCAGTCCCCCGAACTGGATCCGTCCGCCGGGAAGCGCTTTCCGTCTTGACGGAGCGATTCACGCGGGCGACAGTTCGCCAGCCGGGCCAACCCACGTTCAACCGACCGGCGGAGATTCCATGGTGGTCGCCCCGCTGCTCGCCCTCGCCCTCGCCCTTGCCTCCAGCCCGGCGCCGGATTCCGCCCAGCGCCCCATCCGCATCGCGCGCCGCTTCGAGGAGGTCGTGGTTCGGGCGCCGCTTCACGATCTGCGTTCCACCGAGACGGTGCATCTCATCACCGGCGAAGCGCTCCGCCGGCTTCCGATCGATCGGCTTGCCGACGCGATCGCGCTCAAGGCCGGAGTCGTCGCCCGGGGCGAAGAGCTGCACGTCCGCGGCGGGCGCACCGGGGAGCTCAGGATGGTTCTCGATGGGGTCGAGATCAACGAGCCCCTGCGCGGCCGGCCGATGGAAGTTCCGCTCCTGGCGGTGCGGGCCGCGGACCTGGTGAGCGGGGGGCTCGACGCCGAGCACGGCGGGGCCCTGGCGGGAGTGCTCGACCTCCACACCGTGGATCCCGGCGAGCGTTGGTCGGGAGCCCTCGACTGGGAGACTACGGGAGCGCTCGCGACTCGTTACGATCGCGTGGCAGCGAGGCTCGCTGGACCGCTCTGGCCCGGCGGCTTCGGCGTGGCCGCCAGCGCCGAGGCCCTCCTTGACGACGGCTGGCATCGCTCGGGGCGGACCCTCGGGCGCGAGCAACTGCTCGGAGGCAGCTTCGGCTGGCGCGCCGACAGCCGGGTGCTCGGTTTCCTCAAGATCGCGCCGCCAGGGTCCACGCCTCCGGTGAGCCTCCAGACCCTCGTCTCGCGGAGCGTGGAACAGCCCTACGACCCGATGTGGTCCTTCGACGGCTACATCAATTTCTGCCCTGACGACACCTGCTACGCCGACACGTCGATCTCCGCGACCCCGGCACCCGGCTACCGGCGCTACCGCGCCGCCGATCACGAGACCATGACCGACGAGCGCCGGATCGCGACCGTGCTCGCGCTCTCGAGCGGGTCGGGCCCTTGGCGGGTGAGGGGCGCCCTGGGCTGGACGCACGATCGCTCGGTCACCTCGCTCGGCGGCAGCGACGACTTCTCCTACATCGCAAGGGGACACGAACTGGTGTGGGGCTCGGCCGAGGGCGGCGCGCTGGACCCATTCCACGTCTACTGGGGCGACGAGCCGTACTTCAAGAAGAGCACCAGCGATGCGCTCACCGGACGCGCCGACGTCGAGGCGGTGCCCACGCGCGGCAGGAGTGCCCGGGCCGGCCTGGGAGCGACCTATCAAGGCGTTTCGTTGTGGGAGCTCGACGACACGGTCGCGCTCCCCGTGGGTCTCGACTCGCTTCGGGCCTACCGGGCCTTCGCGCCCGGGGGCTTCGCTTACGCCCAGGGACGCTGGGAGTACCAGGGACTGGTGATGAACGGCGGGCTCAGGCTCCAGTACTTCACTGCCGGGCCCCAGGCGAAGCGCCAGCGCGACGCGGGTTCGACTCACGGCTTCTGGTCGCTGAGCCCGCGGCTCGGGGTCGTGTTTCCGGTCACGGTGCGGGACGTGGTGTCGGTCGCCTACATCCGGATCGACCAGGATCCGGCGCGCGACTTCCTCTACGACAACCGGCGCGTCATCTTCCACCGCCATCCGCTCGGCAATCCGGAGCTCGGCCCCTCCACCGTGATCTCGTACCAGGCGGCGCTCAAGCACCTGATCACCGACGGCCTCTCGCTCCAGCTCGCGCTCTTCTATCGCGACCTGTTCGGGCAGATCGGCGCGCGCAACGACCCGCTCTACCAGGGCAACGTGCGCCTGCGCTTCAGCGACGCCGACGAGGGGCACGCCCTCGGCTTCGAGGTGAGCGCGATCTCGGTGAGAAGCGAGCGGGCGAGCGCCGAGCTCCACTACACGTTCATGAACGCCTGGGGCAACCAGTCCCGTGAGGAAGGAGTGCCGTTCGGAGCCGCGCTCCGCGACCGGGCGTTCTCGATCGGAGACCACCCGCTCGACTGGGACCGCCGCCACGGCTTCGCGTTCTCCGGCGAGTGGCGGCCCCGCCGGGTGGCCATCGCCTGGAGCACGGTGGCGAGCTCGGGGCTGCCATGGACGCCGCGCGAGCGGCGCGTCTTCGAGACCGACCTCGGGCGACTCAACAGCCGCCGGCTCGGCTGGTCCGAGCAGACATCCCTGTCGCTGCGCTGGACCCCGCCCCACCTCGACGATGCCTACATCGGCCTCGAGGTGCGCAACCTCTTCGACTGGCGCGGCGACGTGGCGAGCACGCTCGACGGCTTCCCCAACCCGGCGATCAACACGCTCTTCGACGACTACTCGGCCTACCGTACCGAGACCGGCCGGGGCGGAGGAGCCTACTGGGACGACGCCAACGGCGACGGGCTGCCCGGCTGGGTCGCGGTCCACGACCCGCGCCTCTCGGTGCCGCCCCGCAGCGCGCGGCTGCGTCTCGGCGTGAGCTGGTAGCGAAGCAGCCGTGATCAGCGCCGCTCCGCGCGGCGCTCGAGCGAAAGCAGCGTGAGCGGGATCACCACCGCGAGCAGCGGAAGGAAGAGGCGGATCTCGCGGATCTTCCCGACCGAGAAGTGGATCGCGAAGAATACCGGAACGATCCACGCCGCCCGCCGCAGGAACTCGGGCTGTGACCGCCAGTCTCGCCACGCGAGCCAGAGCCCCAGGTTGAAGAAACCCAGGAGCTGGATCAGGGCCAGAGGATCGCCGGAATTCATGGCCCAGTACTGCACGAAGGAGGTCGGGGCGTAGGGCGCCTTGAGGCCCACCAGCATCCTCAGTGTCACGTAGATGCCGGCGCCGATCCCGGCCGAGATCAGGCAGAGCGGGAGCCAGCGCGCGAGCGGCGCCCGACCCCAGCGCACCAGCGCATGGAGCAGGGGCAAGAGCAGGGCGGTCTCGCGGTTGAGGGTCCCCACGACGACCAGCGGGATGAGCCAGCCGTCCCGCTCGCGCTGGAGCGCCCAGAAGGCGCCGAAGAAGACCAGCATGTTGAGCGGGTCGGTGGGCTGCATGAAGTAGAAGAGGAAGCTCAGCGGCAAGACAGCCGCGAGCATGAACAGACCGAGGAGCGCCCACGGCGGCCGGACCCAGCCGGATAGATAACGATGAAAGACGAACAGGCTCGTCGCGGTGAAGGCGAACCGCACCAGCACGTGGGCCACGGCGAAGGGCACCCCGAGGATCATGAGGCCGTAGGCGACGAAGTAGCTGAGCAGACGGTACTGGTCCGGGTAGGGCCCCTTGCCGGTCACGATGTCGAAGTGCCAGTTGACCTGCTGCCGGTAGTTCGGCAGGTCGATGAGCTGGTAGTGCAGGAGCCCGGTCGACGCCGCGAGCACGGCGCAAAGGGCTAGGACCGCGCCGGTGGAGAGGAGCGGGCGCGGTGCGGGCGTGGTCCCGCGCTGATCGGACGGCTTGGGCTCGCTTAGCCTGCGGCTGGCGCTCACCCGCGCGAAGATATCAGAGGCGCCCGTCCAGCCGGACGGCCGGCCCGGTCCGGAATCTTCATTTCGCCAGCGGTACGGGACCCGCAGCGGCACGGTGCGGATCCAGCTTGAACCGGGGCGACCAGGGATTGCCCGGGGCCGTACCCGGAAGGACAGATCCGCGACGCCGGCGTGGGCCGTCG
The DNA here is from genome assembly GCA_005893225.1 of Candidatus Eiseniibacteriota bacterium. Classification (GTDB taxonomy): domain Bacteria; phylum Eisenbacteria; class RBG-16-71-46; order RBG-16-71-46; family RBG-16-71-46; genus WS-3. Next base: position 7,013 of record VBOT01000004.1, read on the forward strand.
CGCGAGGATGACTGATCCGGGTGTCCCCTACGCTCTCGCCGTCTTTCGAGTTAAGGGACAAGGAAGATCGGGCCGGGACGTGGCACGAAGCTGGCATGGCCACCGAGGTGGCCCGAATACGCCCGGGTTGCGGCTCGAAGTAGACGCTTCCACGGATCCGCCGCCATGCGGAGCCGCCCCACCCTGCCGCTGGACTTTCGGCCCACGCTGCCTCACGGAGCATCGTTCATGAAACGCTTCCAACCCGTGTCTTTCGTCGTCCTGGCCGCCTGCGCTGCTATGGTGGGCGGCTGCTCGAAGTCACCTGCACTCCCTGCGTTCGGGACGATGAACGTGCGGATGACGGATTCGCCCGCCGACGTACAGTCCGTGAATCTCGTCGTCCGGGAGGTCGCGATTCACAGCGGGGATATCGACTCAGACTCGACGAGCGGGTGGACCGTTCTCAGCGACGGTCCGCAGACCTATGACCTGCTGAGCCTCCGAAACGGAGTGTTCGCGAGCGTCGGCCTGGCCAAGGTCCTGGCCGGGCATTACACCCAGCTCCGTCTCAAGCTGGGCACCGGATCCACGGTGGTCGTCGACGGAGTGGCCCACCCACTCACGGTCCCGAGCGGAATCCAGAGCGGCCTCAAGCTCGTGGGCTCGTTCGAAGTTCCGGCCAATGGGCTGCTGGACCTGGCGCTCGATTTCGACGCCGGGCGCTCGATCGTTCTCGACGGTGCGGGGAGCTACAGCCTCAAGCCCACAGTGCGGGTGATGCCATTCAGCACCGCGGCCGCGATCCGCGGGACCGTCGCACCGGCGGGAACCGCGGCCGACGTCTTCGCCACGGCGGGCACCGACACGCTGGGGAGCGCTACGGCCGAGAGCGACGGAACCTTCCAGGTGAGCGTGCTCCCGGCGGGAACCTACGCGCTCGCCATCCATCCCGCCGCCGGCTTCCGGGACACCACGCTCTTGGCGGTGTCGGTCGGCGCGGGCGGCACGGCCGACCTGGGCACGATCGCTCTGACTCCCCAGTAGCACCTAACGACCGCCTGACAGCAGCTCCCTGAGTCGCGCGTAGCCGGCGCGGCTCACGGGGAGGTCCTTGCCGTCCTTCAGGAACGCGACCCGGCTGTCCTTGGCGTAGAGCTCGAGGCGGGCGATGCGCTCCACGTTGAGCACGTAGGAGCGATGGATGCGTACGAAGCGGGCCGGATCGAGGCCGGCCGCGATCTCGGCCAGGGTCTGCGGCTTGAGGTGGGTCTTCCCGTCCGCGCGGATCGCCACGTAGTCGTCCTGGGCCTCGATCCAGTCGAGGCGCTCGACCGGAATCACGTGTACGTTCGCGCCGTCCTTGACCAGGATGCGCTCGACGAACTGGCCCGGGGGTCGCGCCGCCGCCGCCAGCGCCGCCGGCGCCGGGGCGGGAGCCGCTGCCGGGGCGCCGAGCCGCCCCCGCGCGTGGGCCAGCGCCTCGCTCAGCCGCTCGCGCCCCACCGGCTTCAGCACGTAGTCGACCGCGTGCACCTCGAACGCCTTCAAGGCGTACTCGTCGAAGGCGGTGACGAACACCACCACCGGCGGGCGATCCAGGAGCTCCAGCACCTCGAAGCCGTCGAGCTTCGGCATCTGGACGTCGAGGAGCACCAGGTCGGGCTCGAGCTCGCCGATCACCTTCACCGCCTCGAAGCCGTTGGCGCACTCCCCCGCCACCTCGACATCCGCGTGCGCCGACAGGAACTCACGCAGCAGCGCGCGCGCCGGGGCCTCGTCGTCGACGATCACGGCGCGGATCCGGGTGGCTTCAGGCGCCATCGCGACCCCCCGTGTCGTCCTCGACGGCGGGAAGCGTCAGCACCACGCGGAAGCGATCGGGCTCGCGGAAGACATCCACCCGCGTGGTGCGCGGATCGAGCGCGTCGAGCCGGCGGCGCACGTTCTCGAGGCCCAGCCCCGAGCCGCGGCGCGGCGGAGCCTCGGGGTCGCGCGGGTTCTCGACCGTCACCTCGAGGGCGCCGCCGCGCCGCCGCACCTCGATCTTCACCTCGCCGCCCTCGACCCGGTCGGCGACGCCGTGCTTCACCGCGTTCTCGATCAGCGGCTGGATGAGGAGCGGAGGAACCAGGCAGCGCCGGGTCTCCGGCTCGACCCGCTTCTCGAAGCCGAGCCGCGCCCCGAACCGCACCTGCTCGATCGCGAGGTAGCGCTCCGCCAGCGCCAGCTCCTCCTCCAGGGCCACGCGCTCGCGCGCCCCGAGGCCCAGGCTCATGCGCAGGAAGTCGCCGAGCATCTGGCACATGCGCCGCGCCGCCTCGGGATCGGGCCCGGTCAGGGAGCTGATCGAGTTGAGGCTGTTGAACAGGAAGTGAGGGTGGAGCTGAGCCCTGAGGGCCCTGAGCTCGGCCTCGCGCGCCGACACCTGGGACTCCAGCACGCGGCGCTCGGCGGCGCGCGCCGACTCGAAGGCCAGCAGGAAGTAGTGGACGACGATCGACTCGGCGTAGAGCAGCACGCCGGAGACGAAGACGAGTGTGAGGTCGCGCGGGATCACGGCCCGCCCCGGGCCGATCCCGGCGCGCAGGAGCACGCCGGCCCACAGCGCTCCGAGCGCTACCCACACCGCGCTCGAAAGCAGCGCCGCCCCGAGCAGGTTGCCGGCCAGCCGCAGCGGGGGAGTCAGGCCCAGCGGGTGCGCGCGGCACACCCACCATGCGGAGAGGCAGTCGAACGCGTAGACCAGGATCATCGGCCCGGTGAACGCGATGGCGTGGACGAGCGGCCGCGGCTCGAGGAGCACCATCAGCGCCGTGAGCAGGGCGCCGATCCCGAGCCACGCGCCGAAGTAGAGGGCGGCGCGCAGCCGGCCGAGCAGCAGCGGGTGCATGGCCTAGGAAGTGCCGATGCCGGCGGGCGATCGGGGGCGCGCGCTCATGTCTTCAGTTCTTGATCTCGACGCCGCCCATCACGATCAACCCCTTGAGGACGAGGTGGCCGCGCGCCTCGCCGGCCGGCGCCTTAGAACGATCGTCGACGCCGCCCATGATCGGGAGGGCCTCGCACGACACCTTCCAGTCCGGCGGGACCTTGATCTCGACGCCGCCCCATACCACGAACAGGTCGATCACCGCCGCGTCTCCCGCGATGCCCGCGCCACGCAGGTCGATGTCGTGGCCGCCCATGATGGCGGTGACGTCCCCGCCCCGGAAGTCCTGGGCCACCACCTTGCGGCCGGTTCCGGACCACAGCGCGAAGGCGCTCAGGTTCGAGGAGAGGTCCTCGCCGGCACGCGCGTCGCGCGTCCGGTTCATGGCGCGCGAGACCATCGACACGCCCAGCAACACAAGCACCAGGGGCCATAGGTCGCCGAGCCCGAAGCGGACGTAACCGAGATTGTGGAGCAGGAACCAGCTTCCCGCCAGCGTGAAGACCACCCCGAGCGCGGTGCGGCGCTGGCACAGCACCCCGGCCATCCGCGCGAGCCCGTAGGCGATGAGCGTCACCGGCCACCACTGGAGGACGTCGCCCGCCTCCAGCACGCCGAGGTTGTCGAGCGTGAAGAGCGCGCCGAGGGCGATCACGATCAGGCCGAGCACCAGCCGACCGGTGACACGGACCCGCGCCTCAGACACGACTCACGCTCCTCTCCTCGAGCTCGCCCGACCGCTGCGCGCGCGTCAGTCCGTAGATCAGGACCGACGCCGCCATCGTCGCCGGGAGCAGCGGCCAGCAGCGCTGGACGACCAGGACCGCGGCCCGCACCAGCGCCTTCGCCAGCACCCAGGCGGCCGGAGTCCCCGCGGATGCCCGCAGCAACAGCACGATGTCGATCGTCGCGAGCCAGAGCAGGGAGGTGGCCAGCACCGCCACCGCTCCGATCCAGACGTAACGCTCGCGAAGCACCCTCCCCTTCGTCATGATTCACCTCCGTTACGCCTTGGGCGCGGTCCCTCGCCGCTCAGCGCGCCGACCACCATGCTCGACCCAACGGCCACCATCAGGAGCGGCCAGGAGTTGTGGTAGGTAAGGCCCAGCCACTCGTTGGTGCAGAACAGGAACCACGTGCCGAGGAGCGTGAACATGACCGCCCCGCTGGGCCGGCGCTCGACGACGTGAATGACGGCGATGACGTAGAGAACCACGGGCCACCATCGCCAGACCGGGACCTGCAGCACCCCGTAGCGGTCGAGCAGGTAGGCCCCGCCGAGCGCGATCAGGAAGAAGCCCCAGACCATCGACTTCATGTTGCGAACGCCGCCGTCGCCTGACATCTGGATCCTCCTCACGAGTTGGTTCCGTCTCTTGCTTCCCGACAACAAGTTACGGCGTGGGTGGACGGGCCGGCCCGGGCTTTCCGGCGAGCGGCGGGGAAACGCCGGCGGATGGCGTCGGCGGGCGGCCGGCGGCGCGGGCCGGAGGGGGAGCGTGGCCACCGGCTGGGCGGCGACCAGGGTCTCGGGCGAAGGGCTGCAGCGGGCCTGCCCCGGTCACCCCAACCCGTGACGCCGCCCCGGTCTAGCAAACGCCCGTCCGGGCACGTAGCCCGCAAGTATCGGCCGACTTATGCCGATACCCCTCTCGCCTAACTCCGGACTTAGAGCCAGGCCCGGCAGGGAGAGCTGCGCCCGAGTCCCGATGACCAAGGACGGCCTTTGACCCTTCGCGAGATGGCTTCCATTTCGTTCGATCGCGGTGCGGGGCGCCGCCGGCGCTCTGGAGCGAATGCCTTTGCTGGTGGGTCGGAACCCCCGCCGGCTCGGACTCTCCCGCGCGACCACCGTGGTCCGAGCCTCGGCCCCGCGCAGGGACACCACTGGCCGCGCACGCCCGGCCTCGCGGGCCTTGTCGCGCTCGTCGCGACGGCGCTTTCCGCCGCGCAGGGCCACGCCTTCACCATCACGCGGACCTCGGCCAGCACCTTCTACATCAGCACCCAGGCGGCATCCAACAACATCGGCTCGATGTACGCCGCTTACCGGATCCAGAACACCACCGTCAGCTCGCAGCCCGACGTTTGGGTCAAGCTCGACACGTTCACGGGCGGCTCGGTCGCGCTCGCGACCAACGAGGACGGCCTCTACCACCTGGGCCGCATGGACCCGGGCGACACAAAGATGGCCTACCTCTACCTCTCCGCGAGCGCCGAGGTCGCGGCGGTCCAGAGTCACATGGTCCATATCTACGACCGCCGACCCGACCTCCCGGGCCCAATCGAGCTGGCGAGCCAGGTCTTCACGTTCTCGGAGGTCCGGGGCTCGATCTCCGCCGGCGCCAACAAGGTCGATGTCGTGGTCCAGGGGCCGAACCCGGGTGTCCTCGGCGGAACGGTGGTCCTGACCGTCCAGGGACGCACGGGAACGGTGGGCGCCGGTTCCACCCTCGAATTCTCTCCCGCGGGGCTGCGCGACTGGCCGGCGGACAAGTTCGAGGTCTATGCCGCGACCATCTCCTTCTACACCCAGGCCGGATCGAACTGCACGACCACGCTACTCGGAATGTTCACCGACCAGCTCACGATCCCCTGGAGCACGACTTCCTGCTACACCGCGATCTACAAGCTACGGGCGAGGAGCACGACGACGAGCTCTCAGGTGGTGAGCCCGATCGTGCACGTGGCGAGCGGGACACAGTACAAGCACACGGACGCCTCGAGCCTCGCGTCGCTGGATCCCATCTCGGCCATCGGGTCGCAGATTCGGCTGGTGAAGAGCGTCAGCCCCACGACGCTCGCCAACGGAGGCACCGCCTCCTACCGGATCCGGTTCTCCAACACCGGCTCGAACTCGGGATGCCCGCCGGAAGAACCCAACTGCAAGGACGTCAGCCTCGACGACATCGTCGACGTGCTGCC
>VBOT01000005.1 GCA_005893225.1 Candidatus Eiseniibacteriota bacterium
GCGATTTCATAGCTGAGGAGAGAGAAAGAGCTCGAAAGGCCCGCCCAGAGCGGCTAAGAAGGAGTTGTTCAGTCAACCTTCAGATGCCAGGGAGGGCCTTTCGAGTGAGCTCAGCAATACAGAAGCGCGAGGCGCGTTGCAAGCAGCGAATTCGCCGGCGGCTGCGCCGGCGCAATTGGCGGGCGCAGCTCCAGCCAATGTTCCGCGGTCGCAACCTCCACTACGAGGGCAGCGATCGGGTCCGTGGTCTCGGTGCCGGCGGGATCGGCGCGATGCAGCTTCTGGCCCAGCGCACCGGACTAACGGCGGCGATCGACGAGAGCCTGCGGCTGTTGCAGGTGCACCAGCCCTACCACGAGTCGGACCACGTCTTGAACATCGCCTACAACATCCTGTGCGGCGGGAAGACGCTCGAGGATCTGGAGCAGCGGCGGCAGGACGAGGTGTACCTGGACGCGCTGGGGGCGAAGGTGATCCCGGATCCGACCACGGCGGGCGACTTCTGCCGGCGGTTCAGCGCCGGCGATGTCGAGACGTTGCTGGCGGCGATCGATCAGGTGCGGATGAAGGTGTGGCAACAGCAGCCCGTGGAGTTCTTCGCGGAGGCGATCCTCGAGGCGGACGGGACGCTGGCGGAGACCACCGGCGAGTGCAAGGAAGGGATGGGGATCTCCTACGACGGACGCTGGGGCTATCACCCGCTGGTGGTGACCCTGGCGAACACCGGCGAGCCGTTGTCGCTGGTCAACCGGAGCGGCAACCGGCCGTCGCACGAAGGGGCGGCGGAGCGGTTCGACCAGGCGATCACCCTTTGTCGGGAAGCGGGGTTCCGGAGGATCCTGCTGCGTGGGGACACCGACTTCAGCTCGACCCAGCATCTCGACCGGTGGGACCGGGCGGGGGTGCGGTTCTTGTTCGGGATCGACGCGATGCCGAACCTGAAGGAGATCGCTTCCGAGCTGTCGGAGCGCGCCTGGAAACGGCTCCATCGACCGGCGAAGTATGTGGTCCAGACCCAGGCGCGGAGCCCGCGCGAGAACGTGAAGGAGCAGGTGGTGGTGGAGCGCGGGTACCGGAACCTGCGCCTGAACTCGGAGGATGTCGCGGAGTTCGCCTACCAGCCGGGAGCGTGCCTGCGGCCGTACCGGGGGGTGGTGGTGAGGAAGAACATCTCGGTGGAGCGGGGCGAGTGGGTGCTGTTCGACGACCTCCGGTACTTCTTTTACCTCACCAACGACTTCGACACGCCGGCCGCCGAGCTGGTGCTGTTGGCCAATGATCGTTGTGCTCAGGAGCAACTGATCGACCAGCTGAAGAACGGGGTGCACGCCCTGCGGATGCCGGTCGGCACGCTGGTGAGCAACTGGGCGTACATGGTGATGGCGTCCCTGGCATGGACGCTCAAGGCCTGGTTCGCACTGCTGCTGCCGGAGCAGGGCCGGTGGGGGGAGCCGTACGCGGCGGAGAAGCGGGCGGTGCTCAAGATGGAGTTCCGCACGTTCCAGCAGGCGTTCATCGCGATGCCGTGCCAGATCATCCGCGCCGGACGGCGGATCGTCTATCGGCTGCTGGCGTGGAATCCATGGCAGCGGGTCTTGCTCCGCGGGGTCGACGCGCTGCGGCTGCCGCTGCGCTGCTGACCGAGACCCATCCGGGAGGTGTAGGGCGGAAACCAACGGCAACCACCTGGTTCACCAACGAAGGAGCACGAAGGCAGGGCAGTCTCAACCGGAGCAACGATCAACGGCCCAGGACGGCCGGAGGGCGATCCGTGCCTCTACGAATCGGGTCGTCGATCCCAACTGCCGCTATCAAACCGCGCTTGTTTGAGGGCTAGATCCAGTCGTTCCTGGTGTTGATCCGCACCGTCTAAATTCACGACCAGAACCGCTAGGTCGGCCACGAAATGTCGTGCCTACCCTGTGCTCTAACTGGACCTCCATCGAATGCGCCGGGCGCGGAACACCAATTGAGAAGGCTGCCGCGCCAATGGGTTCAGCGAGAATGCGAAGTGGTAACGGGATCCATGTTTAACACCCGCCAACAGCTCGGCATATAAAGAGTGAGCGTCTTTTGATACTATATAAGACCTGTAGTACGTCATCGTGGGTCGCGTCGTGGCCATATTTGTTGTGGCTACGGCTTTCTATTCCATCGGGTGTCCCGGGAGGATTCCATCCATGCCTTCTAAGGCGAAGAAAGGTGAGGCCGAAAGGAGCCGTGGCCCGAGGCGAGCCAAGAGCCCCGCCACGAGGACGCGACGCCGGCACCGTGGCCGGTACTCGGAGCAAGAGCGCCGGCGCATTCTGGCCGCGGCCGAGCAGGGTGGCCTCTCTGCCGCCCGGGTGTATGAGCGTTTCGGGGTGACTCCGGTTACCTTCTACGCGTGGCGTAAGAAGGCTCGCCCGAATGGCCGGCGGCGACGGTCAACGCGGGAGGCCGGGGACGCCGCGCTGGCGGGAGCGCTGCGCCGAGAAATCCAGGCTCAAATCGCTCGGGTCGTTCCACAGGTTGTGCGGAGGGAGTTCGCGTCGATGCTCTCTGGAGGCCGGCGAGGCGGCGGTCGAAGCTAAGCTCGTAAGTTCTTGGGATCCGGCCCTCCCCGAGAAACGCGGCTCTCGTCGCCCGCGCGCTGTCGCGCGAGCCGACCTGCGCACTCTTGGATCTAGCCGGGTTTGCGCGCCTCCGTCGCATAGATCGTGAGCTCCGCGCGGAGACGGAAGGCGGGGTCTTTCCCGGCGGCGCACCGGATCCGCTCCACGCCGGCCGAGTATTCCGCACGCGAAAGCGCCATGAGCTGTGACGTGAACGACGGCTCGAGAACGCCGTCATGGATGGCTTCCTCGAACGATCTGGAAGAACTCAGGCGCTCCGCGACTCGGACGTCGATGTTCCTGAACCCGGCGGCTTCCATCCAGCGGGTACGGCGGGCGCGCGAAGGGAATCGTGCGAGATCGAGGGCGAGGGTCTCGGGGAAGAACTCGTACACGTACCAGGGGCCGGTTCCCTCGTGAGGATCCAGCCCGATCGATAGAAGCTTGCCGCCCGGTCGAAGGACCCGGAACGTCTCGCCGAGCGCAGACTCCGGTGTGGCGAAGTGATGGAAGGCGTTGACGTAGAAGACAGCGTCGAACGAGGCGCTGCGGCACGGGAGCGACTCGGCCGAGCCCCGGCAGAGGCTGCCCTTCACCTCCGCGGCGGCGCGCCTCAGCATCTCCGCCGAAGGGTCCACTCCGGCGACGCCGCATCCCGCGGATGCCAGCTCGGCGAGCCACTTGCCGGTGCCACAGCCGACCTCGAGCACTCGTAAGCGCCCGGCCCGATCGATGGCCCCAAGCACCGCCGAGCGGATCCCAGGATAGCCGTGGAGCTCGTAGCGGCGGTTGTAGTCCCGGGCGATCCGGTCGTAGTCGACTATTTCGGCAGGTCCGTGCCCGGTCGGGTCAAGCTGGGCGGGATCTTCTCGAGGATCTCACGGGTCTCGGGGAAACGACCCAGCGCCTTCTTGGAGAAGATCAGCTTGCCGTCGAGAGTCACCTCGAACTGGCCACCCGAACCCTTGAGGAGCGTCGCGTCCAGGCCGGTGGATTTCTTGACTTCGGCCGCCAGACCGGCAGCCCGAGGAAGGTAGTTTCAGGCAACGCAATAAGTGATTTCGAGCTGCATGCTTCCTCCTCTGACTCGAGATGCGACCCTCCTGCAATATATCCTGGGCGAGCGACGTCCGCCAAGCGATGCGGCGGTCGAAGGCGTAGTTGGCGAGCCGACCGGGAATGGGGTCGGGTCCCAATCGGATGGGAACCCGCGGACGCGTGAGGAGCGGGTCGCCTCGGCGGGCGTTTCGAAACGGAGGGACGATGCATCGAGTCGCGATCGTAGCGGGTGCCCGGACGCCCTTCGTCCGGGCAGGCAAGGCGTTCGCATCTCTCGGCCCGCTGGCGCTGGCGAAGCACGCAGTCGGCGGATTGCTCGAGCGGCACCGGGTGGACGCGACGGAAATCGAGGCAATCGCCTTCGGCGTGGTGGTGCCCGAGCCGGGCAAGCCCAACCTCGCGCGCGAGATCGTGCTCGAGACCGGGCTCCCGGCCGGCATCGAGGCGCAGACCGTCTCGTCCTACTGCATTACCGGGCTGCGGAGCGCCACCATCATCGCCGATGCCATCGCTCGAGGACGCATCCGCTGCGGGATCGCGGGCGGGGTGGAATGGCTGTCGGGAGCAGATCCCTCGACCTTTCGCGAGCCTTCCACCGGGCTCACGATGGGCGAGCACATGGAGATCACGTGCAAGGAATGGCGCATCCCGCGCGAGCGGCAGGACGAGGTGGCCCTGGCGAGCCACCGGAACGCGGTCGCCGCCCGCGACCTCCTGGCGCGGGAGATCGTGCCCGTCGAGGGCATCGAGCACGACAGCGGTCCGCGGCCGGACACATCGATGGAGAAGCTTGCCGCGCTCAAGCCATCGTTCGATCCGGCCGGGACTATCACCGCGGGCAACGCGTCGCCGGTCACCGACGGGGCTTCGGCGGTGCTGCTGATGAGCGAAGAGCGGGCGCGGGAGGCAGGACGCGAGCCTCTCGCCTTCATCGAGACCATCGGGTACGCCGCGATCCACCCGCGCGAGGGTCTCCTCATGGCGCCGGCCATCGCGGTGCCGCGGCTCCTGAAGCGGGCGGAAGTGACCCTAGCCGACGTGGATCTCCTGGAGATCCACGAGGCCTTCGCCGCGCAGGTGATCGCCAACGTGACCGCCTGGGAGCAGGGATGGAAGGAGCCTGCCATCCGGCCGGTGGATTGGAAGCGCGTGAACGTGAACGGCAGCTCGGTGGCCGTGGGACACCCGTGGGCCGCCACCGGCGGACGGATCCTCACGACGCTCGCCTACGAAATGGAGCGGCGGCGCGCCCGTCGCGGCCTGATCAGCATCTGCGCAGCCGGAGCCATGGCAGGGGCCACGCTCCTCACGCGGGACTGAGAACCCTCGAAGGCGCAAGGGCCATAGCAGTCGTGAAGATGGTCGTACTCGGAGCCCGAAGAAGTCCCTGCGCAACCAGGGCCGTCCCGCCGAAAACATCTCGAAGGTGAAGCGCGCGTCAACTCCGATCTTCGATCGGCACGGCGCGGCGGTCTGGCCTCCCGGCGTGCTGGCGGGCCCGAGCATCGGCTCCGCCTCACGAGACTTCGCGGTTTGCGCAAACCCTGATCGACTGGCACCCTGCCGATGAAGATGAAACGTTCACGCGCGACCTCCCGTGCGGCTGCGCCGGCGAGGCCGATGATCCGGCCGGTGGCGACCCTGGAGGAGCACCTCCGGCGGGCGCTCGGCGACGGGCTGCTCACCCAGGAGCCTCTGCGCCACCACACGACCTTCCGCATCGGGGGGCCGGCCGACTATTACTTCGCGGCCCACGTGCCCGATCATCTCGTGGCCGCGCTGCGCGCCGCCAGCGAGCTGGGCATCCCGGTATTCCTTCTTGGCGGGGGCAGCAACCTGCTGGTCTCCGACGAGGGATTCCGCGGCCTGGTGGTGCGGAACGCCTGCGACGAGGTCGAGTTCGACGGCACCGCGGCCCACATCGGGTGCGGCGCCGATTTCCTCGACCTGATCTACCAGTGCCGCGATCGCGAGCTTTCGGGGCTCGAGTTCGCGGCCGGGATCCCGGGCTCCGTGGGAGGCGCGCTCTACGGCAACGCCGGCTGCTACGGCGAGGACATCGGCTCGTACACGATCGAGTGCACCATCACCTCCCTCGACGGGTCCAAGGTCGAGACCAAGCCCGCGAGCTGGTTCCAGTTCGCCTATCGCGACTCGCGCCTCAAGCGCGACCCGCGCGTGCTGATCTCCTGCCTGCTCCAGCTCCGCAAGGGCAACCGCGCGGAGATCCAGAAGGTGATCGACGAGAAGCTCGAGATCCGGCGGGTGAAGCACCCGCAATGGCGGGTCGAGCCCACCGCCGGCTCCTACTTCAAGAACCTTCCGCCGGACTGGCAGATGCCCGGCGCCAAGCACTCGCCGGGAACGAGGCGCGTTCCGGCCGGCCAGCTCCTCGACGAGGTGGGATGCCGGGGGCTCAGGGTCGGCGACGCGATGGTGTTCGCGAAGCACGCCAACATCATTGTCAACGCCGGCCACGCCTCGGCCCGCGAGGTGCTCGAGCTGGCCGCGATCATGAAGGCGCGTGTGCGCGAGCGCTTCGGCGTCGAGCTCGAGGAAGAGGTCATGTTCCTCGGCGAGAAGCCGAGGCTCGGAGGGCTGGCGGGCAGGCGCTGAAAAACCCGATTGCTGTGTTGCTCGGGGTTTTTGAGCGCCTGCCTTACCCGCCGATCGCGCTCATCCCTCGTTTCGGCTGCTTGTAGAACGGGCTGTTGATGAGGTGTCCCGGCTCCTTGCGCCACACCGCGGCGCGGAGCAACTCGGCGACCTCCTGGTCCGAGGCGCCGCCCCGCATCGCGTTCCGGAAGTCGTACTCCTTGAGCGCGAACAGGCAGGTGCGGATCTGACCGTCGGCGGTGAGCCGGATGCGATCGCAATGCCCGCAGAAGGGCCGCGTGACCGAGGCGATCACTCCCACCGTGCTGTTGCCGTCTTTGTAGCGGTACAGCGTGGCCGGAGCGCTCGGGTCGCTCACCCGCATGGGCTCGAGCGGGAACGCGGCATCGATCTGCTCCAGGATCTCGGCGGCCGGGACCAGCTTCCATCGCTCCCACGAGTGCTGGAAGTCGAGCGGCATCCACTCGATGAATCGCACCTCGAAGCCGTTCTCCCGTCCCCAGCGGGCGAGCGGCACCGCTTCGTCCTCGTTGAAGCCCCGCATCAGGACGGCGTTCACCTTGATGGGTGCGAAGCCGGCCCGCCGGGCGGCCTCGAGTCCCGCGATCACCTCGTTGAATCGGTCGCGCCGCGCGATCTGGTGGAAGCGTTTCGGGTCGAGCGTGTCGAGGCTGACGTTGACCCGTCTCAGCCCGGCGCCGCGCAGCTCCTCGGCCATGAGCGTGAGCTTCAAACCGTTCGTGGTCATCGAGAGGTCGAGGCCCGGCCGTAGCGCGTTCAGCATCGCGACCAGCTTCGGAAGGTCGGCACGCACCGTCGGCTCGCCCCCGGTGAGGCGGATGCCGGTGACACCGAGGTCGAGACACACGCGGGCGAAGCGCGCGATCTCCTCGTAGGTGAGGAGGTCGTCCTTGGGGAGCCACGGCATGCCCTCGGCCGGCATGCAGTAGACGCACCGCAGGTTGCAGCGATCCGTGACCGAGATGCGCAGGTCACGGACGGTGCGACCCTGGGTATCGATGAGGGGTGAAAGGTCCATGGGGTCTCTCTGCGGCAAGAGGAAGGATACAGCCACGAGGACACGGGCCTCAACGTGGCCTCACCGATCCGGTTTGCCTGGCGGCCGTCCCCGAGGCACCCTGCCCGCTCATGGTTGCACGCCACGGGGGCGGCCCACCCCGCCTCGGCGACCCACCCAAGCCAGGGCGCCGCCAGCCGCCGGAAGAGAAGCGTCCGGCCGAGAGGGCGCAGGAGCCTCCTCGAGGCGTCGATCTCCCGCCCCCCGTGTGGCGCGACCCCTGGGCGCTGGCGAGCGCGCTTGCCGTCGTGCCGCTGGTTCTTCACTCGCTCGGCGCGCCGCTCGGCGAGCCGTTCGCGGACGACTTCGACTACCTGCGCCACGAGCTGCTCGAGGGGGGCGGCTCGTTCTTCGACGGCGGCGGCTCGACCCTCTGGTGGCGGCCACTCGCTCGCCAGGTCTACTTCGGCCTGCTCTCGCCGCTGATCGTGGCGAGGCCGGGGCTGGTCTACGCCTTTCACCTGCTGCTTCTGGCGATCGCCTCGGTCCTGCTCTATCGAGCGTTCCGGCGACGCTGGCCGGGGAGCTGGTCCGCGGCCTGCGGGACCTTCTTCCTGTTGGCCGAGTCGACCCGCATGCTGCCGGCCTGGCCGAGCCACATGTGCGACCTCGGCGCTCTGCTCTCCGCGGCCCTGGCCCTGCACGAGGCCGCCTGCCGCCGGCTCGCGACCGCGATGATCGCTCTCCTCGGCTCGCTGCTCTGCAAGGAGGTCGGGGTCCTGGCGGCACTCGCCGTGCCGCTCTTTCCCGCATGGGAAGCGAGGGACCGGCGCGAACGGCTCACCTGGCTCGTGGCGACAGCGGCGCTTGTCGGCGGATGGGGGATCGCGTATCTCGCCGTGCAGCGCCACGCGCATCTCATCCTTCCTCACCAAGCCATCACCGATCCAGAGGTCCTGGCCGTACCGTTGTCGCTCAGAGTGGTGTGGGCGCTGGCGAACAGCGTGAGGGCGGTCTTCAGCATGGCCGCGGTCCGGGAGCGGTGGGAAACAGGGATCGAGGCCGGGATGGCGGTGGTTCTCGGAGCCGCGATCTGGCGGATCGTGACCGATCGCGCGTCGCGATCGCGGCTCAGGGGCGCGCTGCCCTGGATTTCTTGGGGGCTCGCCTGGTTCGTCCTCGGCACGGCGCCACTCGCCGAGGTCTTCCCCGCCTGGGCGCCCTACCGGAGCGCCTTCGGCTCGATCGGGCTGGCCGCAGCCCTGGTGTCGCTGCTTGCGCCCGCCGGGTCGTGGCTCCTGGCCGCGATGGTGGGGCTCCGGCTCGTGGCGTTCTCGCTGAGCCCCGGGCCGCCTCGTCTCGTCACCGCGGCTCCGATGGAGAGCGGCGCCGCGTTCGACTTCCCCAAGCTCGCGCGCCTCGAGAAGTTCGTACGCGAGACGCGCACGCTCCTCCAGCGGCATTATCCAAGCTTGCCGAAGGGCGCCCTCGTCGGCCACCACCACTTGCCCCTCATGACCGGGTACGCGTTCAGCGGCGACAAAGCGCTCCAGGTCTGGTACCGCGACACCACGATCCGGTGGGTGAGCTTCGAGGAGTTCAGCGCGCGCCCTGACCTCCCGCTGCTCACCCTGGTCGAGTACCAGGCTCACCGCGAGCCGCAGCTCGCCCTGGTGGATGCCGGGGCGATGCGCGCGCTGCTCCGCGCCATGGAGTACAGCAAGCAGTCGGAGTGGGACGCAGCGCTGGCCGAGCTCCAGCGGGCCGACTCGCTACAGCAGGACCCTGACGCGGCGGTTCTCCTCGCCACCATCGCCGCGAAACGCGCGATCCTGCTGTCGACGATCGGCGACAGCCTCGGCGCCGAGCACGAGGCGCTGCGCGGCTACGCCCTGTGGCCCGACAATCCCGACTCTCGCTACGTCATCGCCAAGCGGCGCTTCGCGCAGGGCCGGCTGGCCGAGGCCCAGGCCCTGCTCGACACCGTGGTGGCGCTCGGCCCCGGCGACAAAGGGGCGGCGACGTTGCTGGGGCGCGTGCGAGAAGCGAGGGCGAGGCTGGGACGGTGAGATTCGACCTGCAGCCCCGTCTGAAGGGCCAGCTCATCGAGCTACGCCCGCTCGCTCGGAGCGACTTCGACGCGCTCTTCGAGGCCGCCAGCGACCCGCGGATCTGGGAGCAGCATCCGGAACCGGACCGCTACCAGAGGGAGGCCTTCCGCCGCTACTTCGAGGGCGGGATGGAATCGGGGGGCGCCTTCGCGGTCATCGAGCGGAAGACCGGCCGGATCATCGGCAGCTCGCGCTACTGCAACCTCGATGCCGGCGGGGGGGAGGTGGAGATCGGGTGGACCTTCCTGGAGCGTGCGTTCTGGGGAGGGACCTACAATCGCGAGATGAAGTCCCTCATGCTCGACCATGCCTTCAAGTTCGTGGATCGAGTAGTCTTCGTCGTCGGGGAGAACAACCTGCGATCGCAGCGGGCGCTGCAGAAGATCGGCGCCCGATTCCTGAAGCGAGTACAGAGCGCGATGCCCGATGGCACGGTGACGATGAATCTCGTGTTTGTCATCGAGCGTTCGGGCTGGCACCCTGATTCCCAATGACCCTCCAGACCGACCGGATCCTCGTCGTCCAGGGCGACATCACCCGGCAGCACGCCGACGTGATCGTGAACGCGGCGAACAGCACGCTGCTCGGCGGCGGGGGCGTGGATGGAGCGATTCACCACGCCGCCGGTCCGGAGCTCCTGCAGGAGTGCCAGACGCTTGGGGGCTGTCCCACGGGACAATCGCGCATCACGCGCGCGTACCGCCTGCCCGCCAAGTGGATCGTGCACACGGTGGGCCCGGTATGGCTCGGCGGGAACCGCGGCGAGGACGAGCTGCTGGCCGCCTGCTACCGGAGCGCCCTGCTGCTGGCCGACCAGCACCAGGCGAAGACGGTCGCGTTCCCTTCGATCAGCACCGGGGCCTACGGGTTCCCGGTGGAGCGCGCCGCACAGATCGCGATCGCCGAGATCGCGGCGGGCCTCGAAACCGCCAGGAACCTCGAGCGCGCGACGATGGTATGTTTTGGCGCGGCCACCTTCGCAGCCTATCAGGCGGCGCTCGAGCAGCGCTGGGGCGCGGGCCGTCGAGAAATGTGACCTCGGCGCCCTGCCGGGCGTTGTAGTGCAGTAAGATTCACTCGCCCTGATTCCGCCCTCGTTCCGCTGAGGACCTCTCGCCAAGAGGAACGCCATGCACGATCGAAACCCCATCGTCCCGCTCGCCATCCTGGCCATGCTCACCGTCTCCGCACTTGCCACCTCCGGTTGTGGCACGGCGCCGGCGACAGCTCCCTCGGCCGATCGACTCCTCGCAGGATCGAGGCTCGGGTCGAGCTCGCCGCTCACCGCAGCGGGGCTCGACCCCGGCGACGCGCCGTCAACGCCGGGTACTGTGGCGCCCACGACGCTCGATCGGTTGTGGCCGAACGACGACGGGCACTTCTGGCGATTCCGCCTGAACCGCGTCGTCACCGGGTTTTCCGGGTTTCGCTACTACGACAGCAAGGACGCCGTTCCGCCCGCGCCCTCCCCGCTCGAGCTGGCCGAGTGGCTCCAGCGCCATCGCCGGGTCATGCCCGCCGGCACCGGCTCCGCGAGCGGAACCTGGACCCTGCGCTTCGAGGGCCGAGGCTCGACGCTGTCCGGGGCCGCGGGGCAAAACCTCACCGAGACGCTGATCCCGGATGCGGGACCGCGACTCTCGACCGCCTCGTCGAAGCAGGCGTTCCTGGCGTTGCTGGCGCGCGCTCGGCCCGACCTCGCGCCGGCGTTGCGCCGGCGCTTCCCGGAGATCGAAGCGACGTCCGTGGACCTCTATCCACCGATCCTGCTCCACGGTTACATCTGGGAGAAGACGGCCGAGCACATCGGCACCTACGGCGACCTCGACCTGAACCTGGCGTGGAAGTTCCTGGAGGCCAACGTCTCTCCCGGGCACGAGTTCACGTTCCAGCTCGTTCCGTTGCTGGCGGACGACGTTTTCCTGCACGCCCTCGTGCTGCCGGCCCGCTTCGAGACCCATCCGCGCCTCGTCCCCGGCCAGGTCGAGGTGCTCTACGTGATCGATTTCGGCGTGTCGGCAGTCACCGACGAGAGCGGCCAATTGCTCGGACTCACGCGCATCTACTCCTACGGCACGGTCACCTACGTTCCCGCTGTGGGACCGGTGGCCGGAGTCGAATACAGCGGGGCGCAGGCGGGCGGCTCGCCCGCGGACCTGCTCTTCGACATGATCCGCTTCGGCCTGGTCGAATCGGGTCCGGGAACCCTCGTGAGCGGCGTTTCGGACCTCGTGTCCGCGCGTCGCTGAGAACGCGGCGCTCGTGCGGGCGCCGCTGACCCACAGCGCTTGGCCTAGGAGGAGCTCTTCCGCGACCCCTTCTGCCACGCGTGCAGCACCAGCGCCACGCTGATCACCGCGTAGGCCACGAACACGCGGAAGAACTCGCCGATCTGGGCGTCGCCGAGCAGCACCCGGCCGGCGATCGGCGAGACCACGAACAGGGTGTGGAAGAGCAGCGTCCCGAGGATCGCCTGGCCCACGGTGGCGCGCGTGACGGTGGCGCCCGAGACCAGCAGGGCCGCGATCGAGAACATGCCGACCTGCTCGTGCGAGCTGTAGGTGTTGAGCGTCCCCAGGTTCTGGAGGAAGAAGAGCTGGCCCCACGCCGCAAACACCGTCGAGATCACCGTGGCGATCACGCGGTTCCTCTCGATCGGGATTCCGGCGATGGCGGCGACGTGCGGGTCCTGCCCCATCGCCCGCAGCTCCTGGCCGAGCTTGGTGCGCTGGAAGAACAGGTTGAGGGCGCAGAACAGCCCGATGATCGCGAAGGTAGCGAGCGGCACGCGCACCGGGGACCCCTCGAGCACGACCCTCAGCGGGATCAGGTCGTCGACCGCGTACTGGATGCCGTCGAGATCGATGGTGTTGCGCAGCCCGAAGCCTTGCGGCAAGAGCACCTCGCGGGCGTGGAACGGGATCAGCGAGCCGACCGCGAACAGGAACACGAGCTGGTAGGCGCCGTTGGCGAAGAAGCCGGCGATCAGTCCGCTCACCATCTCGCGCCCCCGGGCGCGGTTGAAGAGCCACCCGGTCGCGATCCCGAGCACCACGGCGATCGGCGCCGCGAGCACCCAGGCGAGCGCGAACCCCGCGATGCCGCGCACCCCCCAGAGCGTGACCACGATCGCCGCCGCCTGCCCGGCCATCGCCCCGATCACGATGCCGAAGTTGAGGCCGAGGCCCGCCAGGATCGGGACCAGGAGCGAGAGCACCAGCACGGCGTTGCGCGCGAAGCGCGCGAGCATCTCGCGAATCAGGAACAGGGGCGTGATGTGGCCGGCGATGGCCCCGAGCACGCAGAGGAGCACGAACAGGAGCGGCACCGCCGCATGGGCCAGGCGGGGGTGCAGAGGCACTCGCGCTCGGGGGCGCGGGGGCACTACCGCTCCCCCCGGCGCGTCAGCGCGTAGAGGATCATTCCGTTCTGGATGATGAGCCGTGCGGTCTCGGTGATGTCGCCCTGGATCACCTGGCTCGTGACCGGGAGCGCCACGGTCAGGATCGACTGGAAGAGGAGCGTGCCGACCACGACGTGCGTGAGCGAGGCGCGCGAGACCGTCGCCCCGCCGATCAGGAGGCAGGCCACCGCCGGGAACGCCATCAGGAGCGGCGCGGTGTAGAGCTGGACGAACCCGTACGACTGGCAGAACACCACGATGCCGACCGCGGCGAGCACGGTCGAGAACACCGTGGCCTGGACGCGCGTCCTCTCGTCGGAGATGCCGGCGGCGCGCGCGAACCGCGGGTTGCTGCGCGCCGCCGCGATGGTGAGCCCGGCGCGGGTGCGGAAGAACAGGCCCACCAGGGCGCACGCGGCCGCGAACACCAGCAGCGTGCCGGTCGGGATCGACACTCCCGCGATCGGGAACGACCACAGCTTGTCCAGGAGCCGGTCGTAGAAGCCGGCGAGAGTGAGCGTGGTGCGCAGGCCCCGGCCGCCGATCGCCCACACCAGGAGCGAGTTGTGGAACGGGGCCATGGTCCAGAAGATGCTCAGCCCCGATACCACCGCGAACCCGAGATAGGTGCCCACCATCATCTCCTGGCCGCGCGTGCGATTGAGGAGCCAGCCGTAGCCGATCCCCGCCGGCACCGCCAGCGCGGCGCCGATCAGCGCGGTGAGCCCGAGCGCCGGCCAGCCGGCCATGCCGGCATTGAGCGTGATCACGCACGCCACCAGTCCGCAGACGATGCCGATCGGAAGGCCGAAGTTGAGGCCCAGGCCGCCCTGGATGGCGGGGAGCAGCGCGAGCACCAGCAGACCGTTTCGCGCCACGCGCAGCAGCGAGTCGGTGATCAGCCCCCTCAGGTCCATGTGGGTCGCGACCGCGATCCCGAACAGCGCCAGTAGGAAGACTCCGATGACGAGCCGCGGGATTCCGACCTCGCGGAGCTGCTCGCGCAGCGTCTCGAGCGCGCCGGCGCGCTCGGCGGGGGCCGCCGCCTCAACCACCATGCGCCGCGCTCCTCTCCAGCTCGCCCGCCATCGCCAGTCCGAACTCCCGGTCGCTCGCCTCCGGGGCGAGCACCGCCTGGAGGCGCCCGTGATAGACGATCGCGATACGGTCGCAGATCGCGCGCAGCTCGGCGAGCTCCGACGAGGTGACGAGCAGCGTCATCCCCTTCTCGCGGTTGAGCGCGCGCAGCAGGTCGAGCACGCGCTCCTTGGCGCCCACGTCGATGCCGCGCGTGGGCTCCGAGACCAGCAGCGTGTCGGGATCGAGCGTCATGGCGCGGGCCAGACACACCTTCTGCTGGTTTCCTCCCGAGAGGCGCCGCACGTGCTGGCGGGGCCCGGTGCAGCGGATGTCGAGC
>VBOT01000006.1:0-355 GCA_005893225.1 Candidatus Eiseniibacteriota bacterium
GAGTCATGACCACCGTCTCCTTGGCGAGGAGCCCCGGAACCAGCGCGGCCGACGCCCACGCCCCGCGCCCGGACTGGAGCAGACGGAGCGCACCAAGCGCCGCGGCGACGGCGATCAGGTCCTGGCTGCCCGAGGCCCAGCGCACCGGGACGTCGGCCGCGTAGTGCAGGGCCACGAAGGATGCCCCGAGCAGCGCCGGCCGAACGCCCGCGAGCCGGCGCACGAGCTCGAAGAGCAGCGCCAGGATCGCCATGAACAGCGCCAGGTTGGCCAGGTGCGCTGCCAGCGGAGACTCACCCAGGCGCGCCACCGACCAGAAGTAGAGCTGCCGCCCCACGGGGCGCCAGAAGTTGTG
>VBOT01000006.1:371-19769 GCA_005893225.1 Candidatus Eiseniibacteriota bacterium
CCGGCGAGACGAGCGCCGCCGCGAGCGAGCGGCCGCGCACCCGATCCAGGAAGAGGTAGTCGTCCGCGAAGAAGGGAAGGCGCAGCGCGGAGAGGTGGAGGCACAGGGCGGCGAGGAGCACCAGCGCGAGCGCCGCGTGCGCAGGGATCCTCGGCGATCCGCTCCGGGCCGTCCCCCTTGGTTGCGGGTTCCCTCCGGCCTCGGGTCCGCGCCGGTGCGCGCGGAGGCCTCTCTTCACTGCGGGCGGCATTCGCCCAGCATATCGCGTCCCCGCGGTCAGGTTCTGGCCTCTCGGCTCGTCCTCATGTAGGTTCGCTCGAGCCCCGTCACGAGGAACCCGCCCGTCCGTAGAGACCGTGTCGGGCAAGCGCCCGACACCAGACACGAAGAGCCCATGCCGATCCGCCCGCAAGAGCCCGACCGATCCCACGAGCCGGTCCGCGTTGTCGCCAAGCACCATGCGCTGGTGCGCTGGTCGCACTGGGTGAACGTGCCGCTCCTCTTCGGGCTGATCGCGACCGGGCTCTCGATCTACTGGGCCGCCCCGGTGTTCGTCCACCCGCGGGACCCAGCGACCCACAGCCGCGACTACCTCGCCGACATCGGGGCCGCGATCGCCCGCGGTCTCGGCGACCGGGGCGGGGAGCCGCGCTTCTGGATCTACGACCACCTGAGCCTCGGTCCCCGGCAGCTCGCGGCCGCCCTGCGTCTCCACTGGGCGCTCGCCTACCTCTTCATGGTGAACGGAACGCTCTATCTCATCGGTCTCGTCGCGGGCGGGGGCTGGCGTGCCCTGCTTCCGCGCCTCTCGGATGCGCGCGACGCTCTCGCGATGATTCGCTTCTACCTCGGCGTCGTCCCGATGGCGATCCTGCACCGCCCCTGGCCCCACCCGCCGGTGCGATCCAAGTACAACGCGCTCCAGCGCGCCGCCTACTTCTCGATGCCGCTCGCCGGGTTGCTGGTCGTCCTCTCCGGCTGGGCCATGCACAAGCCGGTTCAGCTCGGGTGGCTGGAGCGGCTGTTCGTGAGCTACGACATCGCGCGGATCGTTCACTTCGCTTGCATGCTGGTGCTCGCGTCGTTCATCGTGCCGCACGTGGTTCTCGTCGTCGCCGATGGCTGGGACACGTTCCGCTCGATGGTGGTGGGCTGGTCGACTCGCGTGAGGGGAGAAGAGCATGGCCGGGGATGAAACGCTGCGGAACGTCCCCGACGAAGCGCCCAGCGAGCCCGCGCCGCCGCCGGACCACGCTGCTCCGGCCGTGGCCCCCGCGCCCCGGCCTCGCCGCCCGTGGCGCGAGGCGCTGGCGGAGCCCCCCGAGGTCCCGATCGAGGTCCCCCGTTCCCGGCTGGCCGCGCAATCCCGCCGTGACTTCCTTCTCTACGCCGCGGGGGTCGCGGCCACGGCCGCCGGCGCGTGGTGGCTCCTCCCCGACCGCACCAAGGCTCGTCTCCTTCCCGGACCGGCCCGCGACCGCCTGGACACGCTCGCCGCCCGCGCCGGCCTCACGCGCGAGCAGCGCGAGCGAGCGCTCGATCGCGCCCTGACCTTCGACGACGACGTCGCGGAGGCCCTCTACACGAAGAACCGCCGGGTGCGCACCTATGGGCGTTCCGAGGTGACGCCGCTGCCCAACAACTACGACGGACAGACGCCGGGCCCCGAGTACCTGCCCACCTGGTCGCTGCGGGTCTCGGGCCTCGCCTCGGGTCGCCTCGAGCACCTGACGATCGGCGATCTGCTCGGGCGCTTCGCGCACCACGAGCAGGTCACGCGGCTGGTGTGCGTCGAGGGATGGAGCGCGATCGCCTGGTGGGGAGGCATCCGATTCGCCGACTTCCTCGCGGCGTTCCCGCCCGCTCCATCCACCCGCTGGGCGGCGCTGCGCTCCGCGGTCAACCTGGACTTCGCCGGCAACTCGGATCCCTATTACGTATCGATCGACCTCGAGACCGCCCGCCATCCGCAGACGCTACTGGCCACGCACCAGGGCGGCCGCCCGCTGACGCTCGCGCACGGCGCGCCGCTGCGGCTCCTGGCCCCGATGAAGCTCGGCCTCAAGAACATCAAGGCGGTCACCGACGTCGCCTACACGGCCCAGGAGCCGCCCGACTACTGGAGCCAGCGAGGCTACTCGAAGTACGACGGCTTGTGAGCCGGGGCTCGCCGCCCCACGGAGGTGCCCGATGAGCCCCCCATCCACGAACGCCGGTCCCCAGCACCAGCTCGCCGTGTTCATCGACTTCGAGAACATCGCGCTCGGGCTCCAGGGCTCGGCTCGCTTCGACACGCGTCGCGTGCTCGATCGGATGCTCGAGCGCGGCAAGGTGATCGTCAAGGTCGCCTACGCCGACTGGAACCGCTTTCGAGAATACACGCAGGGCCTGCACGAGAACGGCATCGAGCTGATCGAGATCCCGCGCCGCGCCACCAGCGGCAAGAACTCGGCCGACATCCGCCTGTGCGTGGACGCCATGGACCTGAGCTGGAGCAAGGAGCACATCGACACGTTCGTGATCGTGTCGGGCGACAGCGACTTCTCGCCGCTGGTTTCGAAGCTCAAGGAGAACGGCCGGCACGTGATCGGTCTCGGCATGAAGGCGTCGACCTCGCCGCTCCTGGCGAACGCGTGCGACGAGTTCGTGTACTACGAGGATCTCGAGCACGGGACCGAGGAGGCCGACGCCGCGGCCAAGCCCCCGCAGGAGAAGAAGGAGAAGGAGGAGGCCTTCCGGCTCCTGGCCGAGACCGTGCGCGCGCTCCAGCGCGAGAACTTCGAGGTCCTCCAGGCCTCGCTGGTGAAGGACACGATGAAGCGCAAGCGCCCGACCTTCAGCGAGGCCGCCCTCGGCTACGGCAGCTTCAGCGAGTTGCTCGAGGACGCCCAGGAGTCGGGAATCGTCACCTTGCGCAAGGACGAGCGCAGCGGCACCTACGTCGTGACGGGCGCGGCAGCGCAGCGACGGCGGGCCCGGCGGCGCTCGCACCGCTGAGACCCTCGCTTCGGCCCACTGGCTCCTCGGAGGTGGAGGCCACGCGGCGGCGAGTCGAGCGGCCGGCGGGCGGTGGGGCACGCGGCGGAACAAGAACGAGGGAGCCCCTCGTCGGAGCGAGGAAAGGGGGCCGAGGGTGCCAGCCTCGGCCCCATCCGCGTGTGGCCCTCGGTTTCACCCCGCGCGGCGGCTCGACGAGAACCGGAGCCGCCATCCCGCCAGGGGGTGCGCGGGCTGGCGGGACGGGGCCCCCAAATCCAGCGCGACTCGCCCCGTTCCGTGATGGACTGCGCTCCGACCTCGTCGATCCGCGTTCCGCATGATCAACCTCCGCTGAAGTCGCGAGGGGATCATCCGGGCGCCACGGGCGAAGGTTTGACGAGGCGGGTTGAGCCACGCTTGAGCGGGAGGCTCCGTCGGCGCCGGGCTCGACCCTCAACGCTCGTGCTCCGAACCGATTGAGGTGCCACGCCGGGATCCTCCCGCGGCGGGGGTCGGCGCTGGATTCCGGCGAGGGCAAGTGGTAGAGAGGGCCTCCGCAGGCCGCGAGACGTCTCAGCTTCTCGAAAGGATGATCGCATGGCGGCGCAGAAGGTCGGAGTGATCGGGTCGGGCGCCGTGGGCGAGGCCCTGGCCAACGGATTCTTGAAGCACGGCTTCGAGGTGATGCGAGGGACGCGTGAGCCGGAGAAGCTGGCGGCATGGAAGAGCGCCGCCCAGGGCAAGGCCTCGGTGGGTCAGTTCGCGGAGGCCGCCCGGTTCGGCGATCTGGTCGTGCTCGCGGTCAAGGGGGCGGCGGCGGAGTCGGCGGTCGAGCTCTGCGGTCCCGAACAGCTCGCCGGGAAGACGGTGATCGATACCACGAACCCGATCGACGACCAGCCGCCCGACCACGGCGTGATCAGGTTCTTCACCGGGCCCAACGACTCGCTGATGGAGCGTCTCCAGAGGTTGGCGCCCCGGGCGAACTTCGTGAAGGCCTTCTCGTGCGTCGGCAACGCCCTGATGGTGAACCCCGACTTCGGGGGCACGAGGCCCACCATGTTCATCTGCGGGAACCGGGCGGAGGCGAAGGAGGAGGTGAAGTCGATCCTCGCTCGCTTCGGCTGGGAGGTCGAGGACATGGGGAGCGTGGAGGCCGCGCGGGCGATCGAGCCGCTGTGCGTCCTCTGGTGCATCCCGGGCTTCCTCCGCAACCAGTGGACGCACGCATTCAAGCTGCTGTGGAGGTGACCGCCGCTCCGCCGGTTCCCTCGCGCGTCCGGCGAAGCCTCGTCAGCTCCGGCGGCGCTGCACCTCGCGCCACCGGAAGCAGCTCACCACGTGGTCGTTCACCACACCGGTGGCCTGGAGGTGGGCGTACACGATGGTCGAGCCCACGAAGCTGAAGCCGCGCTTCTTGAGGTCCTTGCTGATGGTGTCGGAGAGCGGCGTGCGCGCGGGGATCTGGCGAAGCGCCTTCCAGCGGTTCACGATCGGCCTCCCGTCCACGAAGCCCCAGATGTAGGCGTCGAAGCTCCCCCGCTCCTCCTGCACGCTCAGGAACGCGCGCGCGTTCCTCACCGCCGACCCGACCTTCAACCGGTTGCGAACGATCCCGGGGTTCGCGAGCAGCGCGGCGACCTTGCGCGCTCCGTAGCGGGCGACCTTGGCCGGGTCGAAGCCGTCGAACGCCCGGCGGTAGGCCTCGCGCTTCCTGAGGATCGTGTCCCAGCTCAGGCCCGCCTGCGCGCCCTCGAGCACGATGAACTCGAAGATCTTGCGATCGTCGTGGATCGGCACGCCCCATTCGGCGTCGTGATAGGCCTCGGCGAGCGGATTCCTCGCCCAGCCGCAGCGCGTGTCAGTGCCCATCGTTTTTCTCCGCCGGCGGCGCGCGATCGACACCGGGTCCGGCCGGGGCGTCCCCCACCACTCTGGTTTTCGCCCGCCTCTCGGCTACCCTACCATGAGGCCGTGCCGATCGAGGTCGCGATGAGCGCGGCCGGGCGAGGTGGGAGCATGCAGGCCGAAGACGACGCGATCGAGCTTCACCGGATGAATCCGACGCTGCGGTTCACCGACCGCGCCCGGGACTACGTGCGCTACCGTCCCGACTACCCGGCCAGGGCCATCGACGCGGTCCTCGGCGGGCTCGGGGATCCGGCGTCCCTGGTCGCCGCCGACGTGGGCGCCGGCACCGGCATCTCCGCGCGCCTGCTCGCGGATCGAGGCGTCCGTGTGTTCGCGGTGGAGCCGAATGCGGCAATGCGCGACGAGGCGGCGCCGCACCCGCGGGTCACGTGGATCGACGCGGCCGCGGAAGCGACCGGGCTCGGGCCCGAGAGCCTGGACCTCCTGCTCTGCGCCCAGGCGTTTCACTGGTTCCGCCAGCGCGAGGCCCTGGTCGAGTTCCACCGCGTGCTCAGGCCCCGGGGACGGCTCGCGCTGGTGTGGAACAGCCGCGACCGGAGCGACCCCTTGACACTCGGCTACATCGAGGCGATCCATGCCGTGAACGGCGAGGACCCCGCCGAGCAGCGGCCGTTCGATCCCGAGTTGGTGAGCGCCGAGGGGCTCTTCACCCCTCCCGAGTTGGAGACATTCGCGCACGCCCAGGAGCTCGACCTCGCGGGATTCATCGGCCGCGCGGCGAGCGCCTCCTACGTCCCCAAGGAAGGCCGGCCGTTCGAGCGCCTCATGGAGCTCCTGGCGGCGCTGTTCGAGCGGCATCGTGACCCGCGCGGCAGGATCACGCTGAGGTACGTGACCAAGGTGTATCTGGCCGAGCGGACGTAGCCGCTAGGCGATCAGCCTCCTCGACTCGGTGAAGCCGCATCGCGGACAGAGGTGGATTTCCTCCACCAGCGCCCCCTGGGCGGCCGCGGCGGCCTCCTTCGCGCTGAGCGGATCCACCGGCTTCTCGGCGTGGCAGTTCATCTCCGCGCCGCACTTCGGGCACTTCATGGAATCGCGCTTCATCTCGCGCCTCCGCTACTCGAGGGGAATCAGCCGGCGCCCGTGACGCAGCGTCCTCGCCATCCAGACCAGCTCGGCCAGGAACTTGTCGGCGCGCTTGCGGTAGGCCTCATCCAGCAGCGTTCCCCGCTCGTCGAACACCTTGTGGACGCTGGCGAAGTTAACGTCCCAGAAGATGTTGACCAGCCCGAGCTCGCGCATCACCGGGAGCAGGCTCTCGATCCCGCGCGACCCGCCCCAGGGCCCCGCCGACACGCCCACGATTCCCACCGCCTTGTGGATGTACTCCTTGAGGCAGGTGTGGAGGCCGGCGTACGCGTGATTGTACTCGGGTGAGACGATCACGAGCCCATCGGCGCGGCTCATCTGGCCCGAGAACTCCGGGTCCTTGATCGACTCGCCGGCGTCGTCGGTCCGCATGGGAACTCGCCGGAGGTCGATGAGCTCGGTGTCCACGCCCTGTCTCGCGCGGACGCGCTCGAGCATCACCTGCGCGCAGTGCTCGCTCATCCGGCCCTGGCGCGTGGTACCGAGGACCACGGGGATGAAAAGGCGCTCCTCCTCGTCCATCATTTCCTCTCCTCAGGCTCCCCCAGCAGGTCCTCGAGGTCGAGCGGACCGGTGCGCATGGCGACCCTGCCGCCGGCGTCGCGCGGCCAGCGCTCGCGCGGCCGGTCCCAGTAGAGCTCGATTCCGTTCTGGTCGGGGTCCCGCAAGTATAGGGCCTCGCTGACGCCGTGATCGGAGGCACCCTCGAGCGCGATCCCTGCCGCCCTCAGCCGGCGCAGGGCGTCGGCGAGCGCCGCACGGGTCGGATAGAGGATCGCGACGTGGTAGAGGCCGGTCGTGCCGGGCGGGGGCGGCGACCCGCCGCGACTCTCCCAGACGTTGAGACCGATGTGGTGGTGGTACCCCCCGGCCGACACGAAGGCGGCATTGGCCCCGTAGCGTCCTGTCAGCTCGAAGCCGAGCACGCCGCAGTAGAAGTCGAGGGCGCGCTCGAGATCGGCCACCTTGAGGTGGACGTGCCCGATCGAGACCCGCGGATCGATCGGACGGCCGGTGCTCGCCTCGCTCGCCACGCGGCGAGTCTACACGAGCGCGCGACCGGTCGCGGGCGACCCGTGGACTCTCAGCCGGCGAGCTCGATGAAGCGCGCCGCCAGCTTCGGTCCCATGCCCTGTTCCTCGTGCTTGAAGAACACGAAGGTCTCGCGCCAGGGCTGGCTCCTGATCCGCTCGGCCCACCCGCCGAGCTCCCGGTCGTCATAGCCCTCGTCCCGGAGCCTCAGGTATCCCCAGTCCGAGGTCGCGAGCAGCGGCGGATCATCCGGCTCCCCGGTGTCGGCCGTGCACAGGGCCGCCCCGTGCGCCCGCAGGGCCTCGTAGACCCCGTCCTCGAACCACGACGGGTGACGGAACTCGAACGCCGCTCGCCGCTCCCGGGGCAGGAGAGCGAGGAACTCGCGGAGCAGCGGCAGGTCCTGCTTGAACGTGGGCGGGAGCTGGAACAGCAGCGGACCGAGCTTGTGGCCGAGCGTCGCCGCCGCCGCGAGGAAAAACCCGACCGAGTCGGACGATTGCCGGAGCTTCTGTTCGTGCGTGATGCGGCGCGACGCCTTGAGCACGAAGGCAAAGCTCTCGGGGACCTCGCTCGACCAGCGCTGGAGCATCGACTCGGTGGGCATCCGGTAGAACGTGTTGTTGATCTCCACGGTCGGGAAACGCCCCGCATAGAAGCGCAGCATCTCCTTCTCGGGGAAGCGTTCCGGGTAGAAGCTGCCCTTCCATTCCTTGTAGGAGTATCCGCTGGTGCCGACCAGGATTCGCATCCGGTCTCCTCTTTCAAGGCATTCTAGATGGAGACGGCGGTTTCGAGGAGACGGCCTCGGCGGGCGCGATCCTCGCCGGGTCACCGGGCGCGCTCCTTGCGCACCTGGCCCTCGAGGATGGCGCGGATCGACTCGGTGGTGTCGGCCTCGGCGGCCGGCTTGTCCTCGCGGTAGCGCTTGACCCGGGCGAACCGGAGCGCCATGCCGCCCGCGTAATGAGGGCTCTCCTGGACGTCGCCGAACGCCACCTCCACCACCAGCTCGGGGCGGAGCTGAACCGTGTACCCGTCCTCGGCGGCCGCCAGATCCTTGAACCTTCGCGTCTGCCACGCCAGCATCTCGTCGGTCATGCCCTTGAAGGTCTTGCCGACCATCACGAACCCTCCGCTCGCCGGGTCGCGCGCCCCGAGGTGGAGATTGCTGAGCCATCCGCGGCGGCGCCCGTGCCCCCATTCGGCCGCGAGAACCACCAGATCGAGCGTGTGCGCCGGCTTGACCTTGAACCAGCCGAGCCCGCGGCTCCCGGCCTCGTAGGGCGAGGCCGGCGACTTGGCCATCACCCCTTCGTGCCCGCGGCGCAGCGCCTCGTCGAGGAACGCCTCGGCCTCGGCCCGATCGGCGGTCACGAGGCGCGGAACGGCCAAGTCTCGGGCGAGCTCGCGGAGGGCCTGGTGGCGCTCGCGCGCGGGCCGGCCGAACACATCCTCGCCGTTAATGCGGAGCACGTCGAAGAAGAAGGGCGTGAGCGGCAGCTCGTGGCGGACGCGCTCCACGTCGAGCTTGCGGCCGAAGCGGCGCATCGTCACCTGGAAGGGATGCGGCGTCCCGTCAGGACGCAGGGCCAGGACCTCGCCGTCCAGGATCAGCTCACCGCTCGGGAGCGCGCGCACCGTCTCCACCAGCTCGGGGACCGCATGGGTCACGTCGTTGAGCTGCCGCGAGAAAACTCGCACCTCGTCGCCCGACCTGTGGACCTGGACCCGCGCGCCGTCCAGCTTGTACTCGAGCGCCGCCTCGCCGATCCGCTCCAGCGCTTCGCCGAGATCTCCAGCAGGTTGCGCCAGCATGGGCTGCACCGGCCGGAAGAGCTCGAGCCGGAAGGCGCCGAGCCCGGCTTGGCCACCGGTGAGCGCCGCGCGCGCCACGGCCGGGAGATCTCCCGCCAGCATCGCCGCTCTCCGGACCTCGCCCGCCAGGACGGCCGCCGCTTGAGCGATCCCTTCCTCCATCACCCCCTCGAGCGCACCCTGTCGCAGCTCGCCGAGGATGAGGCGGATCAGGAAGCTGGCCTCGGGTTCGGTGGCGCGGCCGAGCAGCTCGGAGAGCGACCGGGCGCGCTCGGCCGCCGAGCCCGGGCCCGAGAGATGCGCGATCCTCTCGAGCGCCGAGTCCACATCCGCGAGCGTCAGCTCCGGGGCCCGGCTTCGAGGACCGCTCGCGGCAGCCCGCACGGCCGAGGGGCCCACGCCGATCCGCCCCTGCCGCGGACCGGCCGACAGGAAGGCCACCGCCGCGGCGATTTCTTCAGGGTCGAGCCGGCGCAGGAGCGAGGCCAGCAGGCTCACCTTCTCCGACCGGGCCGAGGTGGCGGCCATCTTCCGCGAGGTGGCTTCCAGCTCGGCGAAGAGCACGGGGGGCCCGCGGGCGGCTACCCGGGCCCGAGCCGCTCGAGCAGCCGCTCGATGAGCTCCGCCTGGGCGGGGTTGATCTTGCGGCGGGCCATCTCGACCGGGAAGAACTCGCCGCGATCCACCTCGGGGAACTCCCGGGTGCCCCCGGAGCGCGGAGGCCACTCCATCGAGAAGGTGTTGCTGCGGAGAACCGCTCCGGCGGGCCAGTCCCCCTCGAAGGCCCAGGCGTCCACCGTCTTCCCTCCGGTCTGGCGCACCGAGCCCAGCGGGATCAGCGAGCCCGTGCGCGCGCAGCCCTCGACCGCCTGGCCGGTCTCCTCCTCGAACTCGCGCCTCGCCCCCTCGAGCGGATCCTGCCCGGGCCCGATCTCGCCCTTGGGGATGCTCCACGCGCCCTCGTCCTTGCGGTCGAAGAACGGGCCGCCCGGGTGCACCAGGAACACCTCGATCCCGGGGCCCGCGCGGCGGAACATCATCAGACCCGAGCTTCGCTTCTCCACGCCATGGCCCCGTTCACGCGCCCGGGATGAGCAGGATCTTCCCGGCCGTCGCCCGGGCCTCCAGCCGCCGGTGCGCCTCGGCCGCCTGCGACAGCGGCAGCTCCGCGGCGATGCGCAGCCTGAGCCTCCCCTCGCGCACCCAGTCCATCACCTGCCCGGCCCGCTCGAGCAGCTCCTCCCGGGTCGCGACGTAATCGTCGAGCTTGGGCCGTGTGAGGAAGAGCGAGCCGCACCGGTTCAGCACCTGCGGGTCGAACGGAGGCACGGGGCCGCTCGACTGGCCGAACAGGACCATCATTCCTCGCCGGGCGAGGCACTGGAGACTCCTCTCGAAGCTCGCCTTTCCGACCGAGTCGTAGACCACCTGGACCCCTGCGCCCGCCGTGAGGCGCTTGAGCTCCGCCTCGAAGTCGCGCTCGACGTAGAGGATCACCTCGTCGGCGCCGGCCTCGCGCGCCAGGGCCGCCTTCTCTGAAGTCGAGACGGTGCCGATCACGCGCGCGCCGCGGAGCTTCGCGATCTGGCAGAGAAGCAGCCCCACGCCGCCCGCCGCCGCGTGCACCAGGCAGGCATGGCCGGGCCCGAGCGGGTAGGTCGCGCACGCGAGGTAGTGGGCGGTCATCCCCTGCAGCATGAGCGCCGCTCCCTGCTTCGTGCTCACGCCCTCGGGCAGGCGCACCAGCTGCTTCGCGGGAACCACCGCGCGCGCGGCGTACGACCCCATCGTCCCTTGATAGGCGACCCGGTCGCCGGCCGCGACCTCGCTCACCCCGGGACCCAGTGCCACCACTGTGCCGGCGCCCTCGGAGCCGTTGATCGCCGGGAAAGCGATCGGGTAGAGGCCCGTGCGCCGGTAGACATCGATGAAGTTCACGCCCGCCGCCTCGATCGCGACCAGCGCCTCGCCTGGGCCGGGGATCGGGTCGGGCACGTCTTCGTAAACCAGCTTCTCGGGCCCGCCGGGGGCGTGAATCCGAACCGCTTTCAAGGTCGCTCCTCTCCGTCGGCCACGCTAGCGAACGCCGATCGGGAGGGCAAGACACCGCGTGACCGCGAGCCTCGCGGCGCGGGTGGAATGCGACGCCGGACCGCAGGACTCCGGGTCATAGCCCATGGCTTTTTCAGGTACGCCGCTCGGGAGCACCCGCCGCCTCGCTCTCCGGCGCACGCGGGGCGCGTTCTCTGGTATTCTTAATCGGATCGATTCGCTGGGGGATCACCGAGGGGCTCGACCCAACGCACCCGGGCCAGCGAGGTGGCCGGACCACGAGGTGCCTTGTGACGTCCTTGTCCGCCGAGAGCCGGCGCAAGCAAGACGCGACTCCCCTTTACCGCGCCAAGCTCAGCCGCCCCAACCTCGGCCGACTGGTTCTCGATCGGCCGCGCCTGGTCCGGGCGCTCACCGAGCACGCGCAGCGCTCCCTCACGCTCCTGATCGCCGACGCCGGCTACGGCAAGAGCACGCTGCTCGCCTCGTTCGCGAAGTCCCTCAGCCGGCCGGTGGTGTGGTACTCGCTCACCCCCTCGGATGCGGACCCGATCGTCTTCAGCCGCTATCTGCTGGAGGGCTTTCGCCGCGAAGCGCCGCGATTCGGACGGGTGTTCCAGCGCATCCTGGAGGAGTTCCGCCCCGGCGCGAGCTCGGGCGAGATGCTTGGCGGCACCTTCGCCAACGAGCTCGTGGGCCTCAAGGGCTCCCCGTATCTCCTCGTGCTCGACGACTTCCAGGACGCCGCGACGAACCCGCACGTGATCGCGTTCATGGACACCCTGCTCAGGCAGCTTCCGGCCTCGGTGCGGATCGTGGTCGCGTCGCGCTCGGTGCCGCCCCTGGCTCTCGACCGCCTGCGCGCCCAGGGGCAGGTGTTCGAGCTCGATTCCGAGGAGCTGCGGCTTTCCCGCGACGAGCTCGACCAGCTGTTCGGCAAGGTGTACCGCCGGCCGCTCACAGCCGAGGAGCTCGCCTCGCTCGAGGAGACCACCCTGGGCTGGCCCACGGCGATCCATCTCGTCCACGAGTCGCTCGAGCGCTCCGCCGACGCGCGCCTGGAAGACGTGCTCGCCCGCTTCCGGGCCTCGGATCTCGAGCTCCACGACTACCTCTCCTCCGAGGTCTACGCGCGCCTGGATCCCGGGTCGCGCCACATGCTCGAGCGCACCTCGGCGCTGTCGCGCTTCGACGCCGACCTGGCGGCCCGGCTGGGCGGGGTGCGAGACGCCCGTCCGGTGCTCGACGCCCTGGCGCGCCGCGGTTTGCTGCGGACGTTCGGGATCGGCGAGCAGGCCTCCTACGAGTGCCACGAGCTGGTGCGGCGCTTCGTGCGGCACGAGCTCGAGGCGCGCGCGGGCGCGCCGGGCACGAGGGAGCTGGCCGCCGACACGGCCTCGGCCCTCGAGGCGCGCGGCGAGCCGGAGCGGGCCCTGCGCCACTACCTCCAGGCGGGCCGGGTGGCCGAGGCCGCCCGCATCGTCCGGGATCTCGCCCCCGAGCTGCTCCGCCAGGGGCGCCCCGCGGCGCTGCTCCAGTATCTCTCCGACCTGCCGCGCGAGCGGGTGCGCGAGGAGCCGCTCCTCACCCTGGCGCTGGCGGACGCGCAGCGCGCGGTCGGCTCCTGGGACGAGGCGCAGGCGCTCTACAAGGAGGTGCTCGACGAGGCCCGCCGGCTCGGCACGCGCGACCACGAGTGCAGCGCGATGGCGGGGCTCGGGCGGCTGCTCAACCTGCGCGGCATGCACGAGCAGGCGCTCGGCATCGTCGAGAGCGGGCTGGCCCGCGCCCACGGAATCCCGGTCGAGCTGCGCCGACGGCTGCTCCAGATCAAGGGCGCCGCCCACTTCTATCTCGGGCATCACGACGCGGCCATCCGGATCCTGGACGAGGTGCGGAGCCTGCTCAAGGACTCGGCCGACCGCGAAATGCTCGTGCCCACGGTCCACAACCTCGCCATGGCCTACGCAGCCCAGGGCCGCTTCCGCGAGGCCTCCAAGGAGCTGCGGGCCGCCCTGGCGCAGGTGCGCGGCACGAGCTCGCCGCGCGCGCCGCTCTACCTCTCCAACCTGGCCACCCTGCTCGCCGAGCTCGGGGAGCTGGCCGACGCGAGGCGCGCCGCCGAGGAGGGCTTGCTCGCCGCGCAGCGCTTCTCGAACCGCGCCCAGGAGGTGACGTGCCACCAGGCCCTGGCCCAGATCCTGGCCCAGGGCGGCGACTTCGACGGGGCGCTGGCCGCCTTGAAGCAGGCGGAGGAGCTGAATGACGAGCTGCGCATGGACCTGATCGCCGCCGACCTGCTGGCCCTGCGCGGGCGGATCTTCTGCGGCCGCGGCGAGTACCGGCGCGCGGTCGCGTTCCTGACCGAGGCGATCGAGCGTCTGGCGGGCGGCCCCGACGGCCCCCGCCTGGTCGAGTTCAAGGCTACCCTGGCCTGGTGCGAGTTGCGCGCCGGGCGGGTGCGGGCGGCTCGCGACTTGCTGCAGTCGCTGGTGCGCCGCGCGGACGCTGACGAGAACGACTACCAGCGCATGCGCGTCCACTACTGGCTGGGCGAGGCGCTGCTGGCGCTCGGTGAGCAGCGCGCCGCCGATCGCCACCTGGGCCTGGCGCTGCGCCTGGTGCGCGAGCGCGGCTACCTCTACTTCCTGAAGGTACAGGCCCGCGAGGAGCCGGCCTCGCTGCTGCACGCGCTCGAGCGCGAAGTGGAGGTGCCCACCACCTCCGCGGCGCTGGTGGAAGCGGGCGGCGCCGTCGAGGAGCCGCTGCTCAAGATGCTCGCCGGCGCGCCGGCCGGCGTGGCGGAAGCGGCGATCGCAGTGCTGGGCGAGGTGGGGCGGCGCGCCGCCCATGAGGCGCTCGAGGACCTCGCGAAGACGCGGCGCGCGCTGCGCCCCGCGATCCGCGCGGCGCTCCGGCACATCGGGGACCGCACCTCGCGCGGCTCGGCGACCGGGCTCGCTGAGACGCGTGCCACGCGCCTGGCGCTGTTCGGCCCGCCCCGCCTCTACGTGGACGGACGCCTGGTGCCGCCCTCGGCATGGCGCACGCAGCGGGCGTTCCACATCCTCATCTACCTCAGCCTGCATCCGCGGGGAGCGAGCCGCGACGACCTGCTCGAGCACTTCTGGCCGGGCCGTCAGGCGGCGGCGGGACGGCGCAACTTCCACCCGTCGCTCTCCTATATCAGGAGCGTCCTCCCGCGCGCGCAGGCGCAGCCTATCCTGCGCGAGTGGGACATCTACCGGCTGAACCCGGCCTACCCGCTCACCTGCGACGCCTGGGACCTCGATCATGCCCTCGAGGAGGCTCGATCGGCGCGCGATCCACGCGCTCGCAGGAAGGCGCTGCAGCGCGCGGCCGAGCTGGCGACGGGCACGTTCCTCCAGGGGTTCTACGCCAGCTGGGCCGACGAGCTCCAGGCGCGCACGCGGGATCGGGTCGAGAAGTGCCTGCTCGACCTCGGTGCCCAGTGCGCCGAGGCCGGCGACTACGAGGAGGCGCTTTCGTGCTTCCGGCGCGCGGTAGAGATCGACGAGTATCGCGAGTCGACCTGGCTCGCGATGATCGAGTGCCTCATCAAGCTCGGCAATCGCCGGGCGGCGCTGGCCGAGTACGCCAAGCTCCAGGCGCTGCTGCGGTCCGGTCTGAGCGTGGATCCTCTGCCGGAGACGCAGGAGGCCGCGCGCAAGCTGTGGGCCGGTTCGAGCGTCCACGGATGGCCGGAGCCCCATGCTCCGGCGACGGGCGAACCAAATGGCGCCCAGCGCGTTAGCGCATTCACTCAAGTCGGGGTCAAGAGCCGTGTAGGAGAATTAATGCCGTGAGACTCGCACCGCTCGAGGCAAGGGGTGCGGTCCTCCCCGGCGGCCGGCCGGGCGAGAAAGCCGCGATGAGGCGAGCAGCCGTCCTGTTGCTCGGGGCGCTGGCTTTTTCGCCCGTGCCCTCTGCATGGGCTGGACCGTTCATCTGGGACGAAGACACGGACCACATCGACGACCGCATGGAGTCGGTGAACTTGCTCGGATACCGCTTCGCCTTCCAGGAAGGCGACACGTTGGCCCGCAAGCGCATCGACGTCTCGCATAGCGAGGCGGGCCTGGTGTTCTCGGTGTACGTGGTCTACGACCACGTTCCCACTCCATCCGACCTCACCCAGCTCAGCCTGCTCGGGATGCCGGTGCTCTTCCGCTACGAGGGAGTCCCGGCGGTGCGGAGCTCGGCCAGCTTCGCCCAGGTCCAGGCGGCGGCGAAGCTGCCCGGCGTGGAGCGGGTCGAGGCGGTCCCGATCGTCTATCCGATGCTGCACGAGGCGGCGGGCTCGATCGGCGCGCGCGATCCGTCGGGGCGGGTGTTCCCGACCTGGGCGGGAATCGGCGGGGCCGACGGAAGTGGCGTGGTGATCGCGTTCCTCGACACCGGGGTCAACGACGCTCCTGCCGGCTCGTGGCCCGGACACGAATCGCTGGCGGGAAGGTTCCTGGGGGGCGCGGTGTTCAGCGGCAGCGACTCCGCCCTCGACACGCCGCGCGACGGCAGCGTCAATCCGGAGGACCGCGGCGGGGCCGTGACCCTCGCTCACGGCACGCACGTGGCGAGCATCGCGCTCGGGACCGGCGGCGCAGCCGGCTACGCGGTCGGGATCGCTCCCGGAGCCCGCTTCGTCGACGTCAAGGTGCTCAACGACGCCGGCACTGGCACCGGGCTCGCGGAAGCGCTCGACTGGTGCATCCACAACCGCGCGCGCGCCTGGGGCGGCCCGCCGGGATTCGAGGGGATCGACGTGATCAACATGTCGCTCTCGAGCACCGACCCGACCGACGGCGACGACATCGCCTCGAGGCTCGCAAACCGGGCGGTCGACCTCGGCTTGGTGGTGGTGGCCTCGATGGGCAACGACGGCCACACCGCCTACGTGCCGTCACCGGCGGGAGCCGATCGCGTGCTCGCGGTCGGGGCGTTCGACAACCAGCGCTCGCCCGGGGAGGGCGACGACCGGATCACCGACTTCAGCAATTACGGCCCGCGGGCCAGCGACGGAGATCAGGACGCGAGCGACGAGCAGAAGCCCGACCTGCTCGCCCCGGGAGTCGCGATCCTCGGCGCCGACGGCGACGAGTCCACCGACGGCGCCCAGTACCGGCGGCTGAGCGGCACGAGCATGGCGGCGGCGTTCGTGAGCGGCGCCGTGGCCGCGCTGCGCTCGGCGTACCCCGAGCTCTCTCCCGGGCAGATCGCCGAGCTGCTGCGCGCGACGGCGTTCCGGCGGCTGGGCGGCGCGCCGCCCGGAGCCGCGGGGCCCGACCCGCGCTGGAGCTCGCCGGTGGGCTTCGGGGCCCTCGACCTCTACGCGGCGAGGCTCGAGAGGGAGCAACCCGGACGCTCGCAGATCGTCCGTCTCGAGCTCACCGCTTCCCCGCCCAGCGAGGTCCTGGCGCTCCTGTACACGCAGCGCGAGATGGGCGCTGGCGGGTTCGTGTTCGAGCGCGCTCCGGACGAGAACGGCGCGCCGGGCCCCTTCACGCCGTACGACTCGGTGCCCGCGACTGGGAGCTCCTCGCTCGCCGGCATGGAGAACCGCACGATCTACGCGCGCACGTGGCAGGTGACGGGATCCGAGCGCGGGCAGGCGTTCTGGTATCGCGTGTCCTACACCGAGGGGGGCGTCCGGTACGACACGCCATCCGTGCGTCTCGTCAGTCCGAGCGGACCGAGCGCCGCCACGCTCGAGCTCACCATCGTCCACAACGCTTACGATCATGATGTCGTCGCCCAGGTGGTCGCTGGAGATAGCGGCGGTGCTTCGCTCGTGGATTCGGGGTCCAGTGTATCCACTCCAGGGTTGGTACTTCCGGTCCCGGGCTCGGGTGCCGCCGCATCCAGCGAATGGGTGACGGGCACGAGCACCGCAGGCAACGTGGCTTGGACCTTCAGGATCGAGGTGCCGCACGGCTCCTCGGACAACCTTCTACCCCCTACGGCGGAACGACCGTGGCAGCTCGATGTGACTGAAGGAGGCTATCTCAACCGCTCGGGCCGTATCACGGCGTTCCGCCTCATCTGGCACCGGTCGGACGGCAGCAACCCGATCTTCGAGGGCGGGCCGGTCCCGCAGCAGACCCTGGAAGGGAACACCACCCGCGTGACGATTCCGACGGGCACGACCGCCGTCGGCACGACCGCCGACCCCGGCGGCATTCGCTTCGGACCCAGTCCGGTGCGCGCGGGAGAAGTCGTGCGCTTCTCGATCCACGCTGCCGTGGCTGGCGACCTGCGCGTCTACGACGTGGCCGGGCGCGAAGTCACGCGAGTTCCGGTGCGCCGCTCGGGAGGAGGCTCGGAGGCGAGATGGACGACCCGCGATGGGGCCGGCGATCCCCTCGCCTCGGGCATCTACTTCGCCCGCTTCGGCGCCTCGCGCGGCGTGCGGGTGCTGGTGGTGCGCATGTAGCACGGCTCGGCCGGGCCAGGACGCCGATCGTGGCGGGGGCGGAAAGGTGGCGCAGTCCGGTTCTCTTCGCGGCCAAGAAACCGGCGCCTCGCGACACCTGCCGCTCCCGCCCAAATGTTTTTTGCGCGAAGTTAGCGAACGCTAGGCCGGGCCGGCGGCCTCGGTACGCTTCAGGCGCGAGCGGTACTGAGCCCTGAGCTTGGCCACCTTCGGAGCGACGATCGCCCGGCAGTAGGGCTGGCCGGAGTTGGCCCGATAGTAGCCCTGGTGATAGTCCTCGGCGGGATAGAAAGCCTTGAACGGGACCACCTGGGTCACGATCGGGTCGCTCCAGAATCCACGGCGCGTGAGGTCGGCGATCACCTCCTGGGCGACCGCGTTCTGCTCCGCCGAGTGCCAGAAGATCACCGACCGATACTGGGTTCCCTGGTCCGGCCCCTGCCGATCGAGCGTCGTGGGGTCGTGGAACGCAAAGAAGATCTCCAGCACCTCGCGGTACGAGATCACCTCGGGGTCGAACGTGACCTGGATCACCTCGGCGTGTCCCGTCGTCCCGGAGCACACCTGCTCGTAAGTCGGATGGGGCCCGCCGCCCCCCGAGTATCCCGACACCACGCGATCGACCCCCTCCAGCGGCTCGAACACCGCTTCCAGACACCAGAAGCACCCGCCCCCCAGGGTGGCGGTCTCTTTCCCACGTTCCATGGCTCTCCCCTCGATCACTGCGGAATCCACTTCTTCGTCGCCCGCACGGTGGAAAACATATCACGTGCCGGGCGGACCCTGTTCCTGGCTGCGCCACCAGAGGCCCGGAGTGGCCAGCTCGACCAGGTGCCCGTCGGGGTCGCGGAAGTAAAGGCTCCTCTCGCCCGCCCCCCAGGTGACGCGACTCTCGATCGGGACTCCGTGACGCTCCAGGTGCGATTCCCACGCCGCGAGCTCGGAGGCCGGAACCGCGAACGCCAGGTGGAGCCTGCCCTCTCCATCGTGAGGCGGGACCACTCCGCCGGGCGTCGGGATGGGCCGGAGGGTTCCGCCCTGCTTGAAGAGCAGCAGCACCTGCCGGCCGGGAACTTCGAGCGCGCAGAACCGCTCGTCGGCCTGGAGCCGCCGCAGGCCGACCACCGACTCGTAGAAGGATAGCGAGCGGGCGAGATCGGCCACGTAGAGGGAGGTCTCCAGCACTCGCTCGAGTCTCGGCATGGGCGGAGCCTCCTTCACCAGGCGATCGGCCGGCGGTTGCGAAAGAACCCGCCGGACGGATCCTCGCCGGGAAGATACCCCACGGGCCCCCGCGCGCGCCCCCATTGACGGCACTGGTAAGCTTTCCCGCGGTGCGAGGCATGGTGCCCGCGCCTTGGATCCGCCGGGAGCGATGGCCCCGGCGAGAGGAGGTTCATCATGTGTTCCCATCCCCATCATGCGTCCCGCCTGCGCTGCGGCTGCGGCGCCCCCGCGGAACGCGATTTCCACCGCTTCGAGCACCATCACTACCCCGGCGAGAGCTTCACGGGAGGATTCGGCGTGCGCCGTCCTCTCCGGTTCCTGGCCTGGAAGCTCGGGCTCGACGAACCGCAGGTCACGGAGCTCGCCGCGGTCCTCAACGAGCTCAAGACCGAACGGGCCCAGGCGGCGGTGGACGACCGCCGGGCGCTCGCGCTGCTGGCGGATGCCGCGCAGGGCGAGACCTTCGGTGACGAGCCGGCGGTCGAGGCGGCCCGGCTTCGCATCCAGAGCGCGGAGCGGCTCCAGCGCAAGATCGTCGACTCGCTGCGCCGGATCCACGCGCTGCTCGGGGCCGAGCAGCGCGCGCGTCTCGCCTACCTGCTGCGCACCGGGGCGCTGGTGATGTAAGCGGAAGCGTGCCGCGCGCTCGCGAGCCGGGGCTCCCCCGGCTCGCGCCGTTTGTATGCCCAGCATGGGCGCTGACCTGGAGGTGAGAGTCCTCCGGGGACTTGGTCACAGGGACCCAAGGGAACCGCAAGGCGGCGCTCGCGAGGGCGGCGCTGAAAGCAGCGGGGAACGAACCGACGGGCTGACGA
>VBOT01000007.1:0-290 GCA_005893225.1 Candidatus Eiseniibacteriota bacterium
CGGTGATGGTCTGGCTGCACGTGGCCGAGTTGCCACAGGCATCGGTGCCGGTCCAGGTGCGCCGGACCTTGCTCGCCGCCGGACAGCTGGCCGGAAGCGTCTCGTCCGAGTACGTCACCTTGAGGTTGGCATCGCAGCCGTCGGCGAAGGTGGGAGCTCCGAAGCTCGGCGTCGCCGGGCACTGGATGGTCTGATCACCGGGGCAGGAAGTGACCACCGGGGCGGTATGGTCCTCGACGGTGATGGTCTGGCTGCAGGTCGCCGAGTTGCCGCAGGCGTCGGTCGCGGTC
>VBOT01000007.1:311-12895 GCA_005893225.1 Candidatus Eiseniibacteriota bacterium
GCCGAACGACGGCTGGATCAGGCACTCGGCCGTGAGGCCGCCGGTGCGCGCCTCCACGGACGCGGTGAGCGCGGGGCACTGGATGGTCTGGTCGGTGGGGCACGAGACGACGACCGGGGCGGCGTGATCCTCGACGGTGATGGTCTGGCTGCACGTGGCCGAGTTGCCACAGGCATCGGTGGCGGTCCAGGTGCGACGGACCTTGCTCACCGCCGGGCAGCTCGCCGGCAGCGTCTCGTCGGCGAACGTCACGGTGAGGTTGGGGTCGCAGCTACCGGCGAAGCTCGGCGTGCCGAAGCTCGGCTGGGCCGGGCACTCGATGATGAGGTCGGAGGGGCAGGAAGCCACCTGCGGCCCGGTGTGATTCTCGAGCGTGATGGTCTGGCTGCAGGTGGCCGAGTTGCCGCAGGCGTCGGTCGCGGTCCAGGTGCGCTTGATCCTGGCGGCCGTGGGGCAGCTCCCCGCGAGCGTCTCGTCGGAGAACGTCACGTTGAGATTCTGGTCGCAGTCGTCGGCGAAGGTCGGGGTGCCGAAGGCCGGCGTGGCCGGGCACTGGATGGTCTCGTCGCCGGGGCAAGAGGTGACGACCGGCGCGGTATGGTCCTCGACGGTGATGGTCTGGCTGCACGAGGACGAGTTGCCGCAGGCGTCGATGGCGCTCCAGGTGCGCCGGACCTTGCTCACCGCCGGGCAGCTCGCCGCGAGCGTCTCATCGGAGAACGTCACCGTCGGGCTGGAGTCACACGCGTCGGTGAAGACCGGCGTGCCGAACGCCGGCTGCGCGGGGCACTGGATGGTCTCGTCGGCCGGACAGTCGGCGACGGCCGGCGCGGTGTGGTCCTCGGCGGTGATGGTCTGGCTGCAGGTGGCCGAGTTGCCGCAGGCGTCGGTGGCGGTCCAGGTGCGCCGCACCCGGCGCACCGCGGGGCAGTTCGCGGGCAGCGTCTCGTCGGCGAACGCTACGGTGAGGTTCGGGTCGCAGCTACTGGTGAAGCTCGGCTCGCCGAAGCTCGGCTGGGCCGGGCATTCGATGGTGAGGTCGCCGGGGCAGGAAGCCACCTGCGGAGCGGTGTGGTTCTCGAGCGTGATGGTCTGGCTGCAGGTGGCCGAGTTGCCGCAGGCATCGGTGGCGGTCCAGGTGCGCCGCACCCGGCTCGCCGCGGGGCAACTCGCGGTGAGAGTCTCGTCGGCGAACGTCACGTTGAGGTTCTGGTCGCAGTCGTCGGCGAAGGTCGGGGTGCCGAAGGCCGGCGTGGCCGGGCACTGCATGGTCTCGTCGCCGGGGCAAGAAGTGACGATCGGAGCCTGGGTGTCCTTGACCTGCACGACGCTCGTGCACGTGCTCGAGCACGAAGGACCGCTGACGACGTTGAGGGTCAAGGTGAACGCGTTCCCGCAGTCGCCAGCCGCGTCGACGGTTACGGACTGCCCGGAAGCCGATCCGGAGATCGTCCCACCCCCGGTGATGGTCCAGCTGTAAGAGTCGAGGCCCGCGGGGCCCAAGTAGGTGGCGGTGGACCCGGGGCAGACGGCATTGGGTCCGTCGATCAGGCAGGTCGGAAGAGCGGCCACGGTCACCGTGTCGCTGCACGTGAGGCTATTGCTGCCGTTGCCGATCTGAGCCTGGATGACGAAGGTCCCGGCGCCGGTCGTGGTCACCTGGACCGACGACCCGCTGGTGCTGCCGGCGAACGAGGCGCCCGCCGTGTTCGTGAGCAACGACCAGCTGATGCTCGGGTCGGTCTGGTTAGTGGTCACCGTGTAGTTGCTCGAGGCGCCGGCGCAGACCAGCGCGGGCCCGTCGATGCTGCCCGTGAACACGGCGTTGGCCGAGAGACCGCGATCCTGGTTGCCACCGCCGCCGTCCAGCTCGACGAGGCGAGTGTGAAACGGCGAGCCGTTTAGGAAGGAGGCGGAGTTGCCAATTCCCCAGTCGCCCTCGGTCGCGATGTGCCCCCCCCAGGCGATGACCACCGTCGAGCTCGCGGCAAGGAAATCGATCTGGAGACGCGTCGAAGAGTTCGAGTCGTTGAGATCTCCGAGGTTGCCGTCCTTGTTGTTCACGTAGGTGAGCGCGGCGATCGTGCCGTTGTAGATGCTCATTTCGCGGACGGTCG
Organism: Candidatus Eiseniibacteriota bacterium; assembly: GCA_005893225.1. Classification (GTDB taxonomy): domain Bacteria; phylum Eisenbacteria; class RBG-16-71-46; order RBG-16-71-46; family RBG-16-71-46; genus WS-3. Next base: position 2,429 of record VBOT01000007.1, read on the forward strand.
CCGGCAGGGCGTTGAAGCTGGTCTGCGGCTGGGGCTGACCTGCCACGGTCAGGCTCGGAATCGGCGCCGGGATGGGGAACGTGCTGGGCGAGCCGAACGAACCCGAGAGCCCGATCAGGGGATCAACGATCTCAGGGGCGTGATGGAACTGATCGTGGGGGACGAGGTGATCCACGCTGGTGACGTAGTCGATCGCGTGCTTGCCGGAGTTCCGGACGTCCCACTCGATGACCAGCCGGTGGGGTCCCAGCGAGAGGTTGTCCACCACCATGCGGTAGGGAATCGACAGGCTCTCGACGTAGTGGGAGTTGCTGGATCCCGCGTTGCCGTTCTGGAAGTCGACCGGGCTGGTGGGCGAGTCGGCCCTGCCGTTGCGCGCCTGATCCAGCTTGGCGGAAGAGCCCGGGGCCGACTGCGCGCCCGAACAGAGCGAGAAGGTCGTGATCAAGGTGGCGAGGAAAGCAGTCAGAAAGACGCGAGCGCGCATGGGCTGTGCCTCGGAGCGTGGAGCCAGGTTGTGGGATCAATGGGACAGCGACGAGTTTCGCAACCCCCGGCAGGGCAAGGGTGCGTCGCCGGCCACTGGCCTCGCGACGCCCCTTGTTTGCTGCGGCGATTCACGCCCGAGTCTCTTCTGGATTCGAGGTGCGTCTCGCAGCGGCGGCAAGAGCCCCTGCAACGTGGGTGCGTCGTGCAAGGCGGGCGCATTCAGGGCGGGAGGGGGAGCGCAGCCGCGCTTTGCAACAACACAATGCTAAGAAGCATGCGCTCTCTCTGACAAGGAAAAACCATCGTCGGTCGTGAGAAATGTGCCATCGGGTGGGGTCGCGCAAGCGGTGGGCGTGCTCACGCTCACGCGGCATCCGCCGGGGCGGCGCGAGCATCCGGCGGCGCGCGCGCCGCCGGCGCGCGGGAACCGTGGGTCAAGAAACGCGGTCCGGCGGGCGCCACAAGGTCGTTCCGCGGTCGCGACGCGCTCCCACGCGCCTTCTCGCGCCGTTGAAGAAGCCGCTCTCGGTCGGGTACTCTTGGGCGGGTATTGCTCGCCCCACCAGAGGAGATCCACAGCGAATGTCCGCATTGCGCACTGCCGCGAAGCCACTGGCCCGCTATCACGGGCTCACGGCGCAAGACCTGGTCGGTCTCTACCGCACCATGTACACGTCGCGCCGCCTCGACGACGAGGAGATCCGTCTCAAGAAGCTCAACCAGATCTTCTTCCAGATCTCGGGGGCGGGGCACGAGGCGGTGCTCGCGGCCGCGGGCAAGGCGCTCAGGCCCGGTTACGACTGGTTCTATCCCTACTACCGCGACCGGGCGCTCTGCCTCCAGCTCGGCATGACGCCGAAGGAGATGCTCCTGTCGGCCGTGGCGGCGGAGGAGGATCCCAACTCCGGCGGCCGGCAGATGCCGAGCCACTGGGGCCACAAGAAGCTCAACATCGTCTCCCAGAGCAGCCCCACCGGGACCCAGTTCCTCCAGGCCGTGGGAGCGGCCGAGGCCGTGGTCAAGTACAAGGAGCTCGAGAGCGACCACGCGCAGCTCGCGGGAAGAGCGCAGGGCGACGAAGTCGTTCTCGTCACCGCGGGCGACGGGACGACCAGCGAGGGCGAGTTCTGGGAGGCGATGAACACCGCCTCCATTCTCAAGCTCCCCGTGATCTTCCTGATCGAGGACAACGGTTACGCCATCTCGGTCCCCGTCGATGTGCAGACCGCTGGCGGGAACGTGGCCCCGCTGGTGAGGAACTTCCCCAGCCTCTACTGGGTGGGAGAGATCAACGGCAGCGATCCGATCGAGTCGTACGGGATCCTCAAGGAGGCGGCCGCTCACTGTCGCGCGCGCCAGGGGCCGGCGTTCGTTCGCGCGCTGGTGACGCGCCCGTACTCGCACTCGATGTCGGACGACGAGACCAAGTACCGGAGCCGGACCGAGCGCGAGGCCGAGGCCCAGCGCGACTGCCTGCGGACCTACGCGCGGTTCCTGATCGACGAGGGCTTCCTCGACGAGGCGGCGCTCGAAGGGCTGCACGCGGAGGCGCTGGCCGAGATCCGCGCCGCGAGCGATGAAGCACTGAAGGGCACCCAGCCGCCGCGCGAATCGGTGACGCGCTACGTCTATTCGGCGGACGTCGATCCGACCTCGGACCGCTTCGCGGTCGAGCCCAAGATCGAGAATCCGCAGCAGACCGAGACGCTGCTCCAGCTCGTCAACTACTGCCTGCGCGACGAGATGAAGCGCGACCCGCGCATCATCATGTTCGGCGAGGACATCGCCGACGCGTCCCACGAGGAGGTGCTGGCGGAGACCAAGGGGAAGGGCGGGGTGTTCGGCGTGACGTGGGGCCTGCAGAAGCTCTACGGGAAGCACCGCGTCTACAACTCGCCGCTCGCCGAGGCCAGCATCGTGGGCCGGGCGATCGGGCTCGCCACGCTGGGGCTCCGTCCGGTGGTCGAGATCCAGTTCTTCGACTACATCTGGCCCGCCATGATGCAGATCCGGAACGAGCTCTCGAACCTGCGCTGGCGCTCCAACAACGCGTTCGCAGCGCCGGTGATCATCCGGGTCGCCTACGGCGGGTATCTCCAGGGAGGCGCGCCCTACCATAGTCAGTGCGGCGAGAGCATCTTCGCGCACTGCCCCGGGGTGCGGGTGGTGCTGCCGAGCAACGCCCTGGACGCGAACGGGCTGCTGCGCACCGCCCTGAGGAGCGAGGACCCGGTGCTGTTCCTCGAGCACAAGCACCTCTACCGCCAGCCCTACGCCAAGGCGCCCTATCCCGGGCCCGATTACACCGTCCCGTTCGGTCGCGCGCGGGTCGTGCGCGAGGGTTCGGACGTCACGGTGGTGACCTACGGGGCCCTGGTCCAGCGCACGTTCCTGGCGGCGCAGGAGGCGGCCGAGCAGGGCATCGAGACCGAGATCCTGGACCTGCGCACGCTCCAGCCGCTCGACTTCGAGAGCGTGGCGAGGTCGGTGCGGAAGACCGGCCGCGCGATCGTGGCCCACGAGGACACGATGTTCTGCGGCTACGGCGCCGAGGTCGCGGCGCTGATCGCCGAGCAGTGCTTCATGGACCTCGACGCCCCGGTCAGGCGCGTGGCGGCGCTCGACACCATGGTGGCCTACGCCCCGACCCTCGAGGACCACATCCTGCCCCAGAAGGGCGACGTGCTGAGGGCGATCCGGGAGATCGCGGATTACTAGAATCGAGGGGTGAAGGCGGGCGGGGGCCGCAGCGAGACTCTCGCGACGCGCAGGAAGCAGGAGGTGAGCGCGTCGAGAGTTGCGAGCGGCGCCAGGACGGCGACGCGCAGCGGGTCTCGCGGAGTGCCCCTGCCCGCCTTCACCCCTCGATTCAACTTCTAGCGGTTTCCGCCCGGCTCGAGCCGGGTGTCGCGCTCGATCACCGACTCGATCCTCGGCCACGAGAGATAGAGCGGCATGTAGCGGTGATCGGCCCACGGCGCGAGAAGGTCGCGCGCGTGGGGGCTCGAGCGAACCCCCGAATTCCCGGGCGGGATGACACCGAGCGACGAGTCCGGCACCGCGAGGTCGACCACGTGCCGGAACACCGGCCCGTGATCGAACGTCAGGCCCCACGGCAGCCGCGAGCGTCCCACGCACGGCGTGCTGTTGTCGCCGTCGGCCGGTACGGGCTGGGGCTCGAGATCACGCTTCATCCAGGCCAACTCGTGGGCGAACGAGGCGCGATGGGCCCTTCCCCACCTCCACGCCGAGCGGTCGGGACCTAGCCGTTTCTCGAGCTCGGCCAGCGCGAGGCGCAGAGCCTCCACGGCGGCCGTGGCGGCGCGCTCGGGCTCTCCGCCGCGGGTCGTGTGGCCCGAACGCAGCGCCTCGGGCGCCCGGCCATCCAGCGCCGCCGCGGCGAGTCCCTGCAGGCCCTCGAGCCCCGAGCGGTGCTGGAAGGCGCCGAGCCATCCGCGAAACAGCGTGGGCCCGACGCGGTCGCGGCGCGCGAGGAAGTCCCAGCGCCGGAGCGTGTCCAGCGCCGAGCGCTCGCGAGCCGTCAGGCTTCCCGCCAGCGAATCCGCGCAGGCCAGGAGCCGCGGGACGAAGCGCTCGGCGCCGCGCGAGAGCACGTCGTTCTGGACCGCGCAGAGGTCGCCCGCTGTCACGGGGGACTCCGCTCGCAGCAGCGCGTCGATCCGCAGTGCCCGGTCGTGAGCCCAGTCGAAGCGCGGCCACGGGACCGGATAGGCGGGTCCCACCGGGAGGTTATTGGAGTTGACCACGACCTGTTCGGGAGGGACCTCCCACCGGGGCATCTCGTCCGGCGGGATCGTGCCCTGCCACTCGTGGCGGCCGTCGCCCGGCAGCACGCCCCGCCCGGCATCGAAGCCTCGCCTGGGCACGGCACCCACCGCCTCGTAGACCAGACCGCCGCGGTCGTCGGCCGCGACCACGTTGAGACCGGGGGTCACGAGCGTGCGGTATCGCTCGGCGATCTCGGCGGCGCTCCGCGAGCGCTCGAGCCCGAGCAGGCGCCGTAGCGTGACCGCGCTGTCGTTCATCGCCCAGCGGGCGCCGAGCGCCACGTGACGCCGGCGGTCGATCGCCAGCACCGGGCCGTGGGGGCCATAGCGGCGCTCCATCCCCAGCAGGGGAACGCGGAGCCCGCCGGGCACCCGGTAGCGCATCCGGAATGGCGCCTCGCGCAGCGCGACCCACGAGCCGTTCCACTTCACCCGGCGGCCGTCCTCGCTCAGCGTGTCGGCGTAGACGTCGATCACGTCCGCCGAGAGCGCGGTGATGCCCCAGGCGCAATCCCGGTTGCGACCGCTCACGATCGCCGGGACGCCGGGAACCGTGGCGCCTATCGCATCCACCTGCCCCGGGACGTCGAGGTGGACGACATAGAGCGGTCCCGGCGTGGCGAGGCCCAGGTGAGGATCGTTCGCGAGCATGGGCCTGCCACTGGCGCTCCTCCTGCCGCCGACGGCGAACACGTTGCTCGCGCGAAGCTCGGGCTCTCCGGAAGGTAGGAGCCATCGGCCCAGGGACCGCTCGGCCGCGGCGCAGGGGAGGGGTTCCCGGCCGATCAAGCCTCGCCCCGCGTCGATCCTCCGGGCCGCCGGGCGAACCGTGGCTCCGTACCGGCTCTCCGCCACGCGATCGGGAATGGTCCGGTAAGTCCAGTCGCCCTCGAAGCGCCGCCGGGCCGCGACCCAGGCCGCGCCGCGCTCGTCGATCTCTCGCTGCTCCTCGAGCTCGGGAAGGTCCAGGTCGAGCACCAGGCCCTGTGCCAGCAGCAGCAGGATCGAGTCCTCCGGTCTCCAGGGATCGGGCTTCCGGCCAAGCAGCGTGAATTCCTCGGCCCAGGGCTCGACGCCGGCCCTGCAGCACGCCCAGTAGGCGTTGACCCCGGCCGCGAAGCGCTCGAGCGGAACCCGCACCGTGGAGTCCCCGCGCTCGCGCTCCCAGATCCGGGCGGCGCGCTCCGCGAGCTCGAAGAGCTGGGCGCCACCGTCGCCCTGGAGAGCGCGGTTGCCGAGCCACTCGGAGAGCTCGCCGCGGGCCGAGCGGCGGCCGAGCTCGAGCTGCCACGAGCGATCGCGAGCGGTGACGAAGCCCAAGGCGATGTAGAGGTCGCCGAGCGTCGCCGCCTGGAGGTGGGGAATGCCGTAGCGATCGAGGACGATGCGCGCGGGTGCTTCGAGCCCGGGGATGCGGGCGGTGTCGGCGGGTGCCGGCGGCGAGGCGGCAGGGCTCCGCACCGCGGGGAGGGCCCGTTCCTGGTGGCGCGGCCCCTCGGCGCGGCGCCTGCAGAGGACGGGAAGGAGCAAGGCGACGATCACGCCGATGGCCGCCGCGATCCTCGCCGTGCGCCGCATGAGGCCATACTCTGCCATCGGCTCGGGCCCTCGTCGAGAATGCAGTCCCGGACCCCAGCCGATGGCCCGTGGACCTCGGGGCCCGGAACGATCGCGGCTGTGATAGGGTTTCGGGCCATGTCGAAGCGCTACTGCATCGGCCTCGACCTCGGCGGGACGAGCCTCAAGTCGGGGCTGGTCGGCGAGACGGGGGAGATCTTCCATTTCTCCAAGCGGCCCTCGGGCGGGGCGCTGGCCGCCCAGGCTCCGCTCGCGGCGATCGCCGAGGCCGTGGACGAGCTCCGGGTACTCGCCGGCGGGATCCCGGCCGGGATCGGCCTCGGTGCTCCCGGGGCAATCGATCCCAGGAGCGGCTCGCTGGTGGGGACCACGCCGCACATGCCCCACTGGTCGGACTTCCCTCTGCGCGAAGCCGTGGAGAGCCTGCTGGGCGTCCCGGTGGCGGTGGACAACGACGCCAACCTCGCGGCCCTGGCCGAGCATCACTGGGGAGCGGCGCGCGGAGCCCGGAGCTCGATCACCGTGACCGTGGGCACTGGAGTCGGGTGCGGAATCGTGGTCGGCGGCGAAGTCGTCCGCGGGGCCCATGGGGGCGCCGGAGAGATCGGTCACCTGCCGATCGGCCGGGGCGGCCTCGCTTGCCGTTGCGGAGTCGAGGCCTGCCTCGAGCCCGACATGTCCGGGGGTGGCCTGGCACGACGGGCCGCCGCCTCGGGGCTCGAGTCCGCCGGCGCGGAAGACGTGTTCGCCGCCGCGGCAGCCGGCGATCGCGCCGCGGGAGCGCTGGTCGAGGATCTCTGCGATCGCCTCGGGCTCGCCATCGCGATCGCCGTCGACCTCATCGACCCTGGCGTCGTGGTGCTGGGCGGGGGCGTGAGCGAGGCGGGCGAGGCGCTGATGTCGGGAGTCGGCCGCGCGCTGGGACGCTACGCGCTCGCCTCGCACCGGCGCGGCCTCAGGCTGGTGCCGGCGGCGATGGGCGAGCGGGCGGGGGTCGCGGGCGCGGGCCTTCTCGCGTGGCGCGCCGCGACCCGGGCGGTTGCCGACGGCGCCCCGCTGGTGGGCCGTCTAGGCTCGGTCTGAGACGGTAAGCGCTGCGGGCGATGCCGTTGGCCCGGCTCCTCGCGGCGATCGAGCGGATCCCGCCACGACGTGCCCTCCTCGTTCTCCTGCTCTTCCACGTCGCGATCCACCTTCGCTACCTGAACCTTCCGCCGGTCGGCTTCCACCTGTGGCGGCAGTGCGACACGCTGTCGGTGGCGCGGAACTTCTACGAGCAGGGCATGAACTTCTTCGAGCCGCGCGTGGACCGCTGCGGGGTGGGCTCGGGTGTGACGGGCTCGGAGTTCCCGCTGGTCACCTACCTCATGGCGCTCGGCTATCGCGCCTTCGGGTACGGCTACTGGGTCCAGCGCCTGGTGGTGCTGCTCCTGAGCCTGATCGCCGTCGCCGGCTGCTTCCGCTTCACGCAGGCGCTGCTCGGATCGACCCTGCTCGCCGCGGCCTCCAGCCTGATCCTGGTCCTGAGCCCGCTGTTCGTCTACTACTCGGTCGTCGCGATGCCCGACGTGCCGATGCTCGGGTTCCTGTTCCTCGGCCTGGCGGGACTGACGGCCTGGTCCAGGGGAAGCGGGACGCGCCACGCCCTGTGGGGGATCGGCGCGCTCGGGCTCGGGACGCTGATCAAGCTCTCGGCCGCGGCGGCCTGGCCGGCGGCGCTGGTTCTGTCGCTGAGGGGCTGGGGTCGCTCGAGCGGGCCACAGCGGTGGATCGTGGCCGCCGCGGCTGCGGTCGCCGTGGCCGCTGTCGGAGCCTGGTACGCCCACGCGCGAGCGCTGAGCGAGATCCATCACAGCCGCATCTTCCTGCTCTCGCCGATGTTTCCCTACCCGGCCGCCGTCGTCCCGAGAGTCCTGAAGCGTGAATTCCTCGAATGGCTGCCGGAGCTGTTCCTCAACTACGCGTCCTTCGTCTGGTTCGCGATCGGGATCGCCTCGCTCGGGGGTTCGGCGAGCGTGGAGACGCGCAGGTTCTCGCTCGCCTATGCCGTAAGCCTGGGCGGCTTCATGGTCGCCGTCCTGCCGATGCTGGAGATTCACGACTACTACATGGTCGCGGCCCTGCCGCTCCTGGTGCCGATCGCGACCCTCGGCTTCGGCCGTCTGTGGGCCGCCGCCGCTCGGCGGCCCGCGGCCGCTCTCCTCGCGGCGACGCTGCTCGCCGCCGCCGTGATCCTCGGGCCGATCCGGGGGCTGTCGCGGCTCGAGGGCAGGCGCCCGCCGGCCGGGCTCGAGACCATCGCTCCGGCGCTCGATCGCATGATCCCGGACCGCCGCGAACGGGTGATCGCGGCCTCCGACCCCTCGCCCGACATCTTCCTCTACTTCATGCACCGCCGGGGCTGGTCGGCCACCTCGGCCGTAGGGGCGGAGGAGTTCGAGGACATGGCGGCGCAGGGGGCCCGCTATCTGATCTCGAGCTCGCGCGACCTCGAAACGCGCCCCGAGATCGCGCACCACCTCCGGCAGATCGGGAGCCACGAGCGGTTCAACGTGTTCCGCATCGTGCGGTGAGAGAGGCGCGGTCGCGGCAGGCAAGCCGCGTCGCGATCGCCGCCGGGCCCGATCAGGCGATCTGGACCAGCCCCGCCTCGGGTCGGGCCGCGCCCACCGGCTCGGCGATCAGGGTATGGGGCGTGGCTCCGACCACGCGCACGTTGCGAAGCGCGCCGGGCGGCGTGCCGTCGCCTGCAAACACCACGCTCTTGAACTGGAGGCTCTTGCCGAAGAGCTGTCCCGGGTCGCGCCGCGCCGGGCCCTCGACCAGGACCTCGGCCACCCGTCCGATCCAGGCGTCGTTGAGCTGCCCCGAAATGGCTTGCTGGAGCGCGATCAGGTGCTCGAGCCGGCGTCCCTTCTCCTCCTCGGTGGCCGTCTCGCCCCACCGATAGGCCCGGGTGTCGGGGCGGGCCGAGTACTTGAACAGGAAGGCGCTGTCGTATCGCACCTCGCTCATGATCTCCACCGTGCGCTGGAAGTCCTCCTCGCCCTCGCCCGGGAAGCCGACGATGATGTCGGTCGTCAGGGCCAGGCCGGGGATCGCGGCGCGCAGTCGATCGACTAGGTTCCGGTACTCGCCGACGGTGTAGGTGCGGCGCATGGCCACGAGCACCGGGTCCGACCCCGACTGGAGCGGCAGGTGGACCTGGGGGCACACCTTCTCGCACTCCGATATCGCGCCGATCACTCGCTCGCTCATGTCGCTCGGGTGGGGCGAGGTGAACCGGATGCGGAGCAGCCCCTCGACTCGATCGGTGGCGCGAAGGAGGTCGGCGAAGTCGCGCTCCCCGTCAGTGTAGGAGTTGACGGTCTGGCCGAGGAACACGACCTCCTTGAATCCCTGTGCGACGGCGCGCTCCACCTGTCGGACCAGGTCGGGAAGCGGCAGGCTCCGCTCGCGGCCGCGGGTGTAGGGCACCACGCAGTAGGTGCAGAACTTGTCGCAGCCGCGCTGCACCGTGACCCAGGCGCGCACGCTGCTGCCGCGCCTGGGCTCGAGGTCGCCGTAGGTCTCGTCGCGATCCAGGCGCGTGTGGGCGACGGGCCCATGGGCGGCGCGCCGCAGCAGCTCGGGGAGGTTCCTGTAACCGTCCGGGCCGACCACGAGGTCGAGGACCGACGCATGGTCGAGCAGGCGGGCGCGCAGGTGCTGCGCCATGCAGCCCGCCACCCCCACCACCAGGCCGGGGCGCCGCGCCTTGAGGCGCGAGAACTCGCCCAGGCGCCCGAGCACCCGCTGCTCGGCGTGCTCGCGGACCGCACAGGTGTTGATGAGGATGGCGTCGGCGTCCTCGGGGGCGCTCGCGATCGACATGCCGGCTCGTTCCAGGACACCAGCCATGAGCTCGCTGTCCGCCTCGTTCATCTGGCAGCCGTAGGTCTCGAGGAACACGCGCTTCATGGAGCGGCGACGATAGCATGGGGGCCGCAGGGGCGGCCACCAACGGCGAGGAGAGCGGGCCGAGACCGCGATCGCGGTCGGGTTGGACCCGCTATCGATAAATCGCCTTGAGCCGGCCCCACGTCACCTGGGGCCTGGTCGAGGTCGCGCACTGGAGCACGCCGTTCAGCGTGAAGTCCGCGCCTCCGCTCGTGAAGGCGTCGAGGATCAGGTAATAGACTCCGGGCGCGGGGAAGGTGTACACGAGCTCCTCGGGCGGGGCGCCGGTCGGCGAATCCTGGCCCGCCACGCAGCTAGCCTGCACGTTGGCGCAGTCCGTGACGATGTAGATCGACCCGTCGGTGGAGCGGGGGTTGAGATCGTAGGTGACGTCGATGTTGTCCCCGGCGCCAACGATCTCCAATCGGTAGACGACGTCCTTGCCCGGAGAATGGAAGCCCGTGCAGGAGCTCTCGCACACCGGCGTGCCCGGGCAGAGGTCGTAGTCGTCGTGGGCGAACGCCGTGCTGCCCGAGATCGCGATCTCCCCGCAGCCGATCTTGATGGCGCCGGCGCAGACATCGTTCTTGGGCGGAGGAGGGGCCGGCTCGCAAGCGACGTTCGCCCTGTAGATGCCCTCGGCTCCGGAGAAACCGCGAATCCTCAGGTAATA
>VBOT01000208.1:0-5326 GCA_005893225.1 Candidatus Eiseniibacteriota bacterium
GACGGGCGGCAGCCGCAGGGTCTCGGGCAACGTGTGCCAGGTGAGCGTCGCGGCCGCAGTCCCTCCGGTTTCCCAGTCCACGTACGCGAGTTCGCCGAACGCATAGACGCGATAGACGCGTGCCGAGTCCGCGGTCCGGGTGCCGGTGCTGAATCGCGCGGCGCGCTCGAAGGCGAGCTGTGCGGTGTCCAGCGTGGCATGCGCCCAGACGGTATCGACTGTCATCGGCTTCTTGTGGGCGTGATACTCCACGCCCCACTGGAGGTATGCTCGCCCCAACTCCAGCCACGCCGCGCCATCCGTCGAGTCCGCGGTGACGCGTGCCCACAACTCCGCCCGCACCGAATCGGGGTGCGGGTTCTGAGGGCCTTGCAGCAGCACGATCCCCAGGACCGCGTTACAGAGGAATGTTCCCATGTTTCTTGGGAGGATTCCGGCCGCGCTTCGTTTCGAGCGTGAGCAGCGCTTCGATCAGGCGCGGGCGCGTGTCCCGCGGGTCGATGATGTCGTCGAGATACCCCCGCGCCGCCGCTTCATACGGATGCGCGAATTTCTCACGATATTCGTTGGCGCGCTCCTCGCTCGCCTCCCCCTTGTAAAGGATTTCGACGGCGCCTTTCGGTCCCATCACCGCGATCTCGGCCGTCGGCCACGCGACGTTGTAATCACCGCGGATGTGCTTCGAGCTCATCACATCATACGCGCCGCCGTACGCCTTCCGCGTGATGACCGTGAGCTTGGGCACCGTCGCCTCGCAGTAGGCGAACAGCAGCTTCGCGCCGTGCTTGATGATGCCGCCGTGCTCCTGCGCGACGCCCGGCAGAAAGCCGGGCACGTCCTCGAACGTCACCAATGGGATGTTGAACGCGTCGCAGAAGCGAATGAACCGCGCGCCCTTGAGCGAGGCGGCAATGTCCAGGACGCCCGCGAGCGCCGCCGGCTCATTCGCGATCACGCCCACCGGCCGGCCCGCGAGCCGCGCGAATCCCACGATCAGGTTGTTGCCGTACTCGGGCTGCACTTCGAGAAAGGCGCCGTTATCCACGACATGCCGCAGGACTTCGTGCATGTCGTAAGGCTTCGTCGGCTCATCAGGGACGATGTCCAGCAGCGCCTCTTCCCGCCGATCGGACGGATCATTCGGCGTGCGCACCGGCGGGCTGTCGAGGTTGTTGCCGGGCAGGAATCCGAGCAGCGTGCGGATGGCGGTCAGCGACTCGAGCTCGGAATCGTGTACAAAGTGCGCGATGCCCGAGGTCCCGCCGTGAACTTCGGCGCCGCCCAGTTTCTCGAAATCGACTTCTTCGTGCGTCACGGTCTTCACGACGTTGGGGCCGGTGACGAACATGTACGAGATCCCGCGCACCATGAAGATGAAATCGGTGATCGCGGGACTGTACACGGCACCGCCGGCGCAGGGCCCCAGGATCGCGCTGATCTGCGGCACCACACCCGAGGCGAGCGTGTTGCGCAGGAAAATGCCGGCGTAGCCGCCGAGCGACGCGACCCCTTCCTGAATCCGGGCGCCCCCCGAGTCGTTGAGGCCGACGACCGGCGCGCCGTTTTGGACGGCAAGATCCATCACTTTGCAGATCTTTTCGGCGTGCGCCTCGGACAGCGATCCACCGAAGACCGTGAAGTCCTGCGAGAATACGTAGACCAGCCGCCCTTCGACTCGGCCCCACCCGGTCACGACACCGTCGCCAAGAAACTTCTGCTCGGCGAGTCCGAAATCGGTGGCGCGGTGGGTGACGAAGCGATCGAGCTCGACGAAGGAGCCGGGATCCAGCAGCACGTCGAGGCGCTCGCGCGCCGTCATCTTCCCCTTCCCGTGTTGCGTCGCGATCCGATCAGTACCGCCGCCCCGTTCGGATTCGGCTCGCCGCTGCTGGAGCAGTTCTAGCTTTTCGCGCATGCTCATGGCCGAGAATCTGATCGACAGACGCCGAGTGTGTAAGGGAGACGCCGAGAGGCCGAGAGGCTGAGGGGATATAAGGAGCGAGGGGCGAGCAAGACACTCGCCCCTCAAGCCTCAGAGCCCCTCGGCCTCTCGGCCTCTTAGGCGTCTACCTTTGGCGTCTCATCACTACTCATGGGAGCCGGTTGAGGAACCGGAATTATGTCGTCTTTCGGGAATCCGGTTGCGGCAAGAACAATCCTATGATGGATGGGATCGACTTCCAGAACTTTCAGTTCAACCGCTTGTCCTTCCTTAACGGCGTCGCCCGGCTGCTGAATGTCCGGGATCCCGAGCTGCGACATCGGCACAAATCCCTCGATGTCGCTGCCGAGATCCACGACGACGCCCTTGTCCATCAACCGCATCACCCGGCCGCGGAGCTCTGTGCCGACGGGGTACGTCTCACCGATGCGGAGCCACGGATCCTCCTGCGCCTGTTTCAATCCGAGCGAGATCCGCTTGTTCTCGGCGTCGACGTTCAAGATCAACACGTCGACCTCGTCGCCTTTCTTCACGACTTCCGACGGATGCTGGACCCGCTTGGTCCACGACATGTCGGAGATGTGGATCAGGCCGTCGATGCCGGGCTCGATTTCGACGAACGCGCCGAACGACGTCAGGTTGCGGACCTTCCCCCGCAGTCGCGTGCCCACCGGATACTTCTGCGGCAGCGCCATCCACGGATCCTGCTCGGTCTGCTTCATGCCGAGCGAAACCTTTTCTTCGGTCTCGTCCACTTTCAAAACGACGGCTTCAATCGACTCGCCGATCGACACGAGCTTCGAAGGATGCCGCACATTCCGCGTCCAACTCATCTCGGAGATGTGCACGAGGCCCTCGATCCCCGGCTCGAGCTCGACGAACGCGCCGTAGTTCGTGATCGAGACGACCTTCCCCTGCACGCGTGTTCCAACCGGATACTTCGCCGCGACGTTCTGCCACGGATAGGGTTGCAGCTGCTTCAGGCCGAGCGAGATGCGCTCGCGTTCCCAGTCGATATCGAGGACTTTGACCTCGAGCTCCTGACCGATCTGCACCATCTCGGACGGGTGCGACACGCGGCCGTAGCTCATGTCCGTGATGTGCAGCAGGCCGTCCACGCCACCCAGATCGATGAACGCGCCGAAGTCGGTGATGTTCTTGACGACACCCTTCCGCACCTGATTGACCGACAGCTCCTTCATCAACACGTCGCGCTTCGTCTTGCGCTCCGCCTCGAGCAGCACGCGGCGCGAGACGACGATGTTACGGCGGCGCTTGTTCAGCTTGATGATCTTGAACTCGAAGCTCTGGCCGAGCAGCTCGTCGATGTTGGGGACGCGCCGCAGCGCGATCTGGCTGCCGGGAAGAAATGCGTCGACGCCCATCAGGTCCACGACCACGCCGCCCTTGATCTTCTTGACGAGGGTGCCGGTGACCCCTTCGTCCTTCTCGTGCGCCTCGCGGATCCGTTCCCAGACGCGCATGAAGTCGGCTTTCTTCTTCGACAGGACGACGGCACCTTCCTGGTCTTCGAGGTGCTCGAGGAAGACCTCGATCTCGTCGCCTTCCTTCAGACTCTTCGGATCCTTGAATTCATCGATCGCCACCGCGCCTTCCGACTTGAACCCGACGTCCAGAATGACGGCGGTGTCGGTCACGCGCAGCACTTTGGATTTGACGATTTCGCCTTCTTCGATATTCGACAGCGTCCCCTCGTACAGCTGAGTCATTTTCGCGATCTCGTCGGCGGAGTATTCCTCGTCGAGACCGGAGCGGACGCGGAGTTGCGAGCGGGGTGCTTTGCGGGTGGGTAGATCTTCTTCGAACTCTTCTACATCGCGTGCTTCTACGAGCATTCGGTACACCGGTTCGGTTTTAGGTTTGGGGGTGCCTCGTCATTCAATGTCCTTTCAGGACAGTGTTTGCCGAGCACAGGCTTTAGCCTGTCAATTACGGGCGGAAACCTACCCAGGGAACCGGCCCCGCGCCAGTTCAACGACGCGGGCCACCTGCTGCTCCAGCGTCAGGGCCGTCGTATCGAGCAAAACCGCGTCCGGAGCCGGCTTGAGGGGGGCGATCGGCCGGTTGGAATCTGCCGCATCCCGGGCCGCCAAGGCCTGACTCTCCCGCCGTACCAACTCGCCGTCCACTGTTTGACCGCGCTGCGAGAGCCGCCGCCGGGCACGCTCATCGGCTGTGGCCGTCAAAAAAATCTTCAGTGGGGCCTCCGGAAAAACGACTGTGCCAATATCCCGACCGTCCACGACCACACCTCGAGATCCTCCACGAGCCTTCACACCTTCCACCGCCCTCCTTTGCTGGGCGTTTACCCAGGTCCGCACCTCGGGAATGGCGGCCATCATCGAGACAGACCGCGTCACCCGATCGCCGCGAATGGCTTGCTCCACATCGGCGCCCGCGACCTCGGGCCGGAAGCGGTTGTCCACGAGGACCAGCCGCACCGGCAGCCGTTCGGCCAGGTCTACGATCTGCTGCGCGGGCCAGGCCTCTTCGCCCAGGTTGTCGAGGGCGGCGAGCGTCAATGCGCGATACAGCGCACCCGAGTCGAGGTGCGCCCAGCCCAGCCGCTCCGCCACGAGGCCCGCGGTCGAGCTCTTGCCGGATGCCGCCGGGCCGTCGATCGCTATGACTCGAAGCACGCCTTGAGGTCGCGAAAGAAGTTGGGATAGCTGATGGCTACCGACTTCTTCTCAGACAGCTGGACATTTGATCCGGCCAACGTTCCCAACACGGCGAACGCCATGGCCAGCCGGTGATCCGACGCCGTCTCGACTCGCCCTTGGGGCGCCCGCGCATTTCCAGTGACGTACAGGTCATTCCCGCGCGCCTCCGCCTTCGCTCCCACCACGCGCAGGTTCGCGGCAATCAACTCGAGCCGGTTGCTCTCTTTGACTCTCAACTCACCAACTTCCCGGAATACCGAATCGCCGCTCGCCCGGCTGGCGAGCACCGCAAGCACCGGCACTTCGTCGACAAGCGTGGGGATCTCCGCCGCTGACACTTCGGTGCCCCGCAAGGTCGCCGGCCGCACGACTAAGTCGGCGACCGGCTCGCCGCCTTCATCCCGCAGATTCACGCGCTCGATATGCGCGCCCATCCGTTCGAGCACCACGAGGAATCCCGTGCGCGTTGGGTTCACACCGACGTTTTCCACAACCAGCTCGCCCTGGTCCGCCAGAACGACCGCCGCCATGAGAAACGCGGCACTCGAGATGTCGCCAGGGACGGAGAGTTGGAAGCCTGGAATTGTGGACGCTGAGCCCGGTTGGTAGACGATGGCGCCGTCACGCTCATGGACGCCGAGTCCCAGATGCGCGAGCAGACGTTCGGTGTGATCGCGAGACCGATAGGGCTCCCGAATAG
>VBOT01000208.1:5394-5875 GCA_005893225.1 Candidatus Eiseniibacteriota bacterium
GCGCGCTGGCAACGGGGCTCGTGTACATGAGGCCGCGCAGCTTGCCGCCCCGGATTGTGAGCGGGAGCCCGTCTCCCTTTTCCTTTATATCAGCGCCCATCTGCTTGAGCGGCTCCGTTACACGTCGCATCGGCCGGCGCCGCAGCGATGCATCGCCCGTCAGGGTCGTCACGAACCGCTGACCGGCCAGGATCCCGAGCATCAACCGGGCGGTGGTGCCGGAGTTGCCGCAATTGAGTGGGGCGCGGTGCGCGGTGAGCGGTGCGCTGGAAACTCGGACCACGCCTTCGCGAATGGGCGAAATGTCCGCGCCGAGCTGGCGCAGCACACGCGCGCTGGTCTTCACATCGTCGCCCGTCAGCAGGCCCGAGATCTCGCTCTTGCCGCGGGCGAGCGCCGCCACCATGAGCACGCGGTGCGAGATGCTCTTGTCGCCGGGCGGTCGGACGACGCCGGCGATGCGCCGCGCCTTAGAGGCCAC
>VBOT01000008.1:0-546 GCA_005893225.1 Candidatus Eiseniibacteriota bacterium
CTCGACCAGACCCCCGTCGAACATCGCTCGCGTCCTCCGCTCGATGCGTTCCCCCAGGGCTTTGGCCTCGAGGCCGAGCTCGAACATCCGCCACCGGGCCTCGAGGGCCGGTGAGGTCTCTCTCGCGTGCCACCATGAGATAGGGTGGCCGCTCGCCTCCAGCACCTCGAGCGCCCGCGTGATGCGCTGGCGGTCGCGGGGTCTGAGCCTGGCCGCGGTCTCCGGGTCGCGCTCCGCGAGGCGGCGGTGCATCTCCTCGGGTCCCGAGGCGTCGAGCTCCGCCTCGAGCCGCGCGCGGATCTCGGGCACCCGCGGCGGCGCTCCCGAGAGTCCGGAGGCGAGGGCCTTGAAGTAGAGCCCCGAGCCTCCGACCAGGACCGGCAGGTGGCCGCGCGCCGCGATGGCGCGACACGCCTCGGCGGCGGCGCGCGCGTACCAGCCGGCGCTCGCCCGCTGGTCGAGCCGCAGCGCGTCGAACAAGTGGTGAGGCACGGCTGCGCGCTCGCGAGGCGCGCGCTTGCCGGTGCCGATCTCTAGCTCGCGGTA
>VBOT01000008.1:608-23112 GCA_005893225.1 Candidatus Eiseniibacteriota bacterium
TGGCGGTGGCCCCCAGGATGGCGACCACGCGCGGGAGCGCGTCCAGCAAGCGGGCTAGGTCCTCCCGAAGCGCTTGTTGAGCTCGTCGAGGTCGAGGCGCACGTAGGTCACCCGTCCGTGAGGATCGCCGTGGGGCCGCGAGGTGGCGAACAGCCGGTCGATCAGCGCTCGCATCTCGGGCTGGGACAGCGGATCGCCCGCCTTGATCGCGGCGTGACACGCGTAGGAGCGCGCCACGATCTCGGCCACGTCGGTGTCGCTCTCGCGCGCCGTGCTCTCGCTCACCTCGTCGAGCAGATCCTGGAGGAATCGCCCGGGATTCTCGCGCGTGAGGTCGGAGGGAACTCCGTGGATGACGACGCTGGGCGGGCCCAGGGGTGCCAGGTCCCACCCGAGCTGGTTGAGCCACTGCCCCAGCTCGAGCACCAGGTCGAACTGGCTGCGCGAGAGGTCGATCACCGCCGGAAACAGCAGTTGCTGGGCGCTTCCACGCGCGCCCTCGAGCCGCGCGCGCGCGTCCTCGTAGAGGATGCGCTCGTGGGCCGCGTGCTGGTCGACGATCACCAGTCCGCCGCGCACCGGGGCCAGGATGTAGGTGCGGTGGAGCTGCCACAGCTCTGGCTCGCGGGGCCCAGCTCCCGCCGCCTCCGGCTCGGAGCGATCGCCCGCGAGGATTCCGGCGCCGGGAGACGAGACCCCAGGGCCCGCCGGCCCGCCCCCCGGAGAGGCGAGGCCGGGTGGTTCGGGCCGCAGGCTCCCGAGCCGGAGGTAGGGCTGTTCCCCCGCTCGCTCCTGAACGCGATCGGCCCAGCGGGGCTCGGTGGCGGCGCCTCCGCGGACCACGGTGAGAGGCGGATGGATGTGAGCCAGGGACTTGGCGCACGCGCCCGCGACCAGCGTGAACACCGCGCTCTCGTCCGCGAAGCGCACCTCGCGCTTAGTGGGGTGGACGTTGACGTCGAGGCGAGCGGGAGGCACGGTGAGCCACAGCGTGCTCGCCGGGAAGCGCCCGCCGGGAAGCAGGTTCCCGTACGCGCGGCGCAGCGCCTGGGAGAGCGGCGGGCTCTGGATCCAGCGCCGGTTGACGATGAAGACCTGTCCTTCGCGGGTCGCGCGAGCGTGCTCGGGCAACCCGAGGAGCGCCTCGATCCGCATCCCGTCCCTCTCTCCCAGGGCGTCCAGGAGCTGGGCCGCGTGACGCGCTCCCCACAAGGCGCTCGCCCGCTCCCGGTAATCGTGCAGCCCCGGTGCGCCCCCGTGATCCTCCGGCGCGAGGCCGCTCACTGGGAGCGCCGGCCAGGACAGGCGTTCGCGCCCGTCGACCGTCATCCGGAACCCCACCTCGGGGTACGCCAGGGCGTAGCACTCGAGCAGGCGCAGGGCGGCGCGCAGCTCGCCGGCCGGCGAGTGGAGGAACTTGCGGCGCGCCGGAGTGTTGAAGAACAGGTCTGCGACCTCGACCGTGGTGCCCGGCGCCCGGGCCGACGCGCCCCGCTCGACTGCGCGCCCTCCCTCCACCAAAACGAAGCTCGCCCCGTCCGCCTCGCGCCTGCGGCTCGTGATCCGCAGGCGACTCACCGCCGCGATGCTCGGCAGGGCTTCCCCGCGGAACCCGAGCGAGCCGAGGCGATCGAGATCCTCGAGGGTCGCGATCTTGCTCGTGGCGTGGCGCTCGAGAGCCAGCTCGAGGTCGCCGGCGGCGATTCCCGTTCCGTCGTCGGCGACCTGGAAGGCGTGGTCGAGCGAGCGCTCGACCTGGACCGCGATCGAGCGCGCGCCCGCGTCGAGCGCGTTCTCGAGGATCTCCTTGAGCGCGGAGAGCGGTCGCTCGATCACTTCGCCCGCGGCGATGCGGGATGCAGTTTCGGGGGCGAGCCGCCGAATCGAGCGGGTCAACGAGGCCTCCGGAAGTCGAAGGCCGAAGCTTTACACGACCTGGCGAGCCAGGGTCAAGAAACCGCGGTTCCGCGCGGGGTCAGCCACTCGCCGGCGGTCCGGCTGAACTCCTCCGCGTCCTCGGGGACGCCGAGCTCGACGAACTCGTCCACGATCGGCGGCGCCGGGCCGCTCTCGCCGCTTCCGGCCCACGAACGCTCCCACGCCGCCAGCAGTCGGCGGCGCACATGGGTGTAGGAGCCGGACGACCCGACGCACAGGAGCAAGAGCTCCAACGGCGCCGGCCGGCACAGGTGGTCGGTGGCGCGCAGGACGCCCGACAGTGCCTCGGCCAGCGTCTCCACCACTTCAGGCGCGCCGCCGAAGCGCAGCCGGTGAATCTCGTAGCGAAGCCCGTCTCGTCGATTGCCCTCCAGCGCCGCCAGGAGGGCGGTCCTCAGGGCGTCGGGCCCAACCGGGCCGAGATGCGATGGGGCGGCTCGCGGTGCGGCCGCGGGCTCGGGGACGCGCTTCCACTCCCCTGCCAGAGCCTCCGCCGCCTGCTCCCAGAACGCGGGCCCGCGATCGGGGTCGATCCCTGCCGCCCCGAGGACCACGCTCCGCTCGCCGATCGTGAACGACCACGCTCCCCAGGTCCTTCCACTCCCCGGGCCGCTGCGGCGGGTCACCACCTGGGGAATCCGTTGAGCCACGGCGGCTCCGACGAGCGCCGCGAGCAGCCGATCCTCCTCGCCGTGATGGGCGAGGCGCTCGACGCCGTTGGCCGACTCCGAGACGACGACTTCCGCGCTGCTGGCGCCGCTGATCGCGGCCCAGAAGCCGAGCGCTCGGGCCAGTCCCTCGCGATCGGCGGGCGTGGGGATGGGGCCGAGGCTGACCCGCTCGAACACCGGCGGGACCTCGGCTGGAGCATCTTTCGCGACCGGCGGGCCCGGGAAGCTCAGCTCGGTGAGCGATGGCAGCGCCTGACTCAGGGCCTGCTCCAGGGCCAGAAGTCGCGCCTCGCGTCCGGTTCCTGGCTCGGCCGGGGTGGCCGGCGCCGCTCCGGTTGGGGTCAGGGTGGCCGCGGAATCGAGGTCGAGAAGCGGCGTCTCCGCGTGCCCCGCCGCCAAGAAGGCGGGCGGGCCTCCTTCCTCGGCGGGAGCCGGTGAAGAAGCGGCTTCAGCTTCGGCGCGGCCGAGGAAAGAGGACGGCGAGTCGACGGGCGTGCCCAGAGCGGTGAGCAGTCGCTCGACTTGCCCGCGGCGCGCGCTGCGCTCGCCCACCAGGGCCAGGTCGAAGATGTCTCGCGTGAGGTCCGAGAGGTCCAGCGTCCTCCGCACGCCGCAGAGCGCGGCAACGCGGATCCCGGCGTCGTCGTGGCTCTCCCCGGCGACCAGGGACACGCGAATGCCGGGACGCCGCAGCAACTCCGGCACCAGGTCGGCGTCCTCCCAATCGAAGTCGATCAGGACGAGGTGGCGTTCGGCGCCGTTCTGAGGTGTGGATGTAGGATTGGCCATTCGGTGGCTCCAGGTGCTGGCGCACGAGATGCGTGCAGGGAACATACCACCGAGCGGAATGTCATGTTCGCGGCGGCTGCGCGGTTTCCTTCCCACCCGGGTAGCGACCGCCGCGCAGCTTGCAACGCGCCGGGCCGGTAGGGATTGCGCAGCGCGCGCCGGAGCCTCTCGCCATCCGAACGCGGGTGGTGCGCCGGTTCGGGTGGATCCGCCGCTCGGGTGCGGCGAGCCGTCACAGCGTGAGGGGTGTCGGTAGCGGCGGCAGCGTCACGCCCCGCAGCTCCGGATCGAGGATCCGGACCGAATAGCGACGTTTGAGCCTCTCGTAGTAATCGAACAGGTGGTTCTCGAGCAGCGTTCGCCTCTCCGACTCGAGCCGGGCGGCGAGCAGGCTCGGCCCGGGCGGGATTCGCTTGTCGATCCGGAAGCGGGCCAGTGCGACCCCCAGATCGATCCAGTCGCTCACCCGCCCCGGCTCCAGGCCGGCGCTGCCGAAGATCAGGGAGTCCACCACTCCGGGGCTGCCGAGCGCCGCCACTCCCCTGCCCGGCGCGACCTCCGGGGCCGTTTCCAGGCCGCCCCAGAGCGCCCCGAGGCTGTCGATGGACCACCCGGCTCTCATGAGGGAGTCGAGCTCCGCTCGCTTGGCCTCGAGGGCGCGGCGTCCCACCTCCCGGCGGTACTCCATCAGCACCTGGGGCCGGACCTGCTCGTAGGCGGGGGGCGTGCTGGCGGTGACGCTGTCGACCCACTGGAACGCCGAACCCAGGCCCGGAACGTTCAGAACCTCGGGGACGATCTCGCCCGGCTTGGCTTGCTCGAGCGAGATCATGGCGTGGAGCATCTCGGGCGGGTAGTTGCGATCGCCGATCACGTGCCGGTAGGGAATCACGTCCAGATGGAGCTTCTCGGCCGCCGCCCGGGCCTGGGCCGGAGTCCGCGCCGCCTGGCACAGGCTGTCGGCCATGTGCCGGGCCATGCGCTGCGCCTTCTCGTTGGCCGCGTCCGCACCCACGCTGGGATAGATCCGGACCAGCGGCTCGGCCACCATCGGCTGGTGATCGATCACCTTGATGATGTGGTACCCGACCTCGGTCTTCACCGGCTCGCTCACCTCACCCACTTCGAGGGTGAAGGCGGCCCGCTCGAACGCGTCGAGCATCGTGCCGCGCGCGAAGTAGCCGAGGTCTCCGCCCTGCGCCTTGGTGGCCGGGTCGTCGGTGTACTGCCGAGCCAGGTCGGCGATGTCCTCCCCCGCCCGGATGCGGCGCAGCAGTTCCTCGGCCTTCGCGCGCGCGGCGCGGTCGGCCTCCTCGCCCGGGCCGCTGGGGCTGACGAGGATGTGGCGGGCGTGAACCTGCTCGGGCGCCGAGTATTTGCTGATGTGATCGCGGTGGTAGCGCTCGACCTCCTCACGCGTGAGCGGGACGTCGATCACGGAGAGGGGCTCCGCCACGACGCGGGTGAAGTGGACGGTCTTGCCGGTGGCGAATCGCCGCGGATCCGACGCGAAGAACTTGCGAGCCCCGGTCTCCTCGTTCCGGGCCCGCACGTCCTCGCGGATCGCGGCGAGCATCGGACGCACCTGCTCGAACGTCGGCGTGTAGCTCTCGATCCGTTCGTAGATGTCGAAGACCACGGTGCCGCCCGGGACGCGCGCCACGCCCACTCCGGTGGCGCCGCCTCGGCCCTCGAGCGAGTCGGCCAGGACCTTGCCGATCGCGCCCTCCTCGACCGGGGCGCCGAGCGGCAGCGGGCCGATGTCGCGGAACCGCGTGGCCGAGCGCTCGAGGGCGCGGTCGCGGCGCCCGCGGCTCCACGCGCTCTCGAGGCGCTCGGCGAGGCTCCTCGCCAGCTCGAGGCGGCGATCGCTCCGCCAGCGTTGCCGCACGTCGCCCCGCACCTCCTCGAGCGACCGCGAGACCAGCGAGCCGCCGGCGTCGTACGCGGTGTAGTCGGCGAGATGCCCGCGGTAAAAGCGGTCCAGATCGGCCGCGGTGGGCTCGCCCGGCTCCATGGAAGCGGTGTCCACCACCGCGTAGCGCAGCCTGAAGGCGGGCCCCTCGAGGCTGTCGCGGCGCGACTGGTAGAGCGCCATGAGCTCCCGCTCCTCGTGCGGGGTGCGGGCGGCGGCGCGGAGCTTCGCCCGGATCACGCGGGAGACCTCGCCGAGGGACGCGTTGCGGGGGGGCGTCAGGGAATCGACGCGCACGATGAGCCACCCCGGATGGGCCGGCACCAGCTCGGGGAATACGCTCCCGGCGGGCTGCTTGAAGATCGCCGCGTTGGTCTTCGATGGGCCCAGCCAGAAGCTCGGGAAGTCGTCGGGCGCCACCGACACGCTGCGCTTCTCTGCGCCTCGGTCCTCCGCCGCCTCGAAGCTGGCTCCCTTCCGCACCGCGGCGAGCAGGCTATCGGCGCGCGGCTTGGCGCGCTCGTCCGACAGATTGCTCTGGTGGACCCAGAGCACCGTGAGGGAGGCGCGCTCGGGACGGCGGAAATCCCCGGCGTGGCTGGTGTAGTAGCTCAGCACGTCGGACTCCCGCGGCTCCGGGTGGTCGCCCGAGAAGTCGGCGTAGCGGAGCGCCAGGTACTCGACCGAAGCGCGGGACAGCGAGCGCTCGACCGCGGCGCGGAGCCGGGTCTCGTCGGGAAGGTTCTCCTTGGCGAGCCGGTCGTTCAGCCTCCGGGCGGCGAGCTCCGAGCGTGACTGCTCCAACGCCTCGTGGAAGCGCGCCGCGTCGCTGGCCTTGGCCTTGCGGAACAGCGCCTCGCTGAAGGTTCCTCCCGGCTTGAAGAAGGGCGCCTCCTTGAGGTGCGCCTCGGCCTCCGCGTCGCTCACAGTGATGCCCAGCCGCTTGGCTTCGAGGATCAGCAGGTGCGCCCGGATCAGGCCTTCCAGGGCTTGTCGTCTGAGGATGGTCTTGATCTCGGCCGAGGGGTCGGATCCGAGCCGCTTCTGGAAATCGGCGAGCGCCCCCTCGGCGCGCTCGTCGAGGGCCTGGCGGTCGAGGCGGAGCGGGCCGACGGTGGCGACCGTCGAGCCGGGGGAGCCGCCCTGCGCCCGCGCCGCTCCCGCGAGGAACAGCATCATCGCGCCGACGATGAGGCTCCGGAACGCGACGCCCCGGGCCCCCACCTCTTGACCCGCCCGGGTTGCTTCACTAGCGTGCGGCGTCGCATGTGGACGCTGGATGAGGGGGCGGCCGTGCCGGTGTGGCGCCCGCGGGACCCCGTGCCGCACCGGCTCCTGGCCTTCAGCACCCGCCGCGGCGGTGTCAGCCAGGCGCCCTACGACACGCTGAACCTCGGGCGCTCGACCGACGATCGGCCCGAGGCGGTGACGGAGAATCGCCGCCGGCTCCTCGCCTCCCTGGGCTCGGATGCCGAACGGCTCGCCACCGCGGGTCAGGTGCACGGCCCCCGCGTGGCGGAGGTGGGATCCGCCGGGCTCCACCCGGACGCCGATGCGCTCGTGACCCGCGTCCCCGGCATGGTTCTCGCGGTCAGCTCCGCCGATTGCCTCACGCTGCTCCTCACCGCTCCGGGCGCCGTCGCGGCCGCCCATTCCGGCTGGCGGGGCACCGTCCAGGGAATGCCGCGCGCCGTGCTGAGAGCGCTGTGCCAGCTCGCCGGGGTCGGACCCGACCAGGTGACGGTCCACGTGGGCCCGCACATCCGGCCCTGCTGCTACGAGGTCGGAGAGGAAGTCGCGCGCCAGTTTCCCCCGGCGTCGGTGAGCCGGCGTGATGGAAAGAGTCATCTCGATCTCCTCGCGGCCGCTCGGCAGCAGCTTCTCGAGGAGGGAGTTCCGCGGGAAGCGATCGGTGGCGCTCCGGAGTGCACTTCGTGCAACTCCTCCTGGTATTTCTCCCACCGCCGCGAGGGGGGGCGAACCGGCCGGCAGTGGGCAGTGGCGGGATTGCGTGAAGAATCTGCTTCGGGTCAAGACGGCCGGCGAGTATAGCAACTCCACCCCGGTTGTCCCATCCGGCGGCGACTCCTTGACGAGGTCTTTTCAAGCTTGTCGAGAGCCGCCGGGACCGCGCCCCCGCAAGCCGCCGCGCGGGCCTCGCGTTTCTCGACGGCCGATTCATGAGGGGCTAGACTCCCGCACTTCGTGAAGCGATCGGCGCCGTCTCGTCCCCGAGGAGGATCCAAGCATGTTGCGAACCGTCACCGCCAGTCTCGTGATCGCGCTGATGGCGGGCGCGGCCCAGGCCGCTCCCGACTCCGCCGCCGCCCCGGGTACGAAGGCCGCGTCCAGGCCCAGGGCGGGTGCGAGGGCCGCCCGGCGCGCGGGAGGACCGGCGCAGGTCGCGGTCCTCGAGACCGCCCAGGGCAAGGTGGTCATCAAGCTCTTCGACAAGGACGCGCCCAAGACGGCGGCCAACTTCAAGCGGCTGGTACAGGAGAAGTTCTACGACGGGACGTACTTCCACCGGCTGATCGCGGGATTCATGATCCAGGGCGGTGATCCCAACACCAAGAACAGCGACCCGAGCGACGACGGGATCGGCGGCCCCGGCTACACCGTCACGGCCGAGATCAAGCTTCCCCATCGGCGCGGCTCGGTGGCGACCGCCCGGCAGGGTGACGACGTCAATCCCAAGAAGGATTCGAGCGGGAGCCAGTTCTTCATCGACCTGGCGCCCCAGCCGGGACTCGACCGCGGCGGCTACACCGTGTTCGGGGAGGTCCTCTCGGGCATGGACGTGGTGGACAAGATCGCGGGCCTGATCCCGTCGGGGAAGAACTTCGGCAACGCAGGCTACAACCCCGGCAAGGCGGCGCTCATCACGCGCGCGTACCTCGAACCCCTGAGCAGGTGGGAGAAGCCCGCGGTGGATTCGGCGGGAATCAAGTAGCCCGGGGGCAGGAGCGGGGGCGGCAAGCTCTCGCTCGGGGCGGGGCCCTTTTTGCTTCGCAAAAACCCCCTTCCCCTCGCGAGCCTTGCCGCCCCCGCTTAGCGTCTACGCCAGATGGAGTGGACTGAACCGCCTCCGGGCGGGCCCTCTTGCTTGCAACCCCGCTCGCGAGCGTTTCCGCCCCGCCAACTACCCCAGATCCAGCGGATTGAATCCCGCTTCGGGGCGGCGCACGCGGCGCAGGATTCCCGGATCGGTCACCACCTGGACCTCGCAGGTCACGGTGACCGTGCCGCGGAACAGATGGCCGGTGTGGACCACCAGGTCGGGCCCCGCGATGACGATGTGACAGTGCGGGAAGGGCTGCCCCTCGAGCTCGCTGAAGTTCCCCGTCAAGGAGCCGATCTCGTGCTCGCCCGCGAACGTGCGCCGGATGTACGTGCCGGTCTCACGGATGAAGAAGCCGAGCTCGGTCTCCCCCACCGCGCCCAGGGCCGAGATCATCCCGGCCCGCACCCCCTCGCGGGCAGCGAAGGACGCGAGCGAGGAGACGATCTCCTCGCCCGGATCGAGCCTCACGGCGTAGCCGTATCGGGTGCGCTGGTACTCCACGCCGCCTCCTCCGCGGTCGCCCATCCCGAGAGCCCGAGCCGCGCCGTCCAATCGAAGAACTCGGCGATGCCCCGGGGCTCGTGGCACCCGCTCTCGATCCATACCAGGGTGGCGATCTCGTCCAGCGTGCGCCGCCCGTCGCAGGCGAACCACGCCAGCTCGAAGATCCGCCCGGCCTCCGGGGTCTCGGCCTCGAGCCGGTGGAAGCGCTCGCGCTCCTCGAGCGGCTGCGCCTCCCAGCCCTCCAGCAGGTGCCGCAGGTGATCGAGCGGCGATCGCTGCCGGCGGCAAGGTCGCGCGGGTCCCGCGCCCGGTTTCGGCGGCTCCGCCAGCCGCGCCCGGCCGGTGGCCTCCCGGCCGGCGAACGCCTCGAGGGCGCGGAGCTCGCGCTCCATGTCCGAGCGCTCGGCGCC
Source organism: Candidatus Eiseniibacteriota bacterium (assembly GCA_005893225.1). Classification (GTDB taxonomy): domain Bacteria; phylum Eisenbacteria; class RBG-16-71-46; order RBG-16-71-46; family RBG-16-71-46; genus WS-3. The sequence continues at coordinate 9,900 of VBOT01000008.1, forward strand.
GAGCCGGGCGAGGCTCGCGACCGCGCTCGCGTACCGCACCCGCTCGCGTTCGAGCTCGCGCGCCGGCGAGGGGCGGTCCAGCGCCTCGAGCAGGCGCCGGCGCGAGCCGCGCCCCACCGCCTCGAGCAGCCAGCGGCGCTCGCCGTCACCGGCCGATGCCAGGAACCCGGCGTAGGTCGCAGCACAGCGGACCGCGAGGGCGAGGGAGCGCGGATCGCACTTGTCGGGCGTGTCGTGGGAGGAATGGTAGAAGCGATCGGGCCACTGGATCAGCATCGGGCAGGGCACCCCGATCTGAGGATCGTTCAGCACCGCGTGGTCGCTCCCGCCCGAGTACGGCACCTCGGCCATGCGCGCGAGCGAGTAGTGTCCCGGCCCCGAGTACGAGGTGACCCAGTCCACCGCGGCGGCCCGGATGCGTGAGAGCAACTCCTCCGCGAACGAGGCGGCGAAGCACGGCGGGTGCTCGACCAGGAACGTGCTGCCGCAGCGCTCCTGGTCCTCTCCCACCATGTCCAGGTTCAGGGCCGCATGGACCCGGCCTGCCCGCGCCGGGTCGCGGCCGAACCAGGCATGGGTCCCGGTCAGCTCGGGCACCCACAGGAACCGCAGGGTGAGGCCGCCGGGAAGCACACCCGGCTTCTTGAGCCGCTGCAGCACCCGCGCGCTCTCGAGCAGGGCGGCGGCCCCCGAGGCGTTGTCGTTGGCGCTCGGCTGTGGATGGCAGAGATGCGCCACTCCGAGCACCTCACCCTCGCGCTCTCCGCGGATCAGCCCCGAGATCAGCGGGATCTCGGTCGGGAACTGGCGGCTCTCGATCTCCACCTCGAGCTCGAGCCTGGCCCCGAGGCGGAGCCTCTCGCGCAGTCTCGCGCCCACCCGCGGGCTCACTACGAAGCCCCAGCCGCGCGGCCCGTCGCCCCCCCACCAGAACGAGGTGTAGGTGAGAGCGTCGGGAGCGTCGAAGCGGTCCCGCACCGGGGGAAGCAGGCGCCGGCCGTCGTGCAGCAGTCCGGCGGCTCCGCGCTCGAGCACCGCCAGCGCGTGAACCCGGTGCGGGCTGGCCCGGCTCAGGACCACCGCGCCCGCCACGTCGAGCCCCTCGTAGTCGCGCTCGTCGCCTCCGTCCTCGAGCGCCACCAGCCGGTAGCGACCGCGCGCCGGCGCGCTGCGAAGGATCAGCGACAGGCGCTGCTCGTCGTAGTCGCAAAGCCGCTCGCGCCGGCCATCGTCGATGAGCGTCGCCGAGGCGCGCTCGCACTCCCAGCCCTCGGGCATCAGCTGGCCGAGAAAGCGCGTCCGCCCGTCGCCCGGCACGCGCTCGACCTCGACCTCCAGCCCCAAGGACTCGAGCTTCGCCACGATCCAGCGTGCCGCCTCGTCGTAGCCCGGGCTCGCCTGGACGCGATGGAAGCGGGTGAGGTCCCGCACCGACTCGAGCGCGCGCTCACCCGAGGCCTCGCGGCGCACCGCTTCCAGCAACGCGTGAAACATCCGGTGCTCCTTTCAGGTGCCGGCCGGCGCCGACCTGCGGGCGGCTCGCGCCGCCGCGAGCAGCAGTGCCAGCGCGAGCGGCCCGCCGTACTCCAGCCAGCGCCACGGGAGCGGCAGGTGGAAGTCTCTTCCGGCCGCCGGCGTGGCCAGGACGCCGTAGTTTAGGATCGCGGTGAGCGAAAGCAAGAGCCAGGGCCAGGACGGCGCGAGGGGCTCGAAGAACAGCGCCCAGCCCAGGTACCAGGGGTGGACCACCGGGCTCAGCAACGTCCCGGAGCGCACGGCGAGCCGGGTCGCCCGCTCGGGAGCCCGGTCCCTCCACCATGCGTACCCGATGGTTGCGACGAGGAGTGCCAGGGCGAGGGAGCGGGCGGTCGCGTAGCTTCCGGTCATGCCCTCGAAGTAGTGGAACAGGAGCTCGTTGTTCCGCCACGCGCCCCAGTAGGCCGAGAGCCCGGAGCTCGGCCCGCGAGTCTCGGTCCAGAACCAGCCCAGCCCCGCGGCCAGGAGGGCGAGGCACGCGAGGCGCGCGCGCCAGGGCCAGCGCCGGAGCAGGAAGGGGAGCGCCACGAGCGGCGCGAGCTTGACCAGGGCGCCCGCGGCCAGGGCGATCGCCGAGGCGATCGGTCTCGAGTCCAGCCACAGGAAGGCCAGGGCCATCCAGAGCAGTGCCGTGGGATCGTTGTGACCGCTCCCCGCGTACTCGACCAGCACCAGGGGATTCCACGCGTAGGCCAGCACCGTGACGGGGCTCTGGCCGCGCCGCGCCGCCCATGCGAGAAGGACCATCACCAGCGCCAGGTCGTGCAGCACCACCCATAGCTTGAAGGCCCCGACGCTGGGCGCGACCCGGGCGAGGAGCGCGAAGCCCCCGACCGCGAGCGGCGGATAGATGGTGGCGAGCTCCCTGTGGTTGAGGCGAGGAAAGATCTCCCGGTCGCGGAGCGGAGCGAGCGCGGGATCGAGCGGGCTCTGCCGGTAGGGGTTCCCGCCGTGAGCCACCACCCGGCCCTCCCAAACGTAGCGGTAGATGTCGCCCGAGAGCGAGGGTGCTGCGGGGAGGAGCGCGATCCGGGTCGAGAGCGCCACCGCGAACACGCCGAGCGCGGCGTGCGGGATCGCGGCGTAGCGCTCGAGCCTGAGCAGCGCCAGACCGTAGAAGACGAACGCGAGCGCGAACAGGGACTGGAACGCGCCCAGGTTGTGGAGCCAGGCCGGCAGCCGGCCCAGCAGCACGGCGATGAAAGTGAGCCCGGCGCCGAGGGAGGCGAACTCGAGTGCCTGCCGGAATGCCCGGGGCCGCCCGCCGCCCTCGATCACGCTCAGGCGTGGCGGCGCGATGCCCATGGGGCGGAGCTCAGCGCGCTCGCGGCACCGTCACCCGCGCGGCGCGGATGGTCGAGTTGCCGGCCAGGTCGACGGCGCGGACGCTCACGGTGTGATCGCCCGCGGTCGATGGCTCGAGGCGCGCGTGGAACGACAGCTCGCGGTCGTCCGCCAGTCCTCCGTCGGGAGTGATGGTGCGCCAGTCGTTGTCGTCCACCGAGACCTCGATGCGGGACAGCGGGCTCTGGCCGTCCTCGGCGCGGCCCTGGACGTCGATCCGCGCCGGCTCGCCGCGAGCCTCGAGGCTCGGGATCGCGGGCGGCGTGTTGTCTAGCGTGAACGGCTCGCTCAGCGCCTCGGCGGTGCGCTCCTCTCCCACCGCGTTGCCCGAGCGGTCGGAGGCGATGACGCGCAGGCGGTAGCGGCCGTCGGAGAGTGCGTTCGTGTCCCAGGTGAACGATGTCTGGTCGAGATCCTCCGCCACCTTGATCCAGGGTCCGCCGGCCTCGGAGCGCACGTCCACGCGGTAGATGAGCGGGTCGCCGTTCGTATCGGATCCCTTCCACTGCACCGTCCTCAGGCCGCGAGCCCACATCGGGAGCTCGCGCAACATGCGCGGCGTGGGGCCGGGATTGATCGAGTACTCGACCTTCTGACCTCCCGGCAGGTTCTGGGTGATGGGCTCGCTGCGCGGCAGCAGGTCCCCCTCGCGGAAGCCCTGGCCCTGGGGAGCCACGACCACCTCCTCGACCCGGGGTGGAAGGTTCTGTTCCCGCCACGCCGTCTCGACCGATTCGATTCGCGGGTTGCCGCCGGCCAGCGTGATCCTCCATTGCAGGTACTGCGCGGGCGGGGAGGAGATCTTGATCCCGTCGGCCCCCGCCACGCCTCCCTCCCATTCGCTCCACGTGGTATCGGGGGCGTCGGTGTTTCCGCTGCGGGTGTGGAGCTCGATGCGGCCGCCGGCGAGATCGCCTCGCCAGCGGATTCGCCCGAAGCGGGCGATGCGCTTGGCGTCGAACCCCTGCGAGAGGAGCTCGCCGCGCTCCGAGCGCGCCGGGCCCACGCTCCAGAGGGCGCCCGGGTTCGAGGTCGCGGCGAGCACGCGGCCGCCGCTCTCGACCGCGAGCGCGGTGATCTGCCCCTGGGGCGCCGCCAGCCACTGGACGGCGCTGTTGGGCTGACCCAGCAGGAAGAGCCCGGCGCGACTCCCGGTCGCCGCCAGGATCCCCGTCGAGGTTCGGGCCAGCGCGTAGACCAGCGGCTGCGGCGAGACCCAGTAGGTGGACGACACGCTGTCCGGAACGATGCGATAGACCACCGCCTTGGCGCCGCTCACCGGAGCCTTCGTCGGCGTGGCCTCTCCCTCTCCCCCCTCGTCGGTGCTGACCGCGGTGCCGGAGAGCGCGGCGGCGTAGAGCGCGCCGTCGCCACCCAGGGCGAGGGCGCGGACCTCCGATTCGGGAGCGTCGAAGACCGTACGTGCCCTGCCGTCGGCGCCGACGTGAACCACGCGCCCCTTGGAATCCCCTCCGGTGTACACGCCACCCTTGCCGTCCGGGATCAGCGAGACCAGGTTGCTCTCGTCGGAGTCGAGCACCACCCGCGATCGCCGGCCCTCGATGCGCAGCAGCTTGCCGTGGGTGCCCGTGGCTGCGTACCAGGCATTGCTTCCCGCCGAAACCAGGGCCCACACGTATCGCTCACCGGTGCTGACGATCAGCGTGGTGTCGCCGCGGGCGCCGACCCGATAGAGACGCCCGTCGGGCCCGGTCCCCGCCACCAGTCCATCCCCGTCCGGGGCGAGCGACAGCACCTGCCCGACCGAGAGCCGCACCCACGGCCGGATCCCGCGCGCCTCGGTCCAGCGGTCGATGCGACCGTGCTCGCCGGCGAGCGCCACCGAGCCGTCCTTGAGCACCGCCACCGCCCAGATGGTGGTGAGGCTATCCGCCAGGGTGACGGTCGCGCGCGGGCCGAGCTCGAGCACGCCGTTCGGTCCCACCAGCACGCCGCGCGACTCGGACTTGGCGTGATCGGCCACGCTGTCGGTGATCCACCACTGGGTCTCGGCGGCGGCGGCCGCTCGTGGCACTGCCGGGGCGAGGCACACGATCGCGGCCAGGGCGAGAGGCTGGAGAGCGCGGCGCGGCGAACGCCGGAGCTTCACTCGATCCAGGAGCTCCCCCGTGATCCCTGGCGGCCTCATGGAGCGTTGCTGTCCACCACGACATTGACGGCGAGCTCGCCGTGAACCTCGCCGCCGATCGAGAGACGGGTCTCGGCGAGCTTGGCGAGATCGCCCCGCCGGGCCCGATCTCCGGTGGTCTGCTCGCTGGTGAGCAGCGGAAGAGCCGAGAGCGGCAGCTCGGGGTAGTCACGGCCCTCGCTCGTCACCTCGGGCGCGCGCGCGAACAGCGCGGCGTAGAGGCCGTCGGAGGAGCGGCTCGAGGACAGCCGGGACCAGGCGTCGTCGAGCGAGGTCGGGCGGTAGCGCCCCGGCAAGCGTGTCGCCTCGTAGTGGGACAGCTCGCTGCCGCCGCCGATCCACAGCGTGTAACGCCCGTCGGGAGCCTCTTCCGGCACGTCGAGGGTCATGGAACGAGACTCGCGCGCGCCGCGCCAGCGCTCCACCTCGCACTGGATGCGAACCCGGCCGCCCGGGCGCACGGCCGCGTCCAGCACCTGCGCCCGGCGGATCGTCCACTGCTGGCGCCCCGGCTCGACATCGATCGAGACGCCCAGGCTGTCGAGCGAGAGCCGGGCGTAGGGATTGTTGAAGAGGAGGCGCAGCGGGGCTCCCACGCCGGCGGTCAGATCCACGGTGGGTGCGTCTCCCGCCGCCACGTCCGAGAGGACCAGCGCCGCGGTGCCGTGCCGGTAGAGCGCGATCCTCCACCGCAGCGTCTGGCTGGCGCCGACACCCCCCGACTCGAGCAGGCTATTGATCGAGGCGATCGCCACCAGCGTGGGCGCCAGGGTGCGGTCCTCGATGCTCTCAAAGTGGAAGCGCTGTGGCTCGCGGCGCTCTCCCCTGATCTCGACCGTGACGGGCAGCAGGCGCGGGGCGCCGCCGATCACGCCCCCCACCGCGGCCCGGCGGTCCTGGGTCACCACCCCGGCCTCGCGCCCGCGCACTCCGAGCTTGAACGAGAACTGCTGGCTCGAGACCACGGTGGCGATCTCGGCGGTGGCGAGCGGCAGCCGCACGTCTCCGGACTGGAAGAACGGGTGGCCGAAGAGCAGCACCCGGTCGCCGTCGCGATAGGTGAGCGTCCCGATCGCGGCGATCTGGATGTCTCCCCGCATCAGCTCCACCGCCACCGCCGAGCCGGGCTCGAGGCTCGCCCCGGTCGGACCTTTCCCGATCGCGCGCCCGCCGGGCACCGGTACGAGCCCGTGAGTCGCGAGCATGCGCCGCGCCAGGTCCATGGCCTCGGGGTGGAGGCTGCCGCACGAGAGGGGCAGCCCGAGCCACGTGAGACCCGTGCTCGGGCCGCGGTCGCCCCCGGCGGCGGAAGCGGCCGCATCGGCCGGCGTCGAGGCGGGAGAAACGCCGCCCGGCGGCGACTCGCCCTCGCCGTCCCACCGGAACTCCCTGAATCGGCTGCCGGCGCTGAGACCGGTAGCCTCGATGCCGGTCGGCCCCGGCGTGTCGCCGGTCGGCGCAGGACTCGGGCGCTCGAGCACGTCGAGCATCTCCCCGATCGGCGTGATCCCGAACAGCGGCTCGCGCGCGAAGGGCCAGCCCGACGACAGGGCGCCGACGAGCTTTCCATCCACATAGACGGGTGAGCCGCTCATTCCCTGGGCGATGCCGCTTTTCACCACGCGCTCCGAGGTCGCGCGCCCGATGATCAGGTCCCCCTCGGTGCGCCCGCCACGCAGCACTCCCACGATCTCGGCCTCGAACTCCTCGACCTTGCTGCCCTCGAAGACCGTCTTGACGATCGCCTTGGAGCCCGCCGGGATCTGGTCGGGAGTGAGCGTGGGAACGGGAGCGGAGAGTGCCGGGGCCGAAAGGCCTGAGGACAACGCGACCACCGACGTCAGGAGGGAAATCGCGAGGCCGGAACGGGGAGTCACGGGAACGGAATATAGCAGCGGTGCGGCGGGGGAAAAACCGTGGCAAGACGGAAGGAGCGGCCGCGCGGCGTGGGGCGCGAGGCAAGATGGGCGCAGCGAGCGGTCTTGAACGCTCCCCATCGACCGCTTAGATTCAGGCGTTCATGCCCTCTCCATTCTTGGATCGACTGGCCCGCGGCCCCCTCCTCGCCGACGGCGCGATGGGCACCGTGCTGTATCAGAAGGGCGTCGGCTTCGGCGAATCCTTCGACGCGCTCAACCTCACGAAGGCCACCCAGGTGGAGTCCGTCCATCGCGATTACCTCGCTGCCGGGGCGGAGCTGATCGAGACCAACACCTTTGGCGCCAACGCGGTGCGCCTGGCGCCTCACGGATTGGAAGAGAAGGTGCGGGCGATCGCGCGCCAGGGGGTCAAGATCGCCCGCACGGCGCGGGAGATCGTGGGAGTGGACGCGTTCGTGGCCGGGGCGATCGGTCCCCTCGGCAAGCCCCTCGAGCCTTTCGGGCAGATCTCGGCGGCGGAGGCGGAGGGGATCTTCCGGGCCACGGCGGAGGGCCTCCTCGAAGGCGGCTGCGACTGCTTCATCCTCGAGACGTTCCAGGACCTGAACGAGATCCTCGCCGCCCTGAGGGCGGTGCGCCGGGTCTCGCTCGGGATCCCGATCATCGCCCAGATGACCTTCGGCGACGACGGCAAGACGCTCTACGCGCACACGCCGTCGCTGGTGGTGCGAGCGCTCAAGCAAGCCGGGGCGGACGTGGTGGGGATCAACTGCGGCGTCGGCCCGCAGCCGACGCTCGAGGTGCTCGAGGAGCTGATCGCCGCCGCCGACGGCACGCCGGTCTCGGCCATGCCGAATGCCGGGCTGCCCCAGTTCGTCGAGGGCCGCTTCCTCTACCTGGCGAGCCCCGACTACTTCGCCGAGTTCGCCGCGCGGGCGGTGGCGCTGGGCGTCCGCATCGTCGGCGGCTGCTGCGGGACGACACCGGCCCACATCCGCGCCATGCGCGAGCGGCTGGAGTCCCACCTTCCGGCGGAGAAGCTCGCGCCCGGCGCCGAGGTGCGGGTGCTCGAGCCGGAGCCGGCCGTGGCGGCGCCCCCGGCCGAGCGCGAGGAGCCTTCGCTGCTGCGTAAGCTGCGCGAGAAGTTCGTGGTCAGCGTGGAGATCGACCCGCCGCGCGGCATCAACACCCGCAAGGTCATGGAGGGGGCGCGCCTCATGGCGCAGGCGAACGTGGACGCCGTCAACATCGCCGACTCGCCGCTCGCCCGCATCCGCATGAGCGCGATGGCGCTCGCCTATCAGATCCACACCCACTTCCCGCGGCTCGAGATCATCCTCCACTACACCACCCGCGACCGGAACCTGATGGGCCTCCAGAGCGACCTCCTGGGGGCGCACGCGCTCGGCATCCGCAACATCCTGTGCCTCAAGGGCGACCCGCCGAGCCTGGGCGACTATCCCGACGCCACCGCGGTGTTCGACACCGACGCGGTGGGGCTCATGAACATCTGCCGGCGCATGAACCAGGGAACCGACCTGGCGGGGAACTCGATCGGCGCGGTCACGCGCTTCGCGTTCGGCTGCGGCGTGAACCCGACCGCCGAGAACCTGGATGCCGAGTTCGAGTACGTCCGACGCAAGCTCGACGCCGGCCCCCAGTTCGTGATGACTCAGCCGGTCTACGACGTCGAGTGCTGGAAGCGGTTCGTCGACCGCCTGAGCGGCCTCGCGCGCATCCCGATCCTGATCGGCATCCTCCCGCTCCAGTCGTTCCGCCACGCCGAGTTCCTCCACAACGAGGTGCCCGGGATCCACGTGCCGGACTGGGTCCGGGCCCGCATGCACGAGGCCGGCAACGAGGGCCAGGCGGCCGGCGTCGAGCTGGCGCGCGACCTGCTCGCGCGGTGCAAGAGCATGGCGAACGGGGTCTACCTGATGCCCTCGTTCGGCCGTTACGAGAACTGTCTCGAGGTGCTGGAGGGCGCGCGATGAATCATCTGATGTACTTCGCGGTGATGGCGGTGGCGATGGTGGGGCTGTCGAAGATCATGCCGGGATTCAAGGTCGACGGCTGGATCCCCGCGATCTTCGCCGCCGTGGTGCTGGGGGTGGTGAACACGGTGGTGAAGCCGGTGCTCTTCGTCCTCACCCTGCCGTTCACACTCCTCACCCTCGGCCTGTTCCTGCTGGTCCTGAACGCCATGATGCTGTGGCTCACCTCGATCATCGTGCCGGGCTTCAGGGTGACGGGTGTGGGCACCGCCGTCGTGGCGTCGCTCATCCTGGCCGCGGTGAGCATGGTGTGGAAGGCGGCGACGAGCGCCGACTCTTGAGGCGCGCCGCGGAGCGGCACGTGGAGGGCTCGCTGGCCGCGGACTTCGGCTCGCGGCTCCTCGGCGTCGTGATCGCGGGCGGGCTCTCGGGCGGGCTCGCGTGCGTGGCGGTGGGATTCCTGCTCGAGGCGATCGGACGGGTGAGCGGGTTCGCCGGGAGCGGCGAGGGCTTCCGGCGCTTCCTGGCCGGCGGCGGATGGCTGTGGCTCCCGCTCTGGGGCGCCGCCCTCGGGGCCTTGCGCGCGGTCCCGTGGGGGCCGGTTCGCGGGCTCCGGCTGGCCGCGGTCGCGCTGGCGGTGGCGCTCGCCGCCCTGCCCCTGATCGAGCGTCCGCGCGTGACGGACCGCCCGAGGACCGAGCGGCTGGCAACGGCGCGCGACAAGGCGCGGGCGATCCTCAGGTGGAGCTACCGGTCTCCGGCCGGGGTCGAGAGCGTCCTCGGGCTGAGCCGCGATCCCGATCCCCAGGTCCGCGAGCAGGCGATCCTGGCGCTGGGCGAGAATCTGATCGTCTCCGACATCGAGCACTCGTCGCCGGTGCACCCGTCCCGGTTCCGAGACCACCCGCTGCGCGACCGCTTGCGCCGGCGTCTGAGCGAGGCGCTGGCGGCCGATCCGGTCGAGTCGGTGCGAGCCCAGGCGGCGCGCGCTCTGTGGAAGGCGCCGAGCACCTTCGGGCGGGAGCCCGCGGCCGCTGAGACCCTGGCAGCGATCCTCGACCGCGCGCTCGAGCCCCGAGCGCTCGAGCGACTCACGTGGCTGGCCCTCGATGGGGCCGCGGGACCCAGGCACCCGGCGCTCGAGCGCGCCGCGGCGCGCTTCGCGGCGGCGACGGCCGATCCCGAGCTCCGGCGAGCCGCCCGCGCGGCGGCACGCTAGGCGCAGCGTGCCATCTTCATGGTAGGTTGCTCCCCGTGAAGGCGAAGAGTGGGATGGGATCCGCCGGCGACACGAAGAGCTCGGCGGGTGAGGATTCGCGCGCGGCCCGCGAGCTCACGGCCGTCGAGAATGTCGACCTGTGCAGCGGCTGCGTCAAGTGCTGCACCTACATCACCGTCGAGATCGACGCCCCGCGCGCCGCGTGGGAGTACGACCAGTGGATCTGGGCGCTCCACCACCGCGGCGTGAACCTCTACGTCGAGAAGCCCGAGCGCTGGTTCCTGCATTTCGAGACGGTGTGTAATCGGCTGAGCACCGAGGGACGATGCTCCATTTACGGCCGCCACCCGGTGCTGTGTCGCGATTACGATCCGCGCACCTGCGAGCGGCGCCTGCCGCTCGGGGACGTCCGGGCGTGGTTCCACGACGCCGATGAGCTCGAGCGCTGGCTGCAGGCGGAGCGGCCCCGGCACTGGGAGCGCCTGACGGAGTATCGGCGCGAAGGGTCCGCGGCGCCCGCCGAGCAGCGCGCGGCGCCTCCCCCGACGGCGTTGCTCACGATCGCGAGCCTCGAGCCGCGGCCCACCGAGCGAACGCGGTCCAACGGCACGAGTCGCTGAGCCCTGTGATGGAGCCCCGGGCGTCGCATCCGGGGCTCCATCGATAGGGGGTTGCGGCGCCCCGTCTTGCTACTTGAGCAGCACCAGGCGCTGGGTGCTCGACAGCGCGCCGGCCTTGAGGTAAGAGAGGTAGACCCCCGCTGCGACACGCCGGCCGGCCTCGTCTTCCCCATCCCAGGTCGCGGTGTGCGCCCCGCCATCCAGGGTCCCGCGGTAAAGCCTCCTCACCCGCCGTCCTGACGGGTCGAGCACCGAGAGCTCCACCGGCTCCCGGCCGGGCAGGTCGAATCGGATCGCGGTGGCGTGGGCGAAGGGGTTCGGGCTGCTGGCGAGGCGCAGCGCCGTCACGCCGGTTGGCCCGACAGAGGTCGTGGGCGTGTACCAGCCGAGGTCCTGGAACGCGTAGCGCGTGAGGTCGACGCTGTTCGTGAGGTCGGGGGTGATGAACGGCTCCAGCAGCAGATCCGGAAACGCCGAGACGTCCCAGTGGGAGACCGACGATCCCGACTCGACCGGACTGGGCGCGTAGAGCTGCACCCGATTCGCGGCGTCCGCCCCGGCGTGCTGGTTCGGATCGACGCCGAGCGTCATGTTCACGCCGGATCCGAGCTGGTTCTTGATGTTGGTGCCTTCCTGCTGCGTGACGCTCACCACCGGGATGGTGATCCCGGGATCGTCGCCCCCCATCGCCGGAGGCGACCCCGAGACGTTGTTGGCAATCACCACGCCGATGGCGCCGGCCGCCTGCGCCGCCTGCGCCTTGCTGACGAAGGTGCAGGTGCCGCGATCGACCAGCGCGATGTGGCCGCTCACCTGGGCGGCGTTCACGATCGCGCTGCAGGCATCGGTGGTGGTGCCGACGCCGTCGTTCACCAGCACGACGCCGCCGGTCACGCCGGGCTGCGAGAGCGCGGGTCCGAACGACGCCGTCCCGAACGCGAGGTCGCCCGCGATCGCCGGCGGCGAGTTGACCCGCACGATCGGCTTGGGCCCGAGGAAGATGGACGACTCATTCGTGACGGCCGCGCCGCTCCACACCAGGTGGCCGGTGTTGACGGCCGAGGCGGCCCGCTGCCCGCTGGTCATCTGATCCCAGGTGAGCCCGGTGCTGTTGTCGAGGATGAAGTGCGAGAACGCGTCGGGCTTGCCGTTCAGGAGCTGGCCGGTGGAGGGGCTGATCAGGGTGCTGAAGCCGAGGCCGTGACCGATCTCGTGCAGCACCACCGCGAGGAGGTCGATGTCGCTGCCCTCGTTGTGGTCGAGTCCGTAGTACCAGCCGGAGGTGCCGAGGCAGGTGTTGTTATCGAGGCTCAAGTTGAACTGGGCCGAGATGTCGTTCCTGGTGGGGTCGAGGTCGGATCCGGCCAGCCGGTTGGCGAGCGCGATGTGGTACCAGTGGTTCGACAGCGGGGCGCCGGAGAAATTCGCGATCACCGTGACCGGCCCAGCGCTCCCCAGCACGGCGCCGTTGGTGTCGCAGGCCAGTGGGTTGAACTGGGCCTGGACGCGGATCACCACGTTGCTGGGGAGAATGCTGCCCCAGATGTTGGCCGCGGTCTGGAACACGATGAGGCGCTGCTGGCCCAGCGTGGTCCCGCTGTTGCCTCCGATCGGCGCCCTGGAGGTCGGGTCGTTGAATCCCTCGCCCGGTCCGTCCTGGTTGACGATGGTGACGGTGGAGGCGCGCGCGGCGCCGGGGGTGGCGACGAAGGCGGCGAGGAAGAGGGCGGCGGCCGCACGACTCGACCTGTGGTTGGATCGGATCGTCATGGCTCACTCCTCCACCGGCTTGGCTGCCGGTGCCGCGGTCGCCCGCTCGAGATCGGGGCTCTCGACGCAGTCCAGGTGGACCTTGCCGGCGCGGTCGACGCGCGCCACCACGTACTGCTGGAAGCGTCCCTCGAGGTGGACCATCAAGGCTCCATCGGGGAGGCGAAACACCGGCAGGTCGTCGAAGCGCTGCGAGAGGGACGGCGCCGCCTCCCGGCTCAAGCGCTGGACTTGTTCGGGAGTGGGCCTCGTCAGCCTGCCGGTCTCCGGGTCGATGGCGGCCAGCATGCCGCCCGCTCCCGCCGGTGCTCGATCGATCCCCGGCGGAAAGTCGGGCCAGACCTCGAGCGCCGCCACCGGGTCGGAGGGCGGCGGGTCCGTGAGGGCGGACCGGTTCCCCGAGGCAGACGCGTGGCGGCTCGGGTGCTTGCTGGCGGCGCGCTCGGACGCCGAGACGCCCGGGCGGTGGGCGCCCGGGGCCGTCCCCCGAGACGCGTTCCGCAGCGCCGAGGAAGACGCCTCCCGCGGTGCCGGGGCTCGATCGGCCGTGGCACAAATTGAGCTCCAAGCCACCAGAAGGGCGGCTGCAGCCCAGGAGTGAAGGGGCGGCCGGGTGAAAGAGCCTGGAATCCGAGTCCCTAACATGGCCCCTCCTTAGGGAAAGTGTGGCGGGGATGCCGGAACGAGGATACCGCGTTTCC